>NZ_JBHWES010000204.1:0-1030 GCF_042734105.1 Streptomyces sp. NPDC059679 | reverse complement strand
ACAAGGCGGCGGACGCGTACAACGCGCTGCCGGCCGACAAGCGGGATCCGTCTTCGTTGCCGGACAAGCCGGGTGCGTTCCACGATCCGGGGGCCGCTGACATCAAGGCCGCGCAGGATGTGCTGCAGGAGGCGCGGCGGCAGCGGAACGAGGCACATGGAGTGGCGAAGACGGCGGTGGAGGCGGCGCGCGATGCCGCACCGAAGAAGCCGTCGTACGCCCGGCAGGTGGGGGACGGGCTGGCGGGGCTGTCCCTGGACACCAGCCACTTCCTGGGCGGCGTGGTCAAGGGCACAGCGGGTCTGCTGAACTTCGTCCGGTCGGTGAACCCGATGGACCTGTACAACCTCACCCACCCCGCCGAGTACGTGACCAACCTCAACAACACCGCCGCTGGTCTGCTGCGGATGGCGAATGACCCGCGCACCGCGCTCAAGGGCATGTGGGACACCTTCCAGAAGGATCCGTCGGAGGGTGTGGGGCGCCTGGTGCCGGAGTTGATCGGAACCAAGGGGCTGGGTGGTGCGAAGGCGGCCGTCACGGCCGCCGAGCGGTTGCCCGCGACCTTGGCCAGGGCGGAGCGGCCGGGGTTGCAGACGCTGGCCAGGGATGGGGCGGCGCCGCATGCGACGCCGGATGGAGCGAAGACCGCGGGTCATACGGATCCGGTGGATCTGGCGTCGGGGCGGATGTTTCTGGCGCAGCGGGATGTGGTGTTGCCGGGGGCGTTGCCGCTGGTGTTCGTGCGGCGGGTGGAGTCGGGGTATCGGGCGGGGCGGTGGTTCGGGCCGTCGTGGTCGAGCACGGCTGATCAGCGGTTGGAGATCGGGGCGCGGGGTGTGGTGTTCGTCGCCGAGGACGGACTGCTGCTGTCGTATCCGCACCCGGCGCCCGGCCTGCCGACGCTGCCGGAGCTGGGCCCGCGCTGGCCGCTGGAGCGCACGGTGGAGGGCGACTACACGCTCACCGACCCGGCCACGGGGCGTACGTGGTGGTTCACCGGTCAGGAGGGCGGGGGTGACGGGGAGGC
>NZ_JBHWES010000203.1:0-1034 GCF_042734105.1 Streptomyces sp. NPDC059679 | reverse complement strand
GCTGTGGTGGTTTTGGTGGGGTGGGGGAGCCAGTGGTGTTGGTGTTGGAAGGGGTAGGTGGGGAGGGGGATGCGTTGGGGTTTTTGGTGGGTGGTTTGTGGGTTGTGGTTGTTCCAGTTGGGGGTGGTGCCGTGTTGCCAGAGTTGGCCGAGGGTGTGGGTGATGGTTTGGGTGGGGGTGCGGGGGTCTTTGGGGTGGGGGAGTGAGGTGAGGGTGGGGGTGGGGGTGGTGTGTCGGGCGAGGGTGGTGAAGGTGTTTCCGGGTCCTATTTCGAGGAGGATGGGGTGGGGTGTGTTGTGGGTGGCGGTGGTGATGGTTTGGGTGTAGTGGACGGTGGTGGTGATTTGGTGGGCCCAGTGGTGGGGGTTTTGGGCTTGTTGGGGGGTGAGGTGGGTGCCGGTGGTGTTGGTGATGATGGGTGTGTGTGGTGGGTGGTGGGGGGTGTTTTTTAGGGTGGTGTGGAGTTGTTGGGCGGCGGGGTTCATGAGGGGGTGGTGGAAGGCGTGTTGGGTGGTGATGGTGCGGGTGGTCCAGCCTTTGTGTTTGATGGTTTGTTTGTATTGTTGGATGTGGTGGGTGGGGCCTGATATGACGCAGTCGTTGGGGGTGTTGTGGGCTGCGATGGTGAGTTGTGGGGGGAGGGTTGGTTCGATGTGGTGGCGGGGTGCGTTGATGTTGATCATGGTGCCGGGGGGTTGTTGTTGCATGAGTTGTGCGCGTTGTGCGGTGAGGTGGAGTGCGTCGGGGAGGGTGAAGATTCCGGCGGTGTGGGCGGCGATGAGTTCGCCGAGGGAGTGGCCGATGAGGGTGTGGGGGGTGATTCCCCAGTGTTTCCAGAGTTGTATGAGGGCGTATTCGGTGGTGAAGAGTGCGGGTTGGGCCCATTGGGTTTGTTGGAGGAGGTGTTGGGCGGTGTTGGTGTCGGTGGTGTTGGTGGGGTAGAGGATTTTTCGGATGTCGTGGTTGAGGTGGGGTTGGAGTATTTCGGCGCAGGTGTCGATGGCTTGTTTGTAGGTGGGGTGTTGTTCGTAGAG
>NZ_JBHWES010000202.1:0-1065 GCF_042734105.1 Streptomyces sp. NPDC059679 | reverse complement strand
AGCTGGTCGTGGGGCAGGCTGTCGACACGCAGGACGAGTGCTTCGACGCCCATGTCCGCGTATCGCTGTACGTGTTCGATGCAGTGCTCGGGGTCGCCGACCATGAAGCCCTGGGAGCGTTCGAACATGTACTCTTCGTCGTTGAAGTCGATGTCCTTGACAGCGCCCATGTAGGCGTAGTCCTTCGACAGCTTCGACAGGCGCTCATATGCGTCGGTGGACAGCTTGGCCATCTCGAACAGGGGCTTCGCCTCGAGGCGGGCCTGGGCAGTGGTCTCGGCGCAGTGCATACCACCGGCGACCGCGACCATCTTGCGCGGCGTGATCGGGTAGGGGTGGTTGGTGGCGGCGAGAGTGTCGTCGTAGAGCTTGACCATGTTCTCGACGAGGTCGAACCCGAGGTAGAGGCCGCCCATGATGGCGCCGATACCCATCGAGGCGGCCGTCTCGACCGAGCTCGGGCTGCCGGCGGCAGCCGAAATGGGCGGGTAGGGACCCTGCAGGGGCTTGGGGACCAGGCTGCGCGGCGGAACCTTGTAGTGCTTGCCCACGTACGAGAACACGTCGTTGAGGAACGCGCTCCGGATCAGCTCGATGCCCTCACGCCACTGAGCCTTGTTCTCGGAAGGGTCCACCTCGAACGCGCGCAGGGCGAGCGTGGTGTTGCCGCGCCCGGTACCAAGCTCGACACGGCCGTTGGACAGGATGTCCTCGGTCGCCACACGCTCCGCGACGCGCAGCGCATGGTTCATCCGCGTCGGCAGCAGCGTCACCAGGTGGATGAACCGCATCCGGCTCGTCAGAGCCATCAGGTACGGGTAAAGCACCTCCGGAGCGGAGACCGAAGCCGTACCCAGAGCAACATGCTGCTCGGAACTACCGAAGGCATCGAAGCCAACCCGCTCCGCAAGCAGAACCTCCTCCACAAGCTCCCGGTAGCGGTGCTCATGCGTAAGCCCGACCGGGGTGTCCCCCTCAGACATGAGGATGAAGTCCATACCGACCCTTTCGACAAATGTTAGTGGGCGATAACGTAGGACGTAGCTCAGCCCAGGTCAAGGCCCC
>NZ_JBHWES010000201.1:0-1169 GCF_042734105.1 Streptomyces sp. NPDC059679 | reverse complement strand
ACGGCCGTCACGTCTCCTGTGTGGGTGGGTGTGTTGAGCCAGTAGCGTTGGTGTTGGAAGGGGTAGGTGGGCAGGTCGGTGTGGGTGTGGTGTTGGTGGGTGGGGTGCCAGTTGATGGGGTGGCCGGTGGTGTGGGCGTGGGCGAGGGCGTGGAGGATTTGGTGGGTGTCGTTGTGGTTGCGGCGGAGTGTGCTGATGACGGTGGTGGGGGTGTTGGTGGTGTTGGTGGTTTCTTGGATGGCGGGGGTGAGGGTGGGGTGGGGGCTGATTTCGATGTAGGTGTGGTGGCCTTGGTGGGTGAGGTTGGTGATGGCTTGGGCGAGGTGGACGGGTTGGCGGAGGTTTCGGTACCAGTAGTGGGGGGTGAGGGTGGTGGTGTCGGTCCATTGGTTGTCGGTGGTGGAGTAGAAGGGGGTGGTGGCGGCTTGTGGGGTGATGTCCCGTAAGAGGTGTGACAGTTGGTGTTCCACGGTCTGGATGTGGGGGCAGTGGGAGGCGTAGTCGACGGGGATCTGTTTCGCGTCGATGCCTTGGTCCCGGTAGTGTTCGAGCGCTTGTGTGAGGGCTTGGGTGTCGCCGGAGATCACTGTGGCGGTGGGGGCGTTGACGGCGGCCACCCATAGTTGGTCCGGCCAGGTGGTGCGCAGCAGTTCGGTGACGTGGTCGGCCGGTAGTGGGATGGAGGCCATGGCGCCTGTGCCGCGGAGGGTTTGCAGGGCTTGGCTGCGCAGGGCGACGATTTTCGCGGCGTCTTCCAGGGTGAGGGCTCCGCTGATGTGGGCGGCGGTGATTTCGCCTTGGGAGTGGCCGATGACGGCGTCGGGGTGGATGCCGTGGGATTGCCAGAGGGTGGTGAGGGAGGTCATGAGGGCGAAGAGGACGGGTTGGATGATGTCGGCGTGCTGCCATAGGGGGTCGGTGTGGGGGCGGTGGAGGATGTCGGTGAGGGTCCAGTTGGTGTGGGGGGCGAGGGCTTGTTCGCAGGCTTGGATGGATTGGGCGAAGACGGGTGAGGTCTCCAGCAGTCGCAGTCCCATCCCGGCCCATTGACCACCCTGCCCGGGGAACACGAACACCACCTTGCCCAGATCACCCGTCTTCCTCGCGGTACCGGTGACGACAGCGGTGTGGGCTTCGTCAGCCGCCAAAGCATCCAGACCACGCAGGAA
>NZ_JBHWES010000200.1:0-1191 GCF_042734105.1 Streptomyces sp. NPDC059679 | reverse complement strand
AAGAAGTTGTCGTCGATTCCGACTTGGGTGGTTCCGAGGGTTTCGGCGAAGAGTTGGGTGAGGGTTTCTTCGTGTGGTGTGCGGGGTGGGCGTTGGGTGGTGGTTGGGGTGTTGTGGGGGGTGGGGAGGGCTTTGTGGTTGAGTTTTCCGTTGGGGGTGAGGGGGAGGTGGTTGAGGGTGATGAGTGTGGTGGGGACCATGTAGTCGGGGAGTCGGTCCCGGAGGGTGCGGAGGATGTGTGTGGTGTCGATGCCTGTTTCGGGGTTGGTGGGTACGGCGTATGCGGTGAGGCGTTTGTCGCCGGGTTGGTCTTCGCGTACGAGGACGGTGGCTTGGGTGATGGTGTCGTGGGTGGTGAGGGCGGCTTCGATTTCGGTGGGTTCGATGCGGAAGCCGCGGATTTTGATTTGGGTGTCGGTGCGGCCGAGGTAGTGGAGTGTGCCGTCGTGGTTCCAGCGGGCGAGGTCGCCGGTGCGGTACATGCGGGTGCCGGGTGGGCCGTAGGGGTTGGGGGTGAAGCGTTCGGCGGTGAGGGTGGGGCGGTGGAGGTATCCGCGGGCGAGTTGTGTGCCGGCGATGTAGAGCTCGCCGGGGGTTCCGATGGGGGTGGGTTGGAGGGTGTGGTCGAGGATGTAGGTGTGGGTGTTCCACATGGGTCGGCCGATGGGGACGGTGCCGGTGGTGGGTGTGGTGGTGGGTGTGTTGGTGGTGGGTGGGGGGATGGGGTGGTCGGTGGCGCCGACGGTGGTTTCGGTGGGGCCGTAGTGGTTGATGACGGGGGTGTGGGGGTGTTGGGTTTGCCAGGTGTGGACGGCTTCGGTGGGGACTGCTTCGCCGCCGAGCATGAGTTGGCCGGTGGGTTGGAGGGTGGTGTGTTCGAGGAGGGGGAGGTGGCTGGGGGTGAGTTTCATGAAGGTGATGGGTGTGTCACCGGGGGTGTGGGGTGTGGTGGGGGTGAGGGTGGTGATGTGGACGCGTCCGCCGCAGATGAGGGCGCCGTAGAGGACGGTGACGCCGGCGTCGAAGGAGACGGAGGCGTGGAGGACGGTGGCTCCGGTGAGGCTGGGGTAGGCCTGGGGGCATCGGGCGGTGTAGTTGAGCAGGGCCTGGTGGGGGATGACCACGCCTTTGGGGTGGCCGGTGGAGCCGGAGGTGTAGATGACGTAGGCGGGATGCTGCCCCAGCAGCCCA
>NZ_JBHWES010000199.1:0-1286 GCF_042734105.1 Streptomyces sp. NPDC059679 | reverse complement strand
ACTCGGCGGCGGTGGGACCCACCGGTTATATTTTGACGCCACCGCTGACGCCACCGCAGCCGGACGCCGCCGCCCCCACGCGGCTTCTGGTGGGGCCGTCGGCGTTCCGGAGGGAGCCGTGGGGCGGGACGTGCGAGCCGAGGCGGGGGTCGTCCTCGGCGTGGACGGTGCCGCAGCGGCAGCGCTGTACGGTCTTGCTGCGAGTGCTGGTGGGGCGGTTGTGGACCGGTCCGAAGGACGGGGCGGTGAAGGTGGCGAAGACGCGGGGGTGGGTGGCGACGGTCTCGGGGACGGTTTTGCCGCCGCGCAGGCCGGCGGAGATGAGCTGGTAGGTGTCCCGCCGGTAGATCTCCGCGCACGAGGGACAGCGGGTGGCGCGGCGGTTGCCGCACCGCATCAGCAGGCACCGGCCGGGAGCTGGGCGGAGTCCAGGTGGCGGAGGACCTCCCCGGTGGTGGTGTGGACCTCGGTGCGGTGGCCGTCGAGCCGGACGGGTTGGGCGCATCCGCCGAGCGAGGTGAGCTGCCGCATGAGGCCGGGGAGCTTGCCGGCGGCGGCGAGGGAGGTGAACAGGGTGAGGACGGAGCCCGGGGTGTTCGGGGGTATGGGGGTGGTGCGGGTGGTCGATGCGGGCATGGCCTTTCTGCCGCACGGCACGCAGACACGTCGGCGGGGAGGAAGAGAAGAGAGGGGGTCGCAGGGCCCGGCAGGAGCAGCGGGAGGTACGCCGTGGTGCCCCTGCCGGGCGGGATGGAGCGGCGACGGGACTCGGCTGGAGCTCGCCGGTCGTCAATGTGCCGACACGGCTGGTCAGCGCGGCAACGTAGGCACGACCGGCCCCAGCCCCGAGGAGATGCAGACCCGAGTCCGCATGGACGCACTCGCCGACGCACTCGAGGACGCCCTCGACCAGATCAAGGAACTCCGCGAGCGCCTCGACCACCTCGCTGTCGCCAGAACTGCGGGATCAAGCTCGGAGCGCTGGCGGGTAGGTGACCCGGTACCCGAAGGGCTCCAAAAACGGGATTGATCAGCCCTGAACGCATCTCGAAGCCATTGCTTCAGAAACCTGAAGCTCCACCAGACGCGACTGGTCGGGCTTCAGAGGTGTTTGACGGCAGTAGTTGACGGCAACGTCAGTGGACAGAGTCCGTCGGCGATGGTGGCTCGTTGCCGTCGTCAGCGCCTGACTTAGACCGTGTCCTATGTGGTGAGGCGTCGTTGCCCCGGGCATGGGGCGGGGTACGTGGAGTTGGATTGTTCCGGACGGGCTGTGGGAGATCGCG
>NZ_JBHWES010000198.1:0-1304 GCF_042734105.1 Streptomyces sp. NPDC059679 | reverse complement strand
GCCCGGCCGCGTGGCGCCGTTACGGCCCGGGGCCAGGTCGCCGGGGACGCCCGGCACCCCGGAGACACCGCTCACCGCGCCCGCGGCGGCCGCGGCGGCGGTCTCGGGCAGCGGGGCGGAGAGGATGGCCGCGATCTCCGGCCGGGGCTCGGAGACGGGCGCGCACGCCCCGGTGAGGTCCTTGGCGCGGACGGCCCGGGTGATCCAGGCGCGGTCCAGGACCCGCCGCTCGTCGGCCTCGGCGACCAGGTCCTCCGACTGGTTGTAGTCGCCGTCGGCGGCCTGGACGGCCCACAGGTGGACGGCCACACCGTGTTCCTTGGCGGACATCAGGCCGGGCAGCAGATCGCCGTCGCCGGTGACGAGCACGATGTCGGAGCAGGCGCGGTTACGGGCCAGCTCGGTCAGCTCGGCGTGCATGGCGGCGTCCACGCCCTTCTGCGCCCAGCGGCCGTCGCTGCGGGTCAGTGCACCCAGCCGGACGGTGACCCGGGGCATGACGCGCAGCCGCCGGTGCTCGGGCTGGGGGACGCGGTCGGGGGCTCCGTCGAACCAGTAGATGCGCAGCAGCGGTCGCTCGGTCTCGGCTTCGGCGCGCTCGCGCAGTCCCTGGATGAGGGTCGCGTGGTCGACGGAGATGCGGGACCGGGCTGGCTCCCCGGCAAGCAGGCTCGCGGCGGCGCCCAGCAGATAGCCGGCGTCCACCAGGACGACGCAGCGGTCCACGTTCCACCCTCTTTCCTGAAGCGGTCCTCGGTTGCCCCCCGTGCACAGCCGTGCTCGTTTTCCTGTCTTCGGTCTCAACTGGAGTCTGCCCGACCGTACCGGGGTTATCAGTCCGAACTGGATCACTGGCGTGGCGGATACGGCCTACCCTCGAAGACCCCCCTTCTCACTCACCGTAATTGCCCGAAATGCAACCTTCGCTCGGGCGTGTCAGTGTTTCTTCCCGGAGGGCTCTTCCCTTGGGGGGCGATCCCAACTGGAGGCACAGCACCATGGCTAAGAACCGGAACCGCGACCGCAAGCAGCAGCAGCGCCAGGGCCGCGGGATGGCCGACCGTCCGGGTGAGCAGGCGCAGAACTCCCAGACGGACGCGCAGTCGCAGGCCATGCAGTCGGAGGGCGGCCCGGCGACGGCCCCTTCGAGCACCGCCCGTAAGGACCGGCAGAAGAGCTTCGGCCACAATTGACCGCCGCCGCACGGCGGTTGAGGGGGGGGGCCCGGGGGGGGCGCCCCCCCAAAAAAGAGGGGGCCCGCACCCCCCCGGGAATAAATGGGGGGCGGAACACCACGAAAGTAA
>NZ_JBHWES010000197.1:0-1361 GCF_042734105.1 Streptomyces sp. NPDC059679 | reverse complement strand
ACGGTCACCAGATGCCGGGCCAGCAACGCACCCAACGTCCCCGTACCCCCCGTGATCAACACCGTCCCCGACCACCGGTCCAAGCACCCCACCGCAGCTTCCGGACCGAGGGAAGCGCCTCCGGAGCGAGGCACCAGCCGGGGCACGCGCACGGCCCCGTCGCGCACCGCAACCTGCGGCTCCGCTCCATCCGCCAGCCCCATCAACAACGGCAGCGGGAGTTCATCAGCCTCATCCACATCCGCCAGCCACACCCGATCCGGATGCTCACGCTGCACCGAACGCATCAGCCCCCACACCGGAGCATGCGCCAGATCCACCACGTCCTCCCCCGCACCCACCGCCACCGCACCCCGAGTCACCACCACCAAGCGCGACTCCACAAACCGCTCATCAGCCAACCATCCCTGCACCAGCGCGAGGGCGGCTGCTGCGTTCCGTCGCGCCGCAACGGCCAGTCCCTGCGACGATGACGCCTCCTGCGAGATGAAGACGGCCACCACCATGTCAGGCACTGGCGCGCCCTTCTCCACCGCGTCTCGTAGCGCGGCCAGGTCAGCGAAGACCGGGCATCCCTCGCTCAATGGAACCAAAGACGAAGCGCCAAGCACCGCACACTGCTGAGACTCTGAAGGCCGCACGGTCGACATGGCAGGGGTTTCTGGTGCCCATCGAAGGTGGTGAAGGGCATCTTCCTGGCGACTGCTCACCAGTTGCTCCGGAGTGACGGGGCGCAGGACCAGCGACTCCACGGACGCTACGGGGGTTCCGGTTTCGTCGGTGGCCTGGATGCGCACCGTGTCAGGTCCGGTCGCGCGCAACCGTACCCGCAGCGTTCGCGCGCTTGAGGCGTGGAGTGTGACTCCGGTCCAGGAGAACGGCAGCCGCGCCCGGCTCACACCTTGCCCATCGTCCGGATCAAGGAGCACCAACGGATGCAACGCCGCATCCAACAAGGCCGGATGGACAGCAAAACCATCCAGCACCACTCCGTCGTCAAGAGCCACCTCCGCAAACACCTCATCCTCACCCCGCCACACCGCCCGCACCCCACGGAACAACGGCCCATAGTCATACCCCGCCACCGCAAACCCCTCATACAACCCATCCACATCAACCCGCCCCACACCAACCGGCGGCCACATCCCCTGCTGGGCTCCCGGACCGGTGCCAGTCTCGGACAGCACACCACGCGCATGCACCAGCCACGCATCCTCAACGGCAGCGTCACCATCGGAGCGACGCGAGCGCACCACTACCGCGCGTCGCCCGCCCTCATCCCGAGCGCCCACACTCACATGCACCGCCACACCACCACGCTCCGGCACCACCAACGGCGCCTCCAACACACACTCCTCCAC
>NZ_JBHWES010000196.1:0-1455 GCF_042734105.1 Streptomyces sp. NPDC059679 | reverse complement strand
AAATGGACGCGGTCCTGCGGCCCAAGATCGATGCGGCGGTCAACCTCCACGAACTGACCCGCCACCTCGACCTCTCCGCCTTCGTCCTCTTCTCCGGCGCTGCGGCCACGTTCGGCAGCGCGGGGCAGGGACATTACGCTGCGGCCAACGCGTTTCTCGAGGCTCTGGCCGCCCATCGCGCCGCCGGTGGGCTCCCGGCCACCGCCCTCGGATGGGGGTTCTGGGAGCAGCGCAGCGGTATGACCGGGCATCTCGACGAGGTGGCCATGCGGCGTATCGCGCGTCTTGGGCTCGCCGAGATGCCGTCGACAGAAGGGCTGCGGCTCTTCGACGCAGCCCTGGGCACGGGCGACACCTTCCTCCTGCCGCTCCGCCTCGACCCGGCGGACCTCCGCCGGCAGGCATTCGAGGGAACGCTGCCCTCCATCGTGAGGGAACTCGTACACAAGCCTGCTGACAGGGCCACCGGCGTGGCGGACGGCAGCCGGCCGATCGACCAGGCATCGCCGGCCTCGCTGCCCGACCGGCTGATCGGACTGACCAAGGACGAGGGCCGGACCCTGCTCCTGGAACTGGTCTGCTCACAGGCCGCGGACGTACTCGGCCATACGCTGTCGACGGCGGTCAAGCCGTACCAACCGTTCAAGGAGCTCGGCTTCGACTCCCTGAGCGCGGTCGAGCTGCGCAACCGCCTGAGCCGAGCCGCGGCCATGCGCCTTCCCGCCACCTTGGCCTTCGACTATCCGACCCCGGGCGCGCTGGCCGACCACCTTCTCTCCGAGCTTCTGCCGGGCGAGGAACAACTGGAGAAGGAGCTCCTGGGCGACGTCGACCAGCTCGACATCGCACTGTCGGAAATGCTGCAGGCCACGGATGCCAGGGTCCGCGTTCTGGAAAGGATCCGGCATCTGGTCGAGAAGTACGACGAGGGGAGCGCGGCTGCCGCAGAAGCTGCGCATTCCGCCGACCGCTTTGCGGAAGCCAGCGACGATGAACTCTTCGATTTTCTCGACAACAAGGTCTGAGACCAGAGCAGAGCGGACGTGCCGAGTCGCAGCAAGGGGGAATCACTGTGAACAACGAAGACAAGCTCCGCTCCTACCTCAGGCAGGCCGTCACGGAACTGCACGAGACCCGGGAACGGCTGCGCGAAATAGAAGAAGACGCCCACGAGTCGATTGCCGTCGTGGGGATGGGGTGTCGTTTTCCGGGTGGGGTGGTGTCTCCGGAGGACTTGTGGCGGTTGGTGGTGTCGGGCGGCGATGCGGTGTCGGGGTTCCCGGAGGATCGTGGGTGGGATCTGGAGGGGTTGTTCGACCCGGATCCGGATGCGGTGGGGAAGTCGTATGTGCGTGAGGGTGGGTTTCTGCATGCGGCGGGTGAGTTCGATGCGGGGTTCTTTGGTATTTCGCCGCGTGAGGCGTTGGCGATGGATCCGCAGCAGCGGTTGCTGTT
>NZ_JBHWES010000195.1:0-1464 GCF_042734105.1 Streptomyces sp. NPDC059679 | reverse complement strand
CCCGGCCCATCCGGTCCCGCCGGTACGTCAGTGCCACCTCCGGGCCGACGGCCTCCATCAGCCGCCCCACGGGGTCGTAGGAGAAGGTGCTGACCTGACCGTCGGCGTCCTTGCGCACGACCCGGCCGCAGGCGTCGTATTCGAGGGAGACGGTCTGGCCCAGGGGATCGGTGCGGGAGACCAGCTGGCCTGCCGCGTCGTACGCGTAGGTGAGGGTGCGCCCGTCGAAGTCCGTCTCGCTGAGTGTGCGGCCGGTCGGGCCGTACTCGTAGGTCCAGGTCAGACCCTGTGGATTGGTGACCTGGGTGAGGCGTAGCTGGGTGTCGTGCGTGAACTCGTGGCGGGTTCCGTCCGGGTCGGTCCGGGCGGCCAGTAGGTCGAAGTGGGTGTACTCGTATGTCGTCAGGCCGCCGCCGGCGTCCACATGAGCGGTGACGTTGCCCTCGCCGTCGTACGTCCAGCGCTGTTCGGCGCCGTCCGGGGCGATACGCCGTGACAGCTTGCCCTCCACCGTCCACTCCACGCGGGTGGTGGCGCCGAGCGGGTCGGTGATGGCGGTGGGGCGGCCGTAGGCGTCGCGGTGGTAGGCGGTGGCCGCGCCCAGGGGATCGGTGATCTCGACGGGGAGCCCGGCCGGGTCGCAGCGGATGTGGGTGGTGTCGCCGAGTGCGTTGGTGGTCGAGGCCAGGTGGCCGTGGTCGTCGTAGGCGTAGTGGGTGGTGTTGCCCAACGGGTCGGTGGCGGTGGTGCGGTTGCCGCGCTCGTCGTACGCGTAGCGCCAGGTGGCCCCGTCCGCGTGGGTGACCTCCACCGGCAGGCCCAGGTCGTTGTAGGCGGCGGTCCGCTGATGTCCGTCGGGGGTGGTCAGGGAGGTCAGCCGGCCGGCCGCGTCGTAGGTGTAGCCGGTGGTCCGGCCCAGGGCATCGGTACGGGAGAGGGCGCGGCCGTAACGGTCCCGCCGGGTGCGGACCGTGTTGCCGATGGCGTCTGTGACGGCGATGACCTGGCAGCGGTCGTTCACCAGATAGCGGGTGGTGTCGCCCTCGGCCGTGGTGACGGTGGTGACCCGGTGGCCGGTCCGCTCATCCGTAGGGCCGTAGTCGATGTGCAGGGAGATATGGCCCTCGGCGCCGCCCTCGGCGATGCAGCGGTCCCGGTTGTCGTAGACGTAGTCGTAGCGGCGGCCGTTGGTGTCGATCCACGCGATCACCCGGCGCTCGGCGTCGTACTCGAACCGCAGCGGCAGTCCGCAGGAGTTGACCACTTCGGTCAGATTGCCGTCCGTGTACGTGTAGCGGATGAGCTCCTGGTCGGCGCCCGCCAGGTGCAGGGCGGTGATACGGCCGCCGGCGGTGGTGAATTTGAGGTGGTAGCCGCCGCTGTGGACAATCCCAGCCGGGGCGCCATGCACGTCGTACTCGAAGGTCAGACGGTGGCCGTTACGGTCGCCGATCTCCGCCAGCA
>NZ_JBHWES010000194.1:0-1506 GCF_042734105.1 Streptomyces sp. NPDC059679 | reverse complement strand
GCCCAGCGAGGTCATGACGTGCTTGATCCGGGTGTAGTCCTCGAACCCGTACGCGGACAGGTCCTTGCCGTAGCCGGACTTCTTGAAGCCGCCGTGCGGCATCTCGGCGACCAGCGGGATGTGGGTGTTGATCCAGACGCAGCCGAAGTCCAGGGCCCTGGACATCCGCATCGCCCGCGCGTGGTCCTTGGTCCATACCGAGGACGCCAGCGCGTACTCCACGCCGTTGGCGTAGGAGACGGCCTGGGCCTCGTCGGTGAAGGACTGGACGGTGATGACCGGGCCGAAGACCTCCTGCTGGATGATCTCGTCCTGCTGCTTGAGCCCGGAGACGACGGTGGGGGCGTAGAAGAAGCCCTTCTCGCCGACGCGGTGGCCGCCCGCCTCGACCTTGGCGTGTGCGGGCAGCCGGTCGATGAAGCCGCTGACCTGCGCGAGCTGGTGGGCGTTGTTGAGCGGGCCGTAGAGGACGTCCTCGTCGTCGGCGGCGCCGGTCTTGGTGTCGGCGGCGGCCTTGGCCAGGGCGGCCACGAACTCGTCGTGGATCGAGGCGTGGACCAGCACGCGGGTGGCCGCCGTACAGTCCTGGCCGGCGTTGAAGAAGCCCGCGACCGCAATGTCCTCGACGGCCTTGGGGATGTCGGTGTCCTCGAAGACCACGACCGGCGCCTTGCCGCCGAGCTCCAGGTGGACCCGCTTGATGTCCTTCGACGCGCTCTCGGCGACCTGCATACCGGCCCGCACCGAGCCGGTGATGGAGGCCATGGCGGGCACGGAGTGCTCGACCATCAGCCGGCCGGTCTCGCGGTCGCCGCAGATGACGTTGAAGACGCCCCGGGGGTGGCCCAGCTCCGTCAGCACCCCGCCGATGATCTCGGCGATCAGCACGGTGGAGGCGGGGGTGGTGTCGGAGGGCTTGAGGACGACGGTGTTGCCCGCCGCCAGAGCGGGGGCGAACTTCCACACGGCCATCATCATCGGGTAGTTCCACGGCGCGACCTGCGCGCACACCCCGATCGGCTCACGCCTGACGATCGAGGTCAGCCCGTCCATGTACTCACCCGCCGAGCGTCCCTCCAGCATCCGCGCCGCGCCGGCGAAGAAGCGGATCTGGTCGATCATGGGCGGGATCTCCTCGCTCGCGGTGAGCGCGAGGGGCTTGCCGGTGTTCTCGGACTCGACGGCCACCAGTTCCTCGGCCCGTGCCTCGAAGGCGTCGGCGATCTTGAGGAGTGCCTTCTGGCGCTCGCCCGGGACCAGGTCGCGCCAGGTGGGGAAGGCGGCCGCGGCGGCGGCCATGGCGGCGTCCACGTCCGCCGGGCCGGAGAGCGGCGCGGTGGCGTACGGCTCGCCCGTGGCGGGGTTGACCACCTCCGTGGTCCGCCCGTCCGCGGCGTCCCGGAATTCCCCGTCGATGTAGTTGCGCAGACGACGCAGTTCGGTGGTCACGTGCCACCCCTCCCTGTCAGGTGTCCGATGGGTGAGACACCCACAGTAGTCCGCTGG
>NZ_JBHWES010000193.1:0-1673 GCF_042734105.1 Streptomyces sp. NPDC059679 | reverse complement strand
CAACGCCCACCCCGCACACCACACGAAGAAACCCTCACCCAACTCTTCGCCGAAACCCTCGGAACCACCCAAGTCGGAATCGACGACAACTTCTTTGCGCTGGGCGGCCATTCGCTTCTCGCGACTCGGCTGATCAGTCGCATTCGCAGTGCCCTGGGTGTGGAATTGAGCATCCGTTCTCTTTTCGAGTCGCCGACCGTGGCCGGCCTGGACGCGCATCTGGATCAGGGCGCGGATCTGGTGCGGCTGCCGTTGGCCGCGAGGGTGCGGCCCGGGGTGGTGCCGGTGTCGTTCGCGCAGCGTCGGCTGTGGTTCCTGGGGCAGATGGAAGGGCCGTCGGGCACCTACAACACTCCGTTGTCGCTGCGACTGCGGGGGCAGCTCGACGTCGATGCGCTGCGCCTGGCTCTGGGAGATGTGGTCGGGCGGCATGAGAGTCTGCGGACGATCTTTCCGGAGGCCGACGGCCAGCCCCATCAGCACATTGTTGAGGCCGGTGCGGCCGTGCCGTCGCTCGTGGTGATTGAGGCCGCTGAGGAGGAGCTGGCCGAGGCGCTGGTCAGGGAGGTCGGTGCTGGGTTTGACCTCTCAGACGCGCTACCGGTGCGCGTGCGGCTGTTTGTGTTGGGGCCGGATGAGTTCGTGCTGCTGGCCGTGGTGCATCACATCGCCGCGGATGGTTGGTCGCTGGCGCCTTTCGCCCGGGACCTGACCATCGCCTACAAGGCCCGTGCCGACGGCAAGGCGCCCGGATGGCAAGCGCTGCCGGTGCAGTACGCGGACTACACCTTGTGGCAGCGTGAGGTTCTGGGTAGCGAAGACGATCCGGACAGTGTGATCTCGCAGCAGCTGGCCTACTGGACGGCTGCCCTGGCGGGTGTGCCGGAGCAGTTGGAGCTGCCGGTGGACCGGCCCCGGCCGGCCGTGGCATCGCATGAGGGTGGCAGTGTGGCGGTGCGGGTGCCGGCCGAGGTGCATGGGCGGCTGGTGGAGCTGGCCCATGACACCGGCACGAGTGTGTTCATGACCGTCCAGGCCGCCCTGGCCGTCCTGCTCACCCGGATGGGCGCGGGCACTGATATCCCGATCGGCACTCCGATCGCGGGGCGTACCGACGACGCCCTGGACGACCTCATCGGCTTCTTCGTCAACACGCTGGTGTTGCGTACGGATGTGAGTGGCGATCCCACGTTCCGTGAGTTGGTGGAACGGGTGCGGGAGACGGACCTGGCCGCCTACGCCCACCAGGATGTGCCGTTCGAGCGGTTGGTGGAGGTGCTGAACCCGGAGCGGTCGATGGCGCGGCACCCCCTGTTCCAGGTGATGCTCTCCTTCCAGAACAACGCCCAGCCAGATCTCGACTTGTCTGGTCTGGACGTCACCCATGAGCCTTTGGGCGGTATCGCCGCCAAATTCGATCTCACGGTCAACCTCAGCGAACTACGCACGGCAAATAGCGCTCCCAACGGGCTGACCGGGCAGCTCGAATACCGTACCGATATCTTCGACCCTGCCACGGTCGAGGAGCTTGCCAATCGGCTGATACGCGTCCTGGAAACGGTCACCAGCAATCCCGACATGCCTGTGGGTCGGGTTGATGTGTTGGGTGAGGTTGAGCGGCGGCGGGTGTTGGTTGATTGGAATGATTCGGGGTGGCCGGTTTCGGGTGTGGT
>NZ_JBHWES010000192.1:0-1700 GCF_042734105.1 Streptomyces sp. NPDC059679 | reverse complement strand
TGGCCGAGCAGCGGCTGCCCGGGGTGCTGGTGATGGACGACGACGGGGAGCCGTACGCCCTGCTGCCCGCGTCCGCGCTGGTCAAGCTGCTGGTCCCCGGCTATGTGCTGGAGGATCCGACGCTGGCTGCCGTGGTGGACGAACCGCACGCGGACCGGCTGTGCCAGGCACTGGCGGGACGACCGGTGGCCGACTGCCTGCCCAGGGAGCGCCGGAAGCCGCCCATCGCGGATCCGGATGACACGGCGCTGGAGGTCGCCGCGCTCATGGCGCGCGAACGCAGCCCGCTGATCGCGGTGGTGGAGCGGGAACCGGGCCGGGAGCGCGGTGGCTCCCGGCTGCTCGGTGTGATCACCGCCGCGCATCTGCTGGAACGACTCCTTGGGGTGACATGAGCGACTGGCACAGCTGGGCGGCGATCGCCGTTTTCGTCATCGCGTATGCGGCGATCATCAGCGAGCATGTGCACCGGACGGCCGCAGCTCTGGCCGGGGCGGGGGCCATGCTCGCGATCGGCGCCACCGACGATGGGGCCGCGTTCTTCGACGAGCACTCCGGGATCGACTGGAACGTCATCTTCCTGCTGCTGGGGATGATGGCGATTGTCGGTGTCCTGCGGCAGACGGGCGTGTTCGAGTACTTGGCCATCTGGTCGGTCAAACGCGCCCGCGGCAGGCCCTTCCGGGTGATGGCGATGCTGATAGTGATCACCGCGGCCGCCTCGGCGCTGCTGGACAACGTCACCACGGTGCTGCTGGTCGCCCCGGTCACCCTGCTGGTGTGCGAGCGCCTTGCCCTGCCCGCCGCACCCTTTCTGATCGCCGAGGTGATGGCCTCCAACATCGGTGGCACCGCCACCCTGGTCGGTGATCCGCCGAACATCATCATCGCCAGCCGGGGCGGGCTGACCTTCAACGACTTCCTGGTCCATCTGGCGCCGATCGCCGCGCTCCTCACCGTCGTTCTGGTGGTGATGTGCCGGGTGATGTTCCGCGAGGTGTTCGTGTACGACGAGAAGCGCGCCGCCGAAGTGATGGCGCTGGAGGAGCGGGAGGCGATCCGCGACCACCGGCTGCTGTACCAGGGCTTGGGTGTCCTCGCCCTGGTCGTCGTCGGGTTTGTGGCACACCCGGTGCTGCACTACGCGCCGAGTGTGGTGGCCCTGCTCGGCGCCGGACTGCTGATCGCTGTCTCGAAGGTGGAGACGGGTGAGGCGCTGAAGGAGGTCGAGTGGCCGACGCTCGCCTTCTTCGCCGGGCTGTTCATCATGGTGGGTTCGCTGATCGAGACCGGTGTCATCGGGGAGGTCTCCCGTGCCCTGGCGGACGCCACCGGTGGCAGCGAGTTCGGCGCGACGATGCTGCTGGTGTTCGGTTCCGCCGTGCTGTCCGGTGTCGTCGACAACATTCCGTATGTCGCCACCATGGCTCCCATCACCGCTGACCTGGCGCACGGCTTCGGCGGGGGTGACGGTGTCCATGTGCTGTGGTGGGCGCTGGCGCTCGGGGCCGACCTCGGTGGCAATGCCACCGCCATCGGCGCCTCCGCCAACGTCGTGGTCCTGGGGATCGCCGAACGCAACCGCCAGCCCATCTCGTTCTGGCAGTTCACCAAGTACGGCCTGGCCGTCACCGCGGTGACGGTCACCATCGCCGCCGGATACCTGTGGCTGCGGTACTTCGCCCTGACCTGACAGCGAA
>NZ_JBHWES010000191.1:0-1761 GCF_042734105.1 Streptomyces sp. NPDC059679 | reverse complement strand
TATTCCCACCTCGCGGCCACGGGACTTGGTGTTGGAATTTTCGGAACCTGCCTGCAGGGGGGGGGGGCGGGGCCGGGGCTGGGGCGGCCCCGCCCGGGGTGGGACGGATCAGGCGTTCGCGGCGGCCACGCGGCCGGCGAAGCCGTAGCCCGCCTCGTCGACGGTCTTGGCGAGCAGCTGGTCGAACGCCGCATCGGGCTTGGTGGCGGTCGTCACGGTCACCAGTCCGGTGCCGATCTCGACCTCGACGTCCTTGACGTCGTCCAGCGCACCGACGGCCTTGGCGACGACGCCCTGGCAGTGGGCGCTGCCGACGCCCTCGACCCGGTAGCTGGTCGTGGACGTGGTGTGGCAGCTTCCGCCGGGGGTGCAGCAGTCCGACATGGGTGGTCCTCCGTCATCGATCGGTGGATACCCCAGCAGGGTATCGGTGACGCCTTCATGTATACCCCCCACCCGTATTGGCCACAAGGGCGGCCCGGGGTTGACTTGATACCCCCAGGGGGTAACTTGGGGTGTCGATATGCGGCTCCGCCGCGTGACGTGAAGGCCGCAGGCCGGCGGCCAGGAGACAAGGGATGTGTCATGAAGACCGGACTGCGGATCGCCGCATTCGCCGCCGCGCTCGCCGCCACCTTCGGCACCGCGTACGGCGTGGGCAGCGGAGTCGGCGAGATTTCGCCCGAGCCGGCGAGCGCGGCTCACCAGGGGCATACGGACAGCGCGCGGGGCGAGGGGAGCGAGCACGGCGGAGGAGATGAGCACGGCGGAGAAGACGAGGCCGGAGGCCAGGAGCTCTCCCCGCCCGGGGGCCTGCAGATATCCGAAGGGGGCTACAGCCTCGATCTGAAGACCCCGCGGCTCCAGCCGGGCAAGCGCGCCGATCTGAGCTTCGCCATCGTGCGGGAGGCGACCGGGCGCCCGCTCACCGCGTACGACCGCGAGAACGACAAGGAACTGCACCTGATCGTCGCCTCACGCGACCTGGCGACCTTCCGTCATCTGCACCCGACCCGGGCGGCCGACGGCACCTGGTCCACATCCGTGGCCCTGCCCGAGACCGGCCCGTACCGGGTCTTCGCCGACTTCACGCCCAAGGGTGGGGAAGGGCTCACGCTCGGCACCGACCTGGCCGTGCCCGGAGCGTACGAGCCGGCGAAGCTGCCCGCGAGCGACACCACGGCCCGCGTCGACGGGTACCAGGTCGAGCTGGCCGGCGGCATGACCCCGGGCAAGAGCAGCGAGCTGAGGCTGACCGTCACCAAGGACGGCAAGCCGGTGCGGGACCTCCAGCCCTATCTAGGCGCGTACGGTCACCTGGTCGCCCTGCGCTCCGGGGACCTCGCCTATCTGCACGTCCACCCCGGTGGTGAGCCCGGAGACGGCAGGACGGAGCCCGGCCCCGAGATCTCCTTCATGGCGACGGCACCGAGCGCGGGCGCGTACCGCCTGTTCCTGGATTTCAAGCACCAGGGCCAGGTCCACACCGCGGCCTTTACCGTCCAAGCCGGCCGGAATACCTCAATTGGATGAGGAGGAATTCGGCCGACTGATGTACTCGGATTTCGGCTAAGCGTACGAAGCTGCAGGCCAGGGCGGCTTCCTAGGCTCTGAGGCATGGAAATTCGCGGCCGCGACCCTAAATCGCGCCGCCGTGTTGCCCCTGTCCCCTCCGGAAGAGCTGAAGCCTTGATGCCTGCTGCCCCCCGAGTACGTCCCGCCACCGACCGGACCGGCCGCCGCCGCCAGCGCATGCTGGGC
>NZ_JBHWES010000190.1:0-1837 GCF_042734105.1 Streptomyces sp. NPDC059679 | reverse complement strand
GCTGCGGTCGCTGGCGCTCCCTTGCGCGTGCCCCGGGGGGCTCCTCCGGACGCCCGCCCCCCGGGGACCGGGGGACGGGCTGAAGTCCGCTGTGGTGCAGGCGATTCCACCGCGCCGTCGTCGACCGGCGGCACCGTCGTGGTGACTGCGATGGGCTGAGGTCGAAGAGGGGTCGAGGGGGAGCTGGCCGACGTCGAAGAAGTGCGAACCGGCCCGGGGAGGGCGGCATCCCTGGGCGGTTTACGTGACCGGCCGCCTGCCGGGTGCCGCTCTGCCGTGGCGGACGCCGAAAAGCGGCTGGCAAGGACGGGGGTCGGCCGGGCCCGGACACCCCCTAAAGGATCATGGAATTTCCGAGAAAACCCTGGTCAGACCCCCTTTTCGACTTCCCGAATCCGGTCTAGTACTGGTAATATTGAACTTGTTGGAAGGGGGTGGCACCCCGAACAACACCACCACTCGAAACCCGTTGAAAGGTGCTGGACATGACCGTCAAGACCCGCAACTCCCGCCCCGCCGCCACGAAGGCCAGCGAGACCCCTGGGCCGGTCGTCACCGTCGTCACCACCCGTCACCCGAGGTCCGGCCTGTCGATCAGCTACCGCGTCACGGTGGACACGGTGGAGCGCGCCGAGGAGGTCGGCGAGGCGGGAGTTTCGGTTGGACTGGCCGCCCGCCTCACGATCCAGGCGGGCCCGCGACGGCGCCCTGTGACCATCATGGCCAGCCGCCTCATTGGCGAAGGCGAGTGGTACGCCGACGCCATGACCGAGCGCGGCGGCCGCGTCCACCACTCCCGGGGGTTCGGGAACCGGTGCGGGATTCCCCGTCGCCTCCTGGCTGACCTCGGCGACGTGCTCACCATCTGCGCGTACGACGTCCCCGGACTGGTCGAGGATGCCGAGCCCGGCCGACCCCTGAAGCTGCGCAAGGTCAAGGCCAAGCGCAAGGCGAAGGCCACAGCTAAGGCGTAACCCGGAGGGCCGGGGCGCGGGAAGCGCCCCGGCCGCCGAGGGGGCCGGATTGGAAAAACCCTGGTCAGGCCCCTCTTTCGCTTCCAAATTCGGGTCAACACTGGTAATATTGAGCTTGTTGGGAGGGGGTGGCACCCCGACCGACACCGCTCGAAACCGCACCACTTCAACGAGAGGCACCACCGAGATGGCTACCAAGACGACGCGCCGCCGCTCCACCAAGACCAACGAGGAGCGCGCGGCGGAGGTAGACGCCCTCCACGAGCAGCTGAACACCGCGATTGCGTCCCTGGTCTCCGCCGACGGGTGGAAGGCGATGCTTCGCGCGCGCGATCCTGGCCACCACCACCGCCACGCCGGACGAGGCGGCGGAGACGGACGAGGCGGAGCGTGCGGTCGAGGAAGCCGCCCACGCCGCCTACCAGGAGGCGCGCGCCGAGATGATCGAGGCCGCCCAGCAGCGCGAGCAGGGCCAGCCACTCAGTGCCGCCACGGAGGTCACGGCCCCCACCCGGGGGTGACGCAAGGCCGGGGGGAGGGGCCCCTCCCCCCGGCGCGGCGGAGAGCGCCGACCGGCCGCCGGAGCGCAGCAGCCATCGGCGGCCGAGTCCGCACCGCCCGGCGGGCGACGGCCGCGCCGCCCGCCCGGCAGCCGGTGCGCTTCGCCGCGCAGGGGGCGGCGGTTGGTCGGGGGTGGCTGGGCTGGGCGCGGAGCGCCGTGGTGGTGTCTGGTTGTGGGCGCCGGCCGCGTCGCTGGAGTTGTGGCTGGTGCGTGGGTTTGTGGTGGTGCACCCGGCCGTTGGCCGGGTCCGGGGGCTGCGCGCCCCCAGACCCCTGCGCCAGCGCCTGGGGCGCGCTGGACC
>NZ_JBHWES010000189.1:0-1895 GCF_042734105.1 Streptomyces sp. NPDC059679 | reverse complement strand
GCGCCACCACCACCATCACCACCTGCGACACCACCAACCCCAACCAACTCACCAACCTCCTCAACACCATCCCCCCAACCCACCCCCTCACCACCGTCATCCACACCGCAGGAGTCCTCGACGACGCCACACTGACCGCTCAGACTCACGATCGCCTGTCGACCGTTCTTGGCCCCAAGGCCCACGCCGCCCACCAGCTGCACAGCCTCACTCGGCATCTGGACCTCGATGCCTTTGTTCTGATCTCTTCCACGGCTGCCACCTTCGGCAGCCCTGGGCAGGCCAACTACGCGGCCGCCAACGCCTACCTCGACGCCCTGGCCCAGCACCGTCGCGCCCAAGGACTCCCCGCCACCTCCATCGCCTGGGGACTGTGGGAACAGGGCGGCCTGGCCAACGCCGAAATCACCGGGCACCTGGCACGCCGAGGTCTGCTCCCCATGCCCACGGAACCGGCGCTCACCGCGCTTTCGCAGGCCATCGCTACCCCGGGCCAAGCCCACCACATCATCGCCGACATCGACTGGGGTGCCTTCGCCGTCAATCTCAGCCCCAGCGGCGAATCCGTTCCGCTCACTCAGGACATTCCCGAGGCCCAGAGGGAACGTACCCGGCAGGCGATGGATCAGGATTCCGAGACGGCCCTGCACCGGCAACTGGCCGACCGAAACCCGGGCGAGCAGCGGGAGGTGCTTCTCCAACTCGTACGGGCTCAGGTGGCCGCGGTCCTCGGACACAGCGACGTCGACGCGGTGCCCTCCGACCGCCCCTTCAAGGAACTGGGACTCGATTCCCTCGCCGCCGTCGAGACCCGCAACCGGCTGACCGCCCTCGCCGGGCTCCGTCTCCCCACCAGCCTCATCTTCGACCACCCGACGCCGACCAAGCTCGCCCAGTATCTGCAAACCGAATTGGTGGGTGAGCAATCCGGCCCAGCGAGCGCAGCACCATCCAGTCCCGCTGCCGAAGCCGACGACTCCATCGCGATTATCGGCATGGCGTGCCGGTTCCCGGGCGGCGTGAGTACGCCCGAGGAGTTCTGGGATCTCGTCCTCATGGAACGCGACGCGATCACGGACTTCCCGACAAACCGCGGCTGGGATCTTGCGGGAATCTTCCACCCTGACCCCGCGCACAAGGGCACCTGTTATACCCAGCAGGGCGGCTTCTTGTACGACGCGGCGGAGTTCGACCCCGCGTTCTTCGACATCAGTCCCCGCGAGGCCCTGGCCATGGACCCCCAGCAGCGGCTTTTGCTGGAGACCAGCTGGGAGGCTCTGGAGCGAGCCCACATCGACCCACGCTCGCTGCAAGGTAGTCCTGTTGGTGTCTTCACCGGCATCAACGCCCAGGACTACGCGATCCACCTGGAGCGTTCACCGGAATCCGTCGAGGGCTACGTCCTCACCGGCAGCTCGAGCAGCATCGCATCGGGCCGAATCGCTTACACCCTGGGCTTGGAGGGTCCCGCCGTCACCGTGGACACGGCGTGCTCGTCGTCCCTGGTCGCCCTGCATCTGGCCAGCCAGGCACTCCGGTCAGGGGAGTGCTCGATGGCCCTGGCCGGCGGGGTCACCGTCATGTCCACCCCGACCACTTTCGTCGAGTTCGCGCGACAGCGGGGCCTGTCCACAGACGGCCGGTGCCGCGCCTTCTCCTCCACCGCTGATGGAACCGGCTGGGGCGAGGGCCTGGGCATCTTGTTGGTGGAGCGGTTGTCGGATGCGCGGCGGTTGGGGCATCGGGTGTTGGCGGTGGTGCGGGGCAGCGCGGTGAATCAGGACGGGGCGAGCAATGGTCTGACGGCGCCGAATGGTCCGTCGCAGCAGCGGGTGATCCGGCAGGCGCTGGCCGCCGCAAGCCTGACGGCCCCGGAGATCGACGCGGTGGAGGGG
>NZ_JBHWES010000188.1:0-2059 GCF_042734105.1 Streptomyces sp. NPDC059679 | reverse complement strand
CCATCCCCACACCACCGGCACCCGCATGCACCAGCACCGACTCACCCGACGACAACCCCGCCAAATCCACCAACCCGTAATACGCGGTGAGGAACGCCACCGGCACCGCCGCGGCATCCTCCAACGACCACCCATCAGGGACCTTGACGAGCATGCGCTGATCGACGGCCGCGAGCGGGCCGAAGCCGCCGGCCACGACACCGAGGACCCTGTCCCCGACCCGGAGTCCGGTCACCTCGGTGCCGGTCTCGACGATCACACCAGCGGCCTCGCTGCCCATCAGGCCGGGGTCGCCCGGGTACATGTCCAGTGCGCCCAGCACATCGCGGAAGTTGAGTCCGGCGGCGTGTACGGCCATCCGTACCTGACCGGTGGCAAGCTGCTTCTGGGGCGCTTCGGTGATCAGTTCGAGGGCGTCCAGGCTGCCCTTGCGCCGACTCTCCAGCCGCCACGGCACCCCGCCGGGCGGGGGCAGCAGCCCGGCGGACGAGGCGACGGAGGCCAGCCGGCCGACGAGTACGACGCCGTCCCGGACCACGACCTGGGGCTCACCGGACGCGATAACGTCGGCCAGCACCTCGGCGGCCTGCTGCCGGTCCTCGAGGTCGGCCAGGAGGAAGTGTCCCGGGTACTCCGTCTGCGCCGAGCGCAGCAGGCCCCATACGGCTGCGGCGCCCGGATCCGCCACGGTGTCGCCGTTCCTCGCCGCGATGGCGCCGCGCGTGATGAACACCAGGCGGGAGTGCGCGTACCGCTCGTCGGCCGCCCAGTGCTGGACCAGCTCCAGCACCCGGGCCGTCACGTGGTGCGTCGAGCCCTCCCTGTCCGAAGCCTCGGTGTGTCCTCCTACGGGGCCGGTGGCGCCGAGCGCGCCGACCTCGACCATGACCACGTCCGGCACCGCTTCCAGCGACGTCAGGTGCGCGAGCGCGTCCGTGGACAGCTCGACCGTCTCCGGCCCGTCTGCGGACTGCGAGGCGGCCGGGGCCGCCACCCAGTCCAGCCGATAGAGCGAATCGTGGGCGTGGCCCGCGGTGTTCCCGGCGGCCAGTTGCTCCGCGGACACCGGCCGGATCGCCACCGACTCGACCGAGACGACGGGCGCACCAGCCGAGTCGGCCGCTGCCAGGGTCAGCGACCCGGCGGCGTCGTGGGCCAGCCGCACCCGCAGCACGGACGCCCCGTTGGCGTGCAAGGAGACACCGCTCAGCGAGAACAGCAGCCGGCCCCGCTCCGACTCCGGGTCCGCCCCCGGGAGGTCGGCGAACGATACGGCGTGCAGCGCCGCGTCCAGCAATGCCGGATGGATTCCGTACGACTTGGCGTCGTTCACCTGCTCCGGCAGCGCGACCTCGGCGAACACCTCGTCCTCGGTCCGCCACACCGCGCGCAGCCCCTGGAACACCGGGCCGTAGCTGACGCCGCCCTCGGCGAACCGCTCATAGAAACCTTCCATGTCGGCGACGACCGCGCCGGTGGGCGGCCATACGGTGGCGTCGAAGTCAGCCGTCCGCTCACCGTGCGCCAGCACACCGGTGGCGTGCTGCAACCACGGCTGCTCGGCCGCGTCCGCGGGCCGTGAGTACACGCTGAGGCTGCGGTGGCCGGAGGGATCGGGCGCCCCCACCCGCAGCTGGACCGCGACCGCGTCGCGCTCCGGCACCACCAGGGGGGCGGCGAGTGTGAGTTCATCGACCAGGTCGCAGCCGACCTGGTCGCCGGCGCGGATCGCCAGCTCCAGAAAGCCGGTGCCCGGGAAGAGCACCACCCCGCCCACGGCGTGATCCGCCAGCCACGGATGCGACCGCAGCGACAGACTGCCGGTGAACAGCAGGCCCTCGGAGTCCGCCAGTTCCACGGCGGCGCCGAGCAGCGGATGCTCCGGGGATACCAGACCGGCGGCGGTCACATCGCCTGCCTGCGTGGACTCGGAGGGCCAGTAGCGCTGTCGCTGGAAGGCGTACGTGGGCAGGTCGACGCGGTGGGCGCCGGTGTCCGCGAACACACTCGCCCAGTCGACGGCGCCACCACGGACGAAGACCTCCGCCAGCGAGGCCAG
>NZ_JBHWES010000187.1:0-2195 GCF_042734105.1 Streptomyces sp. NPDC059679 | reverse complement strand
CACGGCCACCCCACCACCTGGCACCACCACACCCCCAACCCCACCCACCACCCAAACCTCCCCACCTACCCCTTCCAACACCACCACTACTGGCTTCATGCCTCCGAACCGCAAGCTCAACAGCACACTCCTCGCCCCATCTCAGCCGAACCGCCCGCCACAGCTACTCTTCGTCAGCGGCTCTCCCACCAACCACCAGACGCGCAGCAGCAGACTCTTCTCGACGCCGTTCGCACGCACATCGCCGGCGTCCTCGGCCATAGGAGCCCCGAGAACATCCACGCCGAGCGCGCATTCAAGGAACTGGGCTTCACCTCGCTGACTGCCGTCCAGTTCCGCAATCGCCTGTGCGAGGCCACCGGGCTGACCCTCGCACCGACCATCGTGTTCGACTACCCGAGCCCCGCCGCGCTCGTACAGCATTTGTGTCAGCAGCTACTGGGTACGCGAGGCGAAACCGCCGGCCACGTCCCCCTCACGGCCGTTGGCACGGGCGAACCCATCGCAATTATCGGCATGGCGTGCCGCTACCCAGGAGACGTACAGACCCCAGAACAGCTGTGGGATCTGCTCGTAACCGAGCAGGACGCGATCTCCGGATTCCCGACCGATCGTGGCTGGGACCTCGACAACCTCTACGACCCGGATCCCGAGCGGTTCGGAACGTCGTACACGAGGGAGGGGGGTTTTATTCACCAAGCGGGTGAATTCGACGCCGAGTTTTTCGGCATCAGCCCGCGCGAGGCTCTGGCCATGGACCCTCAGCAGCGAATTCTTCTCGAGGTCTCCTGGGAAGCCTTCGAGCGAGCAGGCATCGACCCCACCTCGGTACGTGGCACTCAGACCGGGATCTTCGCCGGCCTGGCCTACCACGACTACGCGCAGCGCTTCCCGATCGCCCCCGAGGGCTTCGAGGGATACCTCGTTCATGGAAGCGCGGGCAGTATCGCCTCAGGGCGCGTCGCCTACACCTTCGGCCTGGAAGGGCCTGCGGTCACCGTGGACACGGCATGTTCGTCGTCCCTGGTCGCCCTGCATCTGGCCTGCCAGGCACTGCGGTCAGGGGAATGTTCGATGGCCCTGGCCGGCGGGGTCACCGTGATGTCCACCCCGACGGCCTTCGTCGAGTTCTCCCGGCAGCGTGGGCTGTCCCCGGACGGTCGGTGCAAGGCATTCTCCGCCACGGCCGATGGAACCGGCTGGGGCGAAGGCGCGGGCATGGTGCTGGTGGAACGGCTCTCGGACGCGCAGCGGCTCGGGCATCCCATCCTGGCCGTGGTACGAGGAACGGCGGTCAACCAGGACGGCGCCAGCAACGGACTCACCGCGCCCAACGGCCTCTCGCAACAACGCGTCATCCGCCAGGCCCTCGCCAACGCCGAGCTGACGCCAGCCGCCATTGACGCAGTGGAGGGACACGGTACGGGGACGACGCTGGGCGACCCGATCGAAGCCCAGGCCCTTCTGGCGACATACGGTCAGGACCGCTCCGCGGACCAGCCACTTTTGCTCGGCTCGATGAAGTCGAACATCGGACACGCACAGGCGGCGGCCGGGGTGGGCGGGATCGTCAAGATGGTACTGGCGATGCGGCACGGGGTGTTGCCGCGGACGTTGCACATCCAGGAGCCGTCGCCGCATGTGGACTGGTCATCGGGCGGAGTACGGCTGCTGACCGAAGCCACGCCCTGGCCCGACACCGGCCACCTCCGACGCGCGGGGGTGTCCTCCTTCGGCGTCAGCGGCACCAACGCGCACGTGATCCTCGAACAGGCACCACCGACCGAAGCCCCAGCAATCGGTGAAGACACCTCAACGCCAACACCGCTGCTTGAACCGTGGCTTGTGTCCGCGAAGTCCGAGGATGCGCTGCAAGCGCAGGCGCGACGGCTGCGCCAGTACCTCGCTTCGGCTCCAGAACTCGACTTGGCCGATGTTGGGTATGCGCTGGCCACCGGTCGCACGGCCTTCGACCACCGTGCCGTACTCCTGGGCCCCGACCGCGAAACCTTCCTGGAAGCGCTGGAATCGCTGTCATCCGGTGAGCAGCATGCCGGGCTCGTACGAGGCGTGGCGACGGGTGCGGGGAAGCTGGCGTTTGTGTGTTCCGGACAGGGCACCCAGCGCCCTCGTATGGGACACGAGCTGTACCGGACGTTCCCGCTGTTCGCCGCAGCCATGGACGAAGCCTGCGC
>NZ_JBHWES010000186.1:0-2199 GCF_042734105.1 Streptomyces sp. NPDC059679 | reverse complement strand
GCGTGGCATTGGGAGACGTATCAACGGCCGATCTCTGCTGAGAGGCTACGGAAGCGACTGCACGTCGGGGCGGCCAGGTCCCGGATGCTGGTGGCTGCGGTGCGTTCGACGAGGACCGATCATCTGGCGGTCGAGACATCATCTGGCGGGGTCGGCCGTTCGATCGCTCAGGCTTACCGCCAGGTAGATGGTGCAGGCGAGGAAGGCCTGGCGGATGAGTGATCCTTCCACACGGTGCTGTGCGAGGAGATCTTTCTTGATGCCCCACGTGGTGACGCGACCACCTTCGAAGGCATTGAGCGGAGATGGACTTCGCGTCGCTCGGCGCCATGGCAGGGTAGGGACTCACGGGATTTCACTCGCGTCGGCGCTGCGTTGCGCGAGGGCCGCGCGGTCGGCAGTGCCGTGTTACAGCAACGAAGTACACCACCCCGCCTGACAGTGCCCTTGTAGGGCCGTGCCGCAACCTGTATGACCTCCAACGACCGATTTTTGTAGAGCTACGGAACTGAGCGCATGACAGAGCGAACTGTCTACCTTGACTCTGATCCACGCGACTGGCGCTCCCGGAAGATCCGTGTCCGGTTCCACCGCTGGTACGCCACGGTCGCCCTCGACCGCGATGGGTACGTCGACGCCGCGACTTCACTGGGCCACGACCCCGAGTTGCCCACGGCCTACGGAGAAGCCGTAGACAGGGTGCGCGACGCGTCTATCGACCGCATCTGGTACGACGGTTATCCGGGCGACTTCTCTTGGGGGAGCGGCCCCCGCTGGGTGACCCTGTTCGTGCAGTTCCCGCATGTCGAGGCCACGGTCGAGGCGCTGCGCGTAGCCGAGCTCGACCACGACTACAGCAGGTTTCATGCGCTGGCCGACCGATTGACGCTCCCTATTGATGAGTGGCTCGCTCCCGGCGAGCGGGAGCTGATCCGTGGCGTTGACTTCAACGCGCCGCCTGGCGCGTTCCTGAGGTTCCTTCGGGGCAAGGCCAAAACATGTGGAGTGCGCATCAACGGGCGGGCGACCGCTGGAAGTGTCTGGGTTCGCCCGACGCTGTCGGCCGTCGAGAAGCAGATGCGGGAGGAGTTCCCCGAGCGGTACCCCGGGTGGGTGGACCGCTGGACCGGTTACGCCGAGTCGGAGGAAGCGCCTGTCCGGCCCTGGGTGGGTGGCAGAGACAAGGACCTCAGCTACGGCGCGACACCCGTTCAGTTCCGCGCTGTGGAGAAGCCGAACAGCGGGGAGTGCCCCTGCGGCATGAGCCTGCGAGAGCCCTGGGACGGCGGTAAGGAGCACACCACCCATCACGCGGCGTGGGCGTTAGGCATCCGAGCACCCCAAAACCTGATGTGGTTGCGCGACCTGGCCGTCGTGAGGTCGCAGTCGCCCATCGCGTGGCGGAGGCTGGCCTATCAGGTGGGGCGGATGCCACAGAAGGAGAACCACTACGACTTCAACTCGTGGTCTCACCTTGGTGAGCCCGAGGTGACCCCGGACAACGTGCGAGCGTATCTGTTGAAGGTGAACGGGTACGTCATCGGTTACCTGGCGGCCCACGACACCAGCGAGCACCGCCGCTGGGATCTGATCGACGGGTCGCAGTACGGCGACGAGGATGACACGCTGCGCCCGCGTATCAACCTGATCTGGGTGGCGGACACCTATCGCCGCCAGCGCGTCGGCGCCACGCTCGTGCAGGTACTCGCCGACGACTTCGGGTGCCAGGTCGCCGATGTATCCTGGTCGGCCCCGATCAGTGACGCTGGCCGACGTCTCGCACGCCGGGTCTCACCCGAGGGCATCTGGGTCAGCTGATCCTGTGCCGTTCGGAAACTCGTCGCTGCTGGTCAGGCGGCGTATCTGTACTCGTTGATCACGCCGCCGAGTATTCGGGTGTGCAGGAGCCGGTGAGTAGTCGGATCGCTCATGGGCTTCGGGTGCTCGTGGGCGAGGGGAGGGAGCTGTGCCCGGGCTTGGTGTGGGCGATGACGGTTGTAGTGCTGGGCATAGGAGTCGAGGATCTGTCGGGCATGGGTTTCGTTCCATATGAGCAGGTGGTCGAGGACCTCGCGCCGCAGGGTTCCGATGACCCGTTCGCATGGCGCGTTCATCCGGGGCGTTCGAGGCGCTGTCGGCACGACCTCGATGTCATCGGCCGCGAAGACTGCGTCGAAGGACTCGGTGTACTTCGCGTCC
>NZ_JBHWES010000185.1:0-2235 GCF_042734105.1 Streptomyces sp. NPDC059679 | reverse complement strand
TCACGCAAACCGTAATAAGCCGTAAGGAACACTACCGGCACCGTGGCTGCCTGCTGGAACGACCACCCCTCCGGTATCCGCACCAGACACCGATGGTCAGCGACAGCCACCGGTCCATATCCGACACCTGTCAAACCCATGACCCGATCGCCGACGGCCAGACCCGTAACGCCCTCGCCGACCTCCAGGACGACACCGGCGCCCTCACCGCCCAGCTCGGCCGCGCCTGGATACATCCCCAACGCGATAAGAACGTCACGGAAGTTGAGGCCCAGCGCCCGCAGGCCGACACGGACCTGGCCCGCGGCCAGCGGCGCCGCAGCACCGGGCTCCGGCACCAGAGCAAGGCTGTCGAGCGTGCCACCAGTAGCACTCAACCGCCACTCACGCGCTTCAGGTATCTCCAAGGCCCGCTTACCGGCAGGAACGAGCCGCGGCACGGACAGCGTGGTACCTCGGACCGCGACCTGCGGCTCATCGGCGGCCAATACGGCAGTCAGAACCGAGCCCATCCCGGTACCAGCGAGGTCGAGGCCGGAGTCGGCAGCGAGATCGAGCAGGACGATCCGGTCCGGGTTCTCGGCCTGAGCCGCCCGAACCAAACCCCACACCGCAGCACCTGCCGGATCGCAGACGTCCCCCTCACCATCAGCTGGAACCGCACCCTGCGTGAGCAGCACCAGCCGGGATTCCGCCAGATCCGCAGCAGCGAACCACGCCTGGACGACCTCCAGCACCCTGACGGTCAGGGCGAGCGCGTCGTGTTCGCCGTCACTGCCGAGGGCCTGAAGAACCGCTACCGCTGGCACCTCCGTGGCGCCTGCCAGTTCCGTTACGTCCTCGGTCGAAGCCACCAGCGTCCACGACGGCAGAGGTTCGGCGCCCGGAGCAGGCGCGGGCAGTTCGGTCCAGTCCACCTCGAACAGTGCGTCGCGGCCGTCGTCAGTCGCCATCCGATCCAGTTGCTCGACGTCCACCGGCCGGGCAATCAGTGATTGCAGGCTCAGCACCGGACCGCCGGCCCCATCGGCCGCTTGCAACGACACCGCGTCCGGCCCGGACGGTACCGTTCGCACCCGCAGTTCAGAGGCACCCGCGGCGTGCAGCCGGAGCCCGTTCCAGGCGAACGGCACACGAATGCCGGCCTCGGTGCCGGCCGGCTGGACGAACCCGCTGTGCAGGGCGACGTCGAGCAATGCGGGGTGTAGCCCGTAACCGCTCGCCTCACCGCGCTGCTCGTCCGGCAGGGAGACTTCGGCGAATACTTCCTCGCCCCTCCGCCACACCCCTCGCAGACCCTGGAACGCCGGACCGTAAACGTAGCCGCGGTCTGCCAGATCCTCATAGAACTCGGCAGCGTCGAACGGCACCCGCTCCGCACCGATCGGCGGCCACACCGTGAAGTCGAAACCAGTAGCGGGGACAGTGGCTGCCGTCAGCGTGCCGGCAGCGTGCCGGGTCCAAACGTCCGTACCGGTGCCGCCACCGTTGTCCTCACGAGCCGAGTACACGGCCACCGAGCGGGTGCCGTTCTCCTCGGGGCCGCCCACCGCGACCTGAACACGGACACCCCCTTGCGCGGGTACGACAAGCGGCATCTCAATGACCAGCTCTTCCAACGTGCCGCAGCCCACCTCGTCACCCGCCCGCACGACCAACTCCGCCAGACCAGTGCCGGGGACAAGAACGACGTCGCCCACGGCATGGTCCGCCAGCCACGGATGCGTACGAAGCGACAGCCACGAGGTACCCAACACGCCACCGGTCTCGGGCACCGCCACCACCGCACCCAGTAGTGGATGATCGGCCCCGGACAGTCCGAGCGACGCCGCGTCGGTCGTGGACATGGTCGGCAGCCAGTAGTGCTCGTGTTCGAAGGCGTACGTCGGAAGGTCGACGCGGCGGGCATCGGCTCCGGCCGCGAGGACGCCGCTCCAGTCGACGCGGATGCCTCGGACGAAGAGGTCCGCCATCGAGGTGAACAGGCGGCGCAGACCGCCGTCTCCGAAGCGCAGCGAACCGCTCACCAGGACCTCGGTGTTCGCCTCGTCGGCGATCTCGTTGATGAGCCAGACGAGTGCTGGACTGGCACTCGATTCCACGAAGACGGTGTGGCCGTCGGCCAGCAGGTCAGCGATCGCGGGGCCGAAGCGGACCTGACCGCGCAGGTTGCGGTACCAGTAACCGCCGTCCAGGACACCCGCCTCCCGCACCCACTCACCGGTCACGGTCGAG
>NZ_JBHWES010000184.1:0-2243 GCF_042734105.1 Streptomyces sp. NPDC059679 | reverse complement strand
GCTTGGCGGCACGAGGTGCTGCGGACCCGGTATCCGGTGTTTGCGGGAGAGCCGTATCAGGAGATCGGCCAGGCGGTGGCCCGACTGTCGGTGGTCGAAGTGACCGCCGGAGGGCTTGAGGAGGCGGTGCGGGAAGCAGAGGGGTACTGCTTCGATCTCGCCTCGGAGGTTCCGGTGCGGGCCTGGCTGTTCCAGGAGGCCGGGTCCGGCGAGCGCGTCCTGTTGCTGCTGTTGCACCACATCGCCAGTGACGGCTGGTCGGTGAGGCCGTTGCTGCGCGATCTCGGAAAGGCGTACCAGGCCAGAGTCTCGGGCGAGCGTCCGGTGTGGGACGCGATGCCGGTGCAGTACGCGGATTACACGTTGTGGCAGCGGGAGCTGCTGGGTTCATCCGAGGATCCAACCAGCGTGGTAAGCACCCAATTGGCCTATTGGCTGAAGGCATTGGAGGGGGCTCCTGAGGAGCTGGCGCTGCCGTCCGATCGTCCGCGGCCCGCGGTGGGGTCGTTCCGGGGCGCCACGGTCGGGCTGTCCCTCGACGCCGAGGTGCATACGCGGGTAGAGCGTATGGCCCGGGAGCGGGGCGCGAGCGTGTTCATGGTGCTGCATACGGCACTGGTGGCCCTGCTGACCCGCATCGGAGCGGGCATGGACGTACCGGTGGGCTCGGTGACCGCGGGCCGCACCGATGAGTCCCTGGAGGATCTGATCGGGTTCTTCGTGAACACCCTGGTCCTACGGACGGACACAAGCGGAAACCCGACATTCGCCGAGCTCCTGGACCGCGTACGCGAGGTGGACCTGGCAGCCTACGAACACCAGGACGTGCCCTTCGAGCGAGTCGTCGAAGAACTGAACCCGACACGGACCGCGGGCCGGCACCCGCTGTTCCAGGTCATGCTGGTCCTCCAGAACAACGCACGCCCCATGCTGGAGCTGGGCCCGATACGTACAGCACCAGAACCCATCACCATACGTAATGCGAAATTCGACCTGTTCGCCGAACTGGAAGAAACCTTCGACCCACAGGGCCACCCAACCGGCATCCACGGAGTACTCGAATACGCGACAGACCTCTACGACCCGGCCACCGCAAACCGCCTCGCACAAGCCTTCACCCTGCTCCTGGACACTGCCAGCGCCCAACCCGAGCTTTGCCTGAGTGACCTTCCGCTGACCGACCCCGCCACGCACCAAGCCCAGCTGGCAGCATGGAACAACACCACCCGCACGTACCCGCCCACCACCCTGCCCTTCCTCTTCGAGAAGCAGGCCGCCCGCACCCCCGAACACACCGCAGTCATCAGCGACAACCACACACTCACCTACCGCCAACTCAACGAACGAGCCGACCAACTCGCCCGATGCCTCATCCTCCGAGGAGTCGGTCCGGAACGGATCGTCGCGGTCAAGCTGCCCCGCTCCGTCGAGCTGGTTGTCGCGCTCTACGCGATTCACAAGGCGGGGGCGGCGTATGTGCCGGTCGACCCGTCCTATCCGCAGGACCGCATCGACTACCTCCTCGAAGACGCCCAGCCAGTGCTGGTCATCGATGAGGGAACGTATGACTCGCTGAGCACACAGCAGGTTCCGGCCGCTGTGCGACTGCCCTCGCCGGGGGAGATCGACCCGCGGAGCCCCGCGTATGTCATCTACACCTCGGGTTCGACCGGCCGCCCCAAAGGCGTGATCGTGCCGCATTCAGGCATCGTCAACCGGCTGGTGTGGATGCAGGACGAGTACGGTCTGGACTCCGACGACCGAGTCCTGCAGAAGACGACGTCGAGCTTCGACGTCTCGGTGTGGGAGTTCTTCTGGCCGCTGGCCGTGGGAGCCACCCTCGTCCTGGCCAAGCCGGAGGGGCACAGAGACCCTGGTTACCTGGCGTCGCTGATCCAGCGGAAGGCGGTCACCACGCTCCACTTCGTACCGTCGATGCTCGAGGTCTTTCTTCAGCACGACGCGGCGCGAGGCTGTACGGGGCTGCGGCGGGTCTTCTGCAGCGGTGAGGCTCTGTCGGGCGACCTGGCCAGGAGGTTCCATTCAACCCTGGGTGCCGAGCTCCACAACCTCTACGGCCCGACTGAAACATCGGTGGACGTGACGCATTGGCGGTCCACACCGCTCCACACCGATGGGGCGACGGTGCCGATCGGTCGTCCGGTGGCGAATACGCGGATGTTCGTGCTGGATGCGGGGTTGCGGCCGGTGCTGCCGGGTGTGGTGGGCGAGTTGTATATCGC
>NZ_JBHWES010000183.1:0-2281 GCF_042734105.1 Streptomyces sp. NPDC059679 | reverse complement strand
CGCGCCTGGATACATCCCCAACGCGATAAGAACGTCACGGAAGTTGAGGCCCAGCGCCCGCAGGCCGACACGGACCTGGCCCGCGGCCAGCGGCGTCGTAACACGGGGCTCCGGCAGCAGGGAAAGGCTGTCGAGCGTGCCAACACCGGTAGTACCCACCCCCAACCGCCACTCGCCCGCTTCGGGGATCTGCAAGGTCCGCTTACCGGCAGGAACGAGCCGCGGCACGGACAGCGTGGTACCTCGGACCGCGACCTGCGGCTCATCGGCGGCCAATACGGCAGGCAGAACCGACCCCATATCGACGTCGGCAGCGAGATCGAGCAGGACGATCCGGTCCGGGTTCTCGGCCTGGGCCGCCCGAACCAGACCCCACACCGCAGCACCAGCAGGATCGGCGACATTTCCCTCACCACCGACCGGAACCGCACCCCGTGTGACCACCACCAGCCGGGACTCCGCCAGACCCGCAGCAGCGAACCACGCCTGAACGATCTCCAGCACCCTGACGGTCAGGGCAAGCGCGTCGTGCTCGCCGTCACCGCCAACAGCCTCAAGAACCGCTACCGCAGGAACCACCGCGGCATCTGCCAGATCCGTCACGTCCTCGGCCGAAGCCACCAGCGCCCACGGCGGCAGAGGTTCGGCGCTCGAAGCAGGCGCGGGCAGTTCGCTCCAGTCCACCTCGAACAGCGCGTCGCGACCGTCATCAGTCGCCATCCGATCCAACTGCTCCACGTCCACCGCCCGGGCAACCAGCGACTCCAGGCTCAGCACCGGACCGCCGGCCCCGTCGGCCGCCTGCAACGACACCGCGTCCGGCCCGGACGGCACCGTCCGCACCCGCAGCTCCGAGGCACCCGCGGCATGCAGGCGCAGCCCGTTCCAGGCGAACGGCACACGCATATCCACCCCGGCATCGGCCGGCCGGACGAGCCCGCTCTGCAAGGCAGCGTCGAGCAACGCCGGGTGCAACCCGAAGCGGCTCGCCTCACCATGCTGCTCGTCCGGCAGAGCAACCTCGGCGAACACCTCCTCGCCCCGCCGCCACACCCCACGCAAACCCTGAAACGCCGGACCGTACACATAGCCGCGGCCCGCCATCTCCTCATAGAACCCGACCGCATCGAACGACACCCGCTCCGCACCGACCGGCGGCCACACCGTGAAATCGAAACCATCAGCAGGGACAGCAGCCGCCGTCAAAGTGCCGGCAGCGTGCCGGGTCCAACCATCGATACCGGTGCCGCGACCGTCGTCATCACGAGCCGAGTACACGGCCACCGAACGCGCGCCGTTCTCCTCAGGGCCGCCCACCGCGACCTGAACGCGCATACTCCCTTGAGCGGGTACGACAAGCGGCGTCTCAATGACCAATTCCTCCAACGTGCCGCAGCCCACCTCGTCACCCGCACGCACCACCAACTCCACCAAAGCAGTGCCAGGGACAAGCACGACACCGCCCACAGCGTGATCCGCAAGCCACGGATGCGTACGAAGCGACAACCGCGACGTACACAACACACCGCTCGTCTCCGGCACCGGAACCACCGCACCCAGCAACGGATGATCAGCCCCCGACAAGCCGAGCGAGGCGACATCGTTGGCGGTACCCGCCAGCTCCATCCAGTAGTTCTTGTGATCGAAGGCGTATGTCGGAAGGTCGACGCGGCGGGCATCGGCTCCGGCCGCGAGGACGCCGCTCCAGTCGACGTGGATGCCTCGGACGAAGAGGTCGGCCATCGAAGTGAACAGGCGGCGCGGACCTCCCTCGTGACGGCGCAGGGAGCCGGTCACGACGGCCTCTGTCTCGGCGCCGGCCACGACCTCGCTGATCGGCTGGACCAGGACGGGGTGGGCGCTGGACTCCACGAACACGGTGTGGCCGTCGGCCAGCAGGTCAGCGATCGCGGGGCCGAAGCGGACCTGGCTGCGCAGGTTGCGGTACCAGTAGCTGCCGTCCAGGGCACCCGCCTCGCGGATCCACTCGCCGGTGGCAGTGGAGAGGAATGGCACGGTAGGAGCTTGGCTGCGGATGTCGGCGAATGCCTCGTTCAGGATCTCCTGGACAGCCCCGACGTGCCGGGAGTGCGAGGCGTAGTCGATCGCGATGCGGCGTACGCGGACGCCCTGGTCCTCCAAAGTCTCGATGGCTTCGTCGAGGGCTTCGGTGTCAGCGGTGATGGCCACCGAGGACGGACTGTTGACCGCCCCGATCTCAACCCGACCATCCCACTCCCGTAGCCGAGCAACCACCTCCTCCTCCGACAACCCCACCGAC
>NZ_JBHWES010000182.1:842-2290 GCF_042734105.1 Streptomyces sp. NPDC059679 | reverse complement strand
GAAAAACCCTGGTCAGACCCCCTTTTCGACTTCCCGAATCCGGTCTAGTACTGGTAATATTGAGCTTGTTGGAAGGGGGTGGCACCCCGAACAACGAGAACCACTCGAAACCCACACCGCGAGGAGTCAGCAATGGCTATCACTGCCGCACCCGCCCCGTTCCGGATCTGGCCGCAGCGGGTCCTGATCGCCGGGGCCTCCGAATGGTCGGAGCCTGGCCAGGTGCATGACGCCCTTACCGATGTCTGGCACGACATCGTTTCGCTCTACGGTCCAGAGGCCCGCATGATCGTGATGCACGCCGACGAGGAGACCGGCGCGGTGGCCGCTGCTCGCGACTGGGCGCACGCCCACGGCATCCCGGACGAGCCCCACGCGGTCAATGGTCTGTACCGTCCCGGTGCCCCCATTTCGCGCGTCCGCTCCATGGTCGACCATGCCGATTTCGTCCTGGCGTTCCTGGCGCCAGGTGATCACCGCGCAAAGGCGACCGCGCTGCTGGCCGGGCGTGCTGGCCGTCCCGTGCGCCGAATTGAGGCCCCATAAGCCGCTTCCGTGCGGCGGGGGACTCCTTCGCCGCACGGAGAGGCGCGGCCCGAGTGAGCGATGCCGCCGGGGGCTCACCTCCAGCGACGTGCGCGCCATGGCCGACCGGTTCGCCGCCGAGACCGCCTGACCGGCACATCGAGGAGTAAGCATATGTGCACTGCATACCTTTTGTTCGGTTTTCTGTACTTCGCTGGCGTCTCCACGCCGCTCGATCTCCTGCGTGAGATCAAGAACGGTGAGGACCGCCCCGCCGCCCGACCGGAAACGCTCCTGGCCGTGGCGGGATGGTGCGCGATGCTGCCCCTGTGGCCCGTCGCCATCGTGCTCCGCGCGGCGCGCGGCCTATGTGCCTGGGGTGCTGGCGACCGTCAGGCGAAGCGCCGGAGCCCCGGCCGGGAACACCTCTAAAGGATCATGGAAATCCGGAAAGAATCCCTTGTCAGAGACCCTTTCCGGCTTGTCCGAGCCGGTCTAATACTGGTAATATTGAGCTTGTTGGAAGGGGGTGGCGCCCCAAGCAACACCACCACCCGAAACCCACACCACGGAGGAAATCCATGAGCAAGCAGATCACCGAGCCGGTCAGCTTCCTTCGATGGGACAAGGACGGCAGCTTGATCGCGCCCGTCAGGTTCCCCGCTGGAACCCCGCGTGAGCGCATCACCGCCTGGCGTGAGCTAGTCGCCGCAAAGGGGGGAGCGGTGACCGAGGTGTACGACCCGACCCCGCCCATCTCGGAGGAGCGCATGGCCTTCCTCCGCCAGAAGATGGCGGCTGTGAGGGCCGCGAGGCTCGCGAGGGGCTGAAGCCCCTGGCCGGGGGGGGGGGGGGGGCCCCCCCCCCCCCCCCCCCCCCCAAACACCAAAAAAAAAACGTGAGTGTAAAAAAAAAAAGAAACC
>NZ_JBHWES010000182.1:0-832 GCF_042734105.1 Streptomyces sp. NPDC059679 | reverse complement strand
TCCCTACTCTTGTGGTTGGTTGGTTGGGTCTCCGTGCGATTTTGTTGTGGGTGTGTGGGGCGGGTGTGGCGGGGGGGGGGCTCCACCGTGGGGGGGGGGGGGGGGTTGGCACCGCCGCCCCGGCCCTACTCGAAACCCGAAACCGATCACGGAATGGAGGCCCTACATGGGTTACGAATACCACGTCACCGGTACCGTCACGGTGACCCCGCCGATTGCTCTCGTCTGGCTAAAGGAAGTGACCCACGGGCCGGAACTGCCCATCTTCCGGTATGCCGACGACGCGGACGACCCCGCCGCCGCAGGACCCTGGTCCGACATGGTGGGTATCTGGGCTCTGACTCCGGCCGAGGACCAGCCCGCGAAGGTCGGCGCGCTCACCGTGCGGCACACCTCGAAGTCTTCCGGCATCTCCGTGCCCCTTGCTCGCTTCGCCCGGATCTGCGTCGAGGCCGGTCACCGGGTCACGAGCAACCTCAAGTTCCACGGCGAATGCGGCGAACACGGCGTGATCCAGCTGGACAAGGGCGGCGTGATCAAATGGGTCGAGACTCACGCCCCCGGACGGGAACCCACGCGCTGGTGACGGCCGCCCGCCCGGTCCGGCCAGTCGGCCGGACCGGGCGGAGCCCGGACGGCGCGGAGTCCGCGACGACCGCACGCCGGTACTTCTGCCCCGCGCTGGCCGAAGAGGCAACCCGCCGCGGGCGCCGGCCGCGTCGCTGGAGTTGCGGCTGGTGCGTGGTTTTGTGGTGGTGCACCCGGCCGTTGGCCGGGTCCGGGGGCTGCGCGCCCCCAGACCCCTGCGCCAGCGCCTGGGGCGCGCTGGACC
>NZ_JBHWES010000181.1:0-2361 GCF_042734105.1 Streptomyces sp. NPDC059679 | reverse complement strand
CGCCCGAGGAACAGCCCGCCACGGGCCGGCGGCGGAGCCGCGGCCAGGGGGCCGCGCAGCGTGGCTCAGGCGCGGCGAGCGGACAGCGCGGCGGCGGCACCGCCGGGCAGCGCGGTGGCGGTACGGCAGGCCGACGCGGCGGAAGCGCGGCGGGCGGGCAGCGCGGTGGCGGTACGGCGGGGCGGCGGGCCGGGGCGGACTCGGACCGCCGGGCCCCGGCGGCCGGCGATCCGGCCAGTGACGCGGTAAGTGAGCACCCGGCGCAGCCGGAGCACGGCACACCGGAGGGCGAGCCTGTGTGGGACGCGGACCACAATGCCGCCAGGGGCGCGGCACGCCGGCCCGGGGCGCGGGACGGCGATCCCGGCCTCGGCGCCGAACCCCCGGCCGCCGGGGGCGACGGCACGGGCGGGCGGCGCGGCCGTGACGGCCGGGGAGCCGCCCGGCGCGGCCCGGCCGCGGGTGAGCATCCGCCGGCCGACGTGGGCGACGCCCGGGCCGCGGCCGAGGTCGGCTATCGCGCGCCCGAGGGCGGGGTGCCCGCGGTGCCTGCCGCGCCACCGCCGGGAAGCACCATCGCCACCGAGGCGGCCGCCGCGCGGGACCGTGGCGGGGACCGGCTGCGGTTCGTCGGCGCGGCGACCCGGCGGATCGCGCGCGGTATCGACCTGGACGAGATCGTGCTGGGCCTGTGCCGGGCCACCGTGCCGACCTTCGCCGACGCGATCCTGGTCTATCTGCGCGACCCGCTGCCGGTCGGCGACGAGCGCCCGGTCGGCCCGGTCGTGCTGCGGCTGCGCCGTACCGACCGCATCCCGCTGGACCCGGACACCGAGAGCGGCCGGCTGCCGCTGCTGCCCTCGCAGCCGGATCTGTCGCCCGCCGTGGGCGGCGGCCCGGCGGCCGAGCTGTGCGAGGTGGAGGCGGGCGGTCCGCTGAACGAGGTGCTGCGCGGGGTGCGGCCGGTCTTCGGCGACTCCTCGGCCGCCCGGGCCGCGCTGCCCGAACTGCTCGGTGAGCACACGTCGGTGGCCACGGGCCAGCGCACGGTCCTGGCGCCACTGCGGGGGCGGCGCCGGGTGATCGGCGCCGCCGTGTTCGTACGCCGCCCGGACCGGCCGCCGTTCGAGCCGGACGATCTGCTGGTCGCCGCCCAGCTGGCCACGCACACCGCGCTCGGCGTCGACAAGGCGGTGCTCTACGGCCGCGAGGTGTACATCGCCGACGAGCTCCAGCGCACCATGCTGCCCGATTCGCTGCCGCAGCCCACGGGCGTACGGCTGGCCAGCCGCTACCTCCCGGCCGCCGAGACGGCGCGGGTCGGCGGCGACTGGTACGACGCGATCCCGCTGCCGGGCAACCGCGTCGCGCTGGTGGTCGGCGATGTGATGGGCCACTCCATGACCTCGGCCGCGATCATGGGCCAGCTGCGCACCACCGCGCAGACCCTGGCCGGGCTCGACCTGCCGCCGCAGGAGGTGCTGCACCACCTCGACGAGCAGGCCCAGCGGCTGGGCACGGACCGCATGGCGACCTGCCTGTACGCGGTCTACGACCCGGTCGCGCACCGCATCGTGGTGGCCAACGCGGGCCATCCGCCGCCCCTGCTGCTGCACCGCGGCGGCCGTGCGGAGGTGCTGCGGGTGCCGCCGGGCGCGCCGATCGGGGTCGGCGGCGTCGACTTCGAGGCGGTCGAGCTGGACGCGCCCGCGGGCGCCACCCTGATGCTCTACACCGACGGTCTCGTCGAGTCGCGGATGCGCGATGTGTGGACCGGGATCGAGCAGCTGCGCGAGCGCCTGACGGCGACCGCCCGGCTCACCGGCCCCAACCCGCCGCCGCTGGAGCCGCTGTGCGACGAGGTGCTGGACATGCTCGGCCCGGGCGACCGGGACGACGATGTGGCGCTGCTGGCGGCCCGGTTCGAGGGGATCGCGCCCAGCGATGTCGCCTACTGGTTCCTGGACCCCAAGGCGCAGACGGCCGGGCAGGCGCGCCGGCTGGCGCGGCGGGCGCTGGCCCGGTGGGACCTGGACGATCTGACGGACGCGGTGGAGCTGCTGGTCAGCGAGGTGGTCACCAACGCCGTGCGGTACGCGGAGCGGCCGGTGACGCTGCGTCTGCTGCGGACGGACGTACTGCGCTGCGAGGTCGGGGACGATGTGCCGCAGCTGCCGCGGCTGCGCCAGGCCCGGCCGTCCGACGAGGGCGGGCGCGGGCTGTACCTGGTCAACCGGATGGCGCGGCGGTGGGGCGCGACGCGGCTGAGCACGGGCAAGGTCGTGTGGTTCGAGCTGGCGATGCCGCCGCGGTCCTGACCCACCTCATACGGCGGGGGGGGGGGGGGGGGCGGGGCCCCCC
>NZ_JBHWES010000180.1:600-2449 GCF_042734105.1 Streptomyces sp. NPDC059679 | reverse complement strand
CCCCGCCCGGGGCGGGGGGGGGGGGGGGGGCCCCCGGGGCCCCCCCCCCCCCACCGGGGGTCTACACCGCGACTCCTTCGAGCTTGTCGGCGGTGGCGACGTTGGTGATGCGCGGGCGGGCGACGGGGGTCTGCGGTGTGCCCTCGTACCTGTCGGTCTGGGGCTTCTTGGCCGTGCCGGTGACGCGCACCCGGTCGCCCTCCTCGGCTTCCCATGCCGCCTTGCTGGTGCTGAAGACCTTCAGCGTGAGTCCGTCTCCTGCATCGATCAGTAGGAGCTTCCGGGAGCCGAATGCGCCGTCGACCGTCCTGGCCAGGGTGACGGTCCCGTCGTGGGCTACCTCGTCGCCCTCGGCCAGGGTTCGGGCGGAGGCGATGCGTTCGGCGCGCGTGGCGGCTTCTGCGGCTGCGCGCTCCTCGCGGCGGGCGTACTCCTCGGCGGCTCGGCGCGCGGCCTGGTCCTGGCGCGGCGTCATGGTTTTGCCGGAGGTGATCAGGCGGCGCATGTCGTCGGGGAACGTGCTTCCGTCGTTGTCCATCCACTTGGCCAGCTCGGGCTCGGCGGTGCTGAACTTGGCCCAGATCGCCCTGTGCTTGGCGGCGTCGATGATCGCTCGCTCGTGCTGCTTGCGAATGTCGGTGGCCAGGTACTTCACATCTTCGATCCGGCGCTCAAGGGGCATCGGGGCCCCAAGGGCTCCGTACCCTGCGCAGTCGAAGCAGATGCCGCCCTGGACGTGCTCATAGCCGTTGATGTGCCCCTTCCCGGAGCACTTGCCGCACGGCTCGGCGTATCCGCCCTTCTCCAGTCGGTAGAACACGGATACCAGTCCTTCGACGGTGATGATCACGCCGCCGCCGAGCGCGTTCATGCGGGAGCCGACGCGGGTGACGGTCGGCTCGGGCAAGGCCAGGGAGACCGAGAGGGCCGTCAGGGCGGCGGCAAGGGCTTCCTTGCGGGTACGGGCGGAAGCGACCGGCTGCGGGTCTGCGGCTTCGTCCGAGCGAGCGACGGTCCAGGTGCGGCCGGGCTTGGCGACCTTGAACAGCTCGCCGGAGATGACACAGTGCCAGACTCCGCCGATCTTCGTCAGGGCCGGAAGCTGCTGGTCCTGGTCCGCGCGCTGGGTGGTGGTCATGATCTGTGCCCTCCGTGTGGTGCCGGGTTTCGAGTGGTGGCGCTGGTCGGGGCGCCACCCCTTCCAACAGACTCAATATTACCAGTCTTGAGCCGGATTCGAAAGCGGGGAAATGGTTTTGACCAGGGTTTTTCTGGGAGCCGGGACGGCGGGGTCCGCCGCCCCGGCCCTGTTCAGCCCTGGCGGGCCATGCGGGCGTCGCGCTCGCGGACAGCGGCGGCTACGACTTCGGCGCATACCTGCCCGGCACTCCCGTCACCCGTCCAGGCGAACGGCACCGCCTTGTTGTCCAGGTACAGGCGGACCGCCTCGCGGGCCGACTTGCGGCTGTCCACGCTGAACACCGCCTCACCGATGACAGGGAGGGACACGGTGACGTTGGTCCACACGTACTCGGTAGCCCGGAATTCGTCGTGGATGACGCGGGCGGGCTGCACCTGGAAGAGGTGGGCCAGCGTGGCGGCGAACTCGCGGGCGGCCTCGTGGGTGTCGAGCTGGGCCGGGACAAGAGTCGCGTCGTAGCCGATGGCGGTGTGGATCTGGAACTTCATGACGTGCTCTCCTGCGGTGCGTCGTGTCGGGTTTCGAGTGGGGCCGGGCGGCGGTGCCATCCGCCGCCCCGCCGGGCGGGGGGAGTTGGGGGCGTCGACCACCACGTCGTCGGTGCGCCACAGCGGCAGGGCCGCGAAATCCAGGGGGGGCGCGAGCTTT
>NZ_JBHWES010000180.1:0-590 GCF_042734105.1 Streptomyces sp. NPDC059679 | reverse complement strand
GTTTGGGTCATGGGGTGGGGGGGTTTGGGGGGGGGGGGGGGGGGGTTTGGGGGGGGGGGGGGGGGGGGCCCCCCCCCCCCCCCCGCCCGGACGGGGTCAGTTGGTGGCGTCGACCTCCTCGTCGTCGGTGCGCCACAGCGGCAGGGCCTCGAAGTCCTGGCTGGGCGCGAGCTTGATCACGGCCGCGCGCACGGTGGCGGCCTTGACGGTGGCGGGCATGAGGGCCGCGACGGCGCGCGGGTCCTTGTTCGCGCGCCACATGGCGTAGAGCACGCGCTGACGTTCAGCGCGGGCCTTCGTCAGCGCTTCGCGGGCGGCCTGGTAGGTCGCCTCAGCCTCCAGCCCTTCCATGAGGAGAGGGGTATCGACGCCCTCCCGCTGGCAGGACGCCTCGATCATCTCGGCGCGCATGGCCTGGTAGACCGTGCGGCCAATCTCCTCCGCCTCGGCCTGACGCTCGGGGGTGATCTGCTCGCTCATGGGTTCCTCCGGTGTGGGTTTCGAGTGGTTCTTGTTGTTCGGGGTGCCACCCCCTTCCAACAAGCTCAATATTACCAGTACTAGACCGGATTCGGGAAGTCGAAAAGGGG
>NZ_JBHWES010000179.1:0-2999 GCF_042734105.1 Streptomyces sp. NPDC059679 | reverse complement strand
ACCACCTTGCCCAGATCACCCGTCTTCCTCGCGGTACCGGTGACGACAGCGGTGTGGGCTTCGTCAGCCGCCAAAGCATCCAGACCACGCAGGAACTCCGCTCGGTCGGAGCCGATGACCACTGCGCGATGTGCGAAGGCCGACCGGTGCGCGGCCAGTGAGTATCCGATGTCCTCGAGCCCCGGCCCGGAACCGGCTTCGGGAACCTCGGACACGAACTCCCGCAACTGGCGCGCCTGGGCGCGGAGCGCGTCGGGCGACTTCGCGGACAGCAGCCAAGGCAGGGAGACAGCGGACGCCCTCACGCCTGGCTCCTCCGCGGCGGGCGCGGCAGTCGGCCCTGCGGCCCCCGTACCGTCGGGCTCGTCGGTGGGCGCCTCTTCCAGGATGAGGTGCGCGTTGGTGCCGCTGACACCGAAGGAGGAGACACCGGCACGCCGAGGATGCCCGTTCCGTAGCCACGGCACGGCATCGGTCAGCAGCCGGACCGCCCCGGCCGACCAGTCCACATGTGGCGATGGCTCGTCGGCATGCAACGTACGGGGCAGCGTCTCGTGCTGGAGGGCCATCACCATCTTGATCACACCGCCGACACCGGCCGCCGCCTGCGCGTGTCCGATGTTGGACTTCACCGACCCCAGCCACAGGGGATGGTCCTCGTCCCGGTCCTGCCCGTACGTGGCCAGCAGCGCCTGGGCCTCGACGGGGTCGCCGAGGACCGTTCCGGTGCCATGCCCCTCCACCGCGTCCACCTCGGAAGGCAAGAGCCCGGCGCCGGCCAGGGCCTGGCGGATGACGCGCTGTTGCGCGGGGCCGTTGGGGGCGGTGAGGCCGTTGCTGGCACCGTCCTGATTGATCGCGCTGCCGCGCACCACGGCCAGAACGCGGTGGCCGTTGCGCCGGGCGTCGGACAGCCGCTCCACGAGGAGCATGCCGACGCCTTCCGCCCAGCCCGTGCCGTCGGCGGTGGCCGAGAACGCCTTGCACCGCCCGTCGGGGGACAGGCCCCGCTGGCGGGAGAACTCGATGAAGGTCGCCGGGGTGGACATCACCATCACTCCGCCGACGAGCGCGAGCGAGCACTCCGCCGTACGCAGCGCCTGACCGGCCATGTGCAGCGCGACCAACGAGGACGAGCAGGCCGTGTCCACCGACACCGTCGGCCCCTCAAGGCCGAAGGCATAGGCGATACGACCGGAGGCGACGCTCCCGGAACTGCCGGTCAGCGCATAGCCGGCCACCGCCTGCGGTACCTGCCGCACATGAGCCGCGTAGTCCTGCACGTTGATTCCGACGAAGACTCCGGTTTGACTGCCGCGCAGGGTCTCCGGGTCGATGCCTGCGTGTTCGAACGCTTCCCACGAGGCTTCAAGCAGCAGCCGCTGCTGCGGGTCCATGGCGAGGGCTTCGCGCGGGCTGATGCCGAAGAACGCCGGGTCGAACTCACCGGCGTCGTAGAGGAACCCGCCATGCCGGGTGCAGCAGGTGCCCTCGTGGTCGGGGTCCGGGTGATAGATCCGCTCGACGTCCCAGCCGCGGTCCGTCGGGAACTCGGTGATGGCATCAGTGCCCGAGGCGACCAAACGCCACAGATCCTCGGCCGACCGTACTCCGCCCGGATAGCGACAGGCCATTCCGACGATTGCGACAGGCTCGTCCAGAGGCGCTGCTGCTTGGGTGCGCTCGGCCGATGTGCCTGACACGCCCTCACGCAGTACGTCGTCGGTCCCTCCCAGCAGTGCCGTACGCAGCTGTGTGGCGCACTCCGTGGGGCTTGGATGGTCGAAGACAAGGGTGGTGGGGAGAGCCAGGCCGGTGGCGGCCGCCACGCGGTTTCGGAACTCGACGGCGGTGAGGGAGTCGAACCCCAGCGCGCTGAAGGCTTGCTGAGCGTCGATGGATTCGGGGCTGGAATGACCGAGCACGGCGGCCACGTGAGTGCGGACGATATCGAGAAGGGCCTGCTGTTGTTCCTTGGGCGAACGCTGTGCCAGTTGCTCGCGAAGAGAGTCGGCGGAGGGCGGGGCGGTATCGCCGCGTAGTATCTGGCGGACCTCGGGGATGTCGTCGATGAGCGGTGCCGCACGCCGGGCGGTGAAGGTGGTGGCGAAGTCCTCCCAGTCGACATCCGCCACGACAGTGGCGGTGCTGCCGGGGCCGTGGCCGAGGATGCGATCGAGCGCGGCAAGAGCGAGATCAGGGGACATGGCCCGGAGGCCGCGGCGGCGCAAGTGAGCGCGTGTGTCTCCGTCCGCAGCCATCCCCGCGCCGTCCCAGGGACCCCAGGCGATGGAGGTGGCGGGGAGTCCTTGGGCGCGGCGGTGCTGGGCCAGGGCATCGAGATACGCATTGGCGGCGGCGTATCCGGCCTGGTTCGCGCTGCCCCAGGTGCCGGCAATGGAGGAGAAGAGAACAAAGCGCTCGATCGTGTCGTGCTCGCGCAACAACTCGTGCAGAAGCGCCGCCCCGGTCGCCTTCGCCCCGGCTGTCTCGGCGAGATCCGCCGCACTGAGATCGGCGATGGCCGACTTCAGGTTGACTCCTGCGGTGTGGATGATGGTGGTGAGGGGGTGGGTTGGGGGGATGGTGTTGAGGAGGTTGGTGAGTTGGTTGGGGTTGGTGGTGTCGCAGGTGGTGATGGTGGTGGTGGCGCCGAGTTGGGTGAGGTGGTGGTGGAGTTGGGTGTTGTGGGGTGTGTTGGGTCCTTGGCGGTTGGTGAGGAGGAGGTGGCAGTGGGGGTGGTGGGTGGCGATCCAGGTGGCGATGTGGGTGCCGATGGCTCCGGTGCCGCCGGTGATGAGGACGGTGCCGTGGGGCTTCCAGGGCTGGGGGTTGCTGGGTGTGGTGGCGGTCCGGGTCAGGCGTCGGGTATGTAGCCCCGTGTCGCGGATGGCCAGTTGATCGTCGTTGTGTTGGGTGGTGAGGGCGGTGGTGAGGTGGTGGAGGTGTTGTGGGGTGGGGGTGGTGGGGAGGTCGATGAGTCCGCCCCAGTGGTTGGG
>NZ_JBHWES010000178.1:0-3028 GCF_042734105.1 Streptomyces sp. NPDC059679 | reverse complement strand
GGGTGCAGGAGATCGTCGAGCTGGCGGATGCCACGACCGCGCCGAATCAGCCCGCATGCCGACCGCGTGCTGTCCGCGGGCGGGCTGTGCTCCTCCGCCCGACGTCCTTTCCCGCCGTACGCACCGCACCGGCGACCGGTTGAGAACTCGCTGGTGAGGTGAGGCTGCCGATCCACCCGAGGAAGAGTGCCGCCGGCAAGGACACCATGCCCGCGTTGTAGTACGGATACCAGTTGAAACTCAACTCCGGCCATAGTGAGTTCTCGGTACCGGTGACGACGAGTGAGGAGGCCGTGAGCACGAGGGACAGCAGCAGTCCTCCGTGGACGGACCAGAGAAGCCCCGGCGATTGAACTTGGGCCAGAAGAAAGTGTTGATCAGCGCCGGGAATACACTCGAGGCCGCAACGCAGAGAGCGAAGATGACCAGGGACTCGACCGGGTACCGCCTGATGGCTGTGGACAGCGACAGACTCACGGCGACCAGGGCGACCAGGGCGACCAGGGCGACCAGGGCGACCAGGGCGACCAGGGCGACGAGGGTCAGACGCAGTACTCGCGCTTCTCCGGTTCGGGTGCGCGGGCCCTTGCCCTGAGGGAACACATCACGCGCGAAGGTGACAGCGGCAGCGAAGGCCACGCTTGACACGGTCGTGAGCGCGGCAAGGAAGGCCACGGACACCATGGCCGTGATGAGCGCGACGCGCGCCACCGAGCCGTGCGGGAGTACTTCCGAAGCCAGCAGAATCGGGGAACCCTGCCCAACTTCGTCAACCGCTCGGATGACGTCGCCTCCCACCACGGCCGCGGCCGCGAAGCCTGCCGCACTCAGGAGGACGACAAAGGCAGCACCCAGTCCCGAGGCAATGCTCATGGACCGGCGTGCCGAGCGCCCGGTGCGGGAGGCGCTCACCCGCAGGATCAGGTTCGGCAGCACGACCGTACCGAGAATGACGACGATGTGTTCGCCGATCGCGTTGAGTGATCCGAGGTTCGCGATGCGCGGCCAGAGTCCGGGGCTCAGATATCCGCTACGTCGGAGGTCCGGGGCCGCTCGACGGGTTCGCAGGCTGTGCATCGCGTCTCGTACACCCACACGGTGGCGACGAAGAGGCCGCATTGCAGGACGCCCCAGACGAGGCCGAGGGGGATGTGTCCGTACACGTGAACTGTGGGAAGGGCGGTCAAGGACAGCGCGATGCCGACGACAAGAGGGACGGCGTTGGTGGCGACGAACGCACGTCGGGCATGACGCGTGGTTCCGCGGAGACTTTCACCGTGTCGCGGTCGGAGGGCATCGAGCGATGGGTCCGGTGCCAGTGGGTGATCCGGTGAGGGCGAGGAGAAGACGGGGCGCACAGAAACCTTCCGGGCTTCGAGGGCGGGTGACTCGGCCGACGCGTATGGGTGCCTCGGACACGCGGCTTGTTCCGGCGCGCGAAAGGTCGAGGATCTGGCCGACGGCCGGGGAGGGACACGAACAGGAATCTCATGGGCATCAGATGGCGTCTCGGCCCGGGGCACGGCGGAGGCCGACCCGCTACCGGACTGACCGCTACCGCGGCCCGTAGACCACTACGGTGTTGCCCCATGGGTCCCGGGCCACGGCCCGGACCTCGTGCGGGCCCTGCTCGGGCTCCCGGACGACGGATCCGCCGCCTTGTACGAGGGCGGTGAGCGCCGAGGTCACGTCGGGGACCTTGAACGACGCCGCGGGCACCCCACCGGTGACGTCCTCGGCAGGGCCGGTCAGGGCCAACGTGGTACCGCCGGCGTCGAGGGCGGCGTAGCGGTCGCCGTCGACGAACTTCGTGGCCAGGCCAAAGGTGTCGGCGTAGAAGCGCACGGCGGCGTCGATGTCGGCCACCGGGTGCAGCACGTTTCCGATCTTCACGAGGTCGACCTCCACAGAATCACTCACCGGACGGCCTCGCAGTACGGGCGAGCGGAGGGTTCCACCACACCGCGCGCCGCGCGTGGATGGATCCACCGGAGCTGACGAGCCGGGTCCGATGTCAGTCATGTAACGCTCTGCCCGAGGTGGAGGAAATCACCGCGGTACCACATCACCGGCTTGCCGCTGCCTACGCGCGCGTCGTGCACACGACCGATGAGAATGACGTGATCTCCGCCGGGGATGGCTTGCTCCAGCTCGCAGCGGATGACCGCCGCGGCGTCGGGCAGTATCGGGTGTCCGCCCTCGTCGGACTCGAAGCTTCCGTGTGCGAACTTGTCCTCGCCCTTCGTGGCGAACCTCATGGCCAACTTCGCATGCGCGGGCGTCACGATGTTCACGACGAACCGCTCAGCCGCTATAAAAGCTGGGAAGCAGTCCGCTCCTTGGTCCAGGCACACCAGAACAAGTGGTGGATCGAGCGACAGCGCCGCGAAGGAACTCGCGGTGAACCCATGCAGCGTGCCCCCGGCACTTCGGGTCGTCACGATCGTCACACCGGCAGGGAAGCGGGCCAACGCCGAACGGAAGGCAGCCGCGTCCAGCCCCTGGACTTGATCAGCCATTCCACACCTCGCGGACAGCTCGGACGGCGGGGTCGTGGTAGCCGCCGAAGGCATCAACGTCGACGTGCGCCGCGAGTGGCGCCTCCTCGACCGGCCCTCGGGAACGGTGCTCACGTGCGAGCCCGGTCGGGATGTCCCCCTCAGTCAGGACGATGACGTCCATGTCGATCCTTCCTCGAATGTTATTGAGGAATAACATATGACGTGGCTTGGGTGCGGTCAATCCCCCGGGTGGAGAGGTGAATCCGTTAGCGTGCAGTAACGAAGCGGGAGTCGCGTCAGTCCGCGGCCGCCTGTGCGGCCCTGTGTGGCTGTCGGTCGCGATGTGACCGGGGTCGCTCTGGTCGCGGCCCCTCCCGCGTGCGCCCGGTCGACCTCTGTTGTTATCGCAAGGTGACGCCCGTCGCTCTTCCTGGGGCCTTGACCTGGGCTGAGCTACGTCCTACGTTATCGCCCACTAACATTTGTCGAAAGGGTCGGTATGGACTTCATCCTCATGTCTGAGGGGG
>NZ_JBHWES010000177.1:0-3142 GCF_042734105.1 Streptomyces sp. NPDC059679 | reverse complement strand
ATGTCTTCGGCGTGGTCACGGGTGCGTGAGCCGGCGCCGGTGATCGGCCTCCGACAGCCCGCCCCACCGCCGTGCAGCTCCCGGTGGGCCAGGGCGTGGACGGCGACCCGCTCGCGCTGCTGCCGTAGCGGGAGGACTCCTCGTCGGCGGGGAAGAACACCTCGGTGCTGATCACGGTGGTCGCTCCCTTCCCGGTCGCTCTGCTGTCGGCTCTCAGAGTCGCGGGGAAGGCGCCTGGTCCGCGTCGGTAAAAATCCCTTATCCCGTCACCGACCCTGGCGCGGGAGAGGCTGGCATCTTGACGACCCGGTGCTGCCCGCGCGCTTCGCGTCGGTGACAATTACCGGATAGGCGCCGTGTCGGCGCCAGGGGAGGACCAGGCGATGCTCGTGGGACGGCGCGCCGAGCAGGCGTCGCTCGAGCAGCTGCTGGCTCGGGCGCAGGGCGGCGACAGCGGAGTGTTGGTGGTGCGCGGGGAAGCCGGCATCGGCAAGTCCGCCCTCCTGCAGCACATGCGGGAGACCGCCGTGGCGGCGGGATTCGGGGTTCAGGACGCGGCCGGGGTGGAGGCCGAGGCAGAGTTCGCGTTCGCGGGCCTGCACCAGTTGTGCGCCCCGTTCCTGGCGCGGGCGGTCGAGCTGCCCGAGCCGCAGCAGGCCGCGCTCGGGGTGGCGTTCGGGCTGCGCGAGGGTGCTGCGCCGGACCGGTTCCTGGTGGGGTTGGCGGTGTTGAGCCTGTTGGCCGAGAACGGGCCGTTGCTGTGTGTGGTCGATGATGCGCAGTGGCTCGATCAGGCGTCTGCGCAGGTTCTGGCTTTCGTGGCCCGGCGGGTGGGGGCCGAGCGGGTGGTGATGGTGTTTGCGCTGCGCGATCCCGGTGTGACCGACGTCGAGGCGTTCAGCGGGTTGCCGGAACTGCGCCTGACGGGGCTGGGGGCCTCCGATGCCCAGACGCTGCTGGCCACCGCGGTCCGCGCACCACTGGACGATGTGGTGCGCGACCGGATCGTAGCCGAGGCGCGCGGCAATCCGCTGGCGTTGTTGGAGCTACCCCGGGGTGCTCCGGCGGTGCAGTTCGCGGGCGGGTTCGAGCTGCCGGACGTGGTGAGCGTTCCGCGCCGGATCGAGGACGGCTTTCGGCGCCGCGCGAACAGCCTGCCTGCCGACGCGCGGATGCTGCTGGTGGTTGCCGCGGCCGAGCCGACCGGGGACGCGGCGTTGCTGTGGCGCGCGGCCGCGGAGCTGGGGATCGCCCGCGAGGCGGCTGCGCCCGCGGAGGCCGCCGGGCTGCTGGAGTTCGACTTCCGTGTGCGGTTCCGGCACCCGCTGGTGCGCTCGGCGGTCTACCGGGCGGCCACACCGACCGACCGGCGCCGTGCGCACGGCGCGCTGGCCGCCGTCACCGACCAGCAGGCCGATCCGGACCGGCGTGCCTGGCACCGCGCGCAGGCGGTGGTGGGCACTGATGAGGACGCCGCCGCGGAGCTGGAGCGTTCGGCCGGACGGGCCCGCGCCCGCGGCGGGTTGGCCGCCGCGGCGGCGTTCCTGAAGCGTGCGGCCGAGCTGACCCCTAGGCCGGCCGTCCGGGCGGAACGGGCCCTGGAAGCTGCGCACGCCAAGCACGAGGCCGGTGCGTCCGAGGCCCTGGAGCTGCTGACGGTCGCCGCGGCCGGGCCGTTGGACGCCGTGGCGCAGGCCCGCCTAGAGCTGCTGCATGCTCGGATCGCGTTCCACGAGGCAAGGGGCGGCGAGGGGCCGCGGATGCTGCTGGACGCCGCCAAGAGCCTCGCCCCGCTGGACCCGGCGCTGTCCCGGGAGACCTACCTGGACGCGCTCGATGCGGCGATCGTTACTGGCGACCGCGGACCCGGCGGCGGCGTGCGTGCGGTGGCCGACGCAGCCCGGGCCGCGCCCGCACCACCGGAGTCGCCGAGGCCCGTGGATCTGTTGCTCGACGGGCTGGTGACGACGTTCACGCAGGGCTACGCGGCAGGAGTGCCCGGGCTGCGGCGGGCGTTGGACGCCTTCAATCGTCACGAGCGGGACGATCATGCCGTGAACGACGGCGACGACCGCCGCTGGCTGTGGCTGGCCGGCCGGACCGCGATGTCGGTCTTCGACGACCAGATGGTGCACGCGCTGGCCGCTCGTCATGTCCGGCTGGTCAGGGAAGCCGGCGCGCTGGCCACGCTCCCGGCAGCACTGCTCGTCCAGTCCGTCATGCTGGTGCTCTCCGGTGACTTCTCCCGGGCCGCCGAGCAGACCGCGATCGCCGCCGCGACCAGAACTGTGCCCGTGCTCCACGGCCAGCTCATCCTGGCTGCCTGGCGCGGCCGCTCGGACGAGACCACCGAGGTCCACGCGACCATGGTCCGGGAAGCGGCTGGACGTGGGGGCCGAACTGAGGACTTCCTGGCGCAGTACGCCATGGCGGTGCTGCACAACGGTCTGGGCGACTACCCGGCGGCTCTGGTCGCTGCGACGCGGGCTTTCGAGTCCGACGAGCTGACCCACAGCAACCTGGCCCACTCCGAGCTCATTGAAGCGGCATGCCGTAGCGGCCGGCCGGAGCGTGCGACCGCTGCGCTGGACCAGCTCAGCTCACGGGCGCTGGCCAGCGGCACCCCGTGGGGGCTCGGGCTGGCAGCGCGCTCACGGGCATTGGTCAGTACCGGCCCGGCCGCCGAGGAGTACTACCGCGAGGCGATCGAGCAGCTACGAAACTGCCGAGTGGCCACCCAGCTGGCCCGGACTCATCTCGTCTATGGCGAGTGGCTACGCCGCGAGGGCCGCCGCCAAGGCGCCCGCCAGCAGCTCCGCACCGCCCACCAGATGCTGTCGGACATGGGTGCGGAAGCGTTCGCCGCACGCGCCGCCCGCGAGCTGCGCGCCACCGGCGAGCACCCACGCAGCCGGTCCGCCCAGCCCTCGGACGCGCTCACAGCACAGGAGCTGACGATCGCCCGGCTGGTAGCTACCGGGGCGACCTCCCGGGAGGTCGGCGCACAGCTGTTCTTGAGCCCGCGCACCATTGAGGCCCACCTCCGCAGCATCTTCCGCAAGCTGAGCATCACCTCCCGGCGACAGCTGCGGGACCTGCGGCTTCCCTGACGGGCTGGCAGCGTGCGTGCCATGTCGCGGTA
>NZ_JBHWES010000176.1:0-3173 GCF_042734105.1 Streptomyces sp. NPDC059679 | reverse complement strand
AACACCGCACGCCGCGACACCAACGCCGCCGCAACCTCCGGCAGCACCACATCCGATGCGGAACCGACGAACGACGCAAGCCGCTGCGCCTGGCCCACCAGCGAACGAGCACTCCTCGCCGACACCACCAGCGGCACCACATCCGACACCGGCTCAGGCACAGACTCCGCCTGCGGCTCGGGGGAATGCTCCAGGATCAGGTGCGCGTTGGTCCCGCTCATGCTGAAGGAGGACACGGCAGCACGGCGAGGTCGGCCGGTATCGGGCCAGTCTCGAGCCTCGGTCAGCAGCTCCACCGCACCCGCCGACCAGTCCACCTGTGCCGACGGGGTATCGGCGTGCAACGTGGCCGGCATCACGCCGTGCCGCAACGCCTCCACCATCTTGATCACACCAGCCACACCGGCGGCGGCCTGAGTATGCCCGAGGTTCGACTTCACCGAACCGAGCCACAATGGGCGTTCGGGTTCCCGGTCCTGGCCGTACGTCGCAAGCAGCGCCTGCGCTTCGATGGGATCACCGAGCACCGTACCCGTGCCATGCCCCTCCACCACATCCACATCAGCCGCCGACAAACCCGCACTGGCCAGCGCCTGACGAATCACCCGCTGCTGCGACGGCCCATTCGGCGCCGTCAAACCATTCGACGCACCATCCTGATTGACCGCGGAACTCCGGATGACCGCAAGCACCTGATGCCCGTTACGCCGGGCCTCCGACAACAGCTCCAGGACCACGACACCAGCGCCCTCGGCCCAGCCGGTGCCGTCCGCGGTCGCGGAGTATGCCTTGCATCGGCCGTCCGAGGACATCACGCGTTGGCGGGAGAACTCGACGAATGTGGCGGGGTGCGCCATCACTGTCGCGCCACCCGCCAACGCCATCGAGCACTCACCCTGACGTAGCGCCTGGGCCGCCAAGTGCATTGCTACGAGGGAGGACGAGCAGGCCGTGTCGACGGACACCGACGGCCCTTCGAAACCGAAGACATACGACACACGCCCGGATGCCACACTCGACACGACCCCTGTCGCGAGGTAGCCGCCCAGTTCCGGCGGGGTCTCTCCCCGCATCCCGTACCCCTGGGTGATCACACCGGAGAAGACACCGACATCCGATCCCTTCAACGTCCCCGGATCGATCCCGGCCCGCTCCAACGCCTCCCACGAGACCTCCAGCAACAACCGCTGCTGCGGATCCATCGCCAACGCCTCACGCGGCGAAATCCCAAAGAAGCCCGCATCGAACAGGCCCGCCCCATGCAAAAACCCACCCCGGTCGGTGTACGACTTACCCGCCCGACCCGGATCGGCGTCGAACAACCCCTCCACATCCCAGCCACGACCCTCAGGAAAACCCGACACACCCTCCCGACCCTCACTGACCAACCGCCACAGGTCCTGAGGGCTCCCCACATCACCCGGGAAACGGCACGCCATACCCACAATCGCCACCGGCTGCGACTTCTCGGCCTCCAGCTCCAGCACACGCTGCCGGGAGCGTTGCGCTTCGCCGAGAACGCGCTTGAGATAGTCGCGCAGCTTGTCTTCATCCGCCATCAAAGTTCAGCTCCTGGAAGGCAGTGGTATCGGGGTGTGGCAGCGTTGCCTGCCGCGGGCTAGTTGCTGAACGTCGTGTCAATGAGGTCGAAGAGGTCGTCGTCGGAGGTGGCGTCGAAGTCGAGCGCCTCGTCGCCCGTCGGGGTTCCGTTCGCATTCGACCAGGTGGTCAGGAGGACCTGGAGCCGGGTAGTCACCTGGGCGCGGATCGAGTCGTCGACAGGTGTCTCGACCAGCCTGGCTTCCAGCTTGCTCAGTTCGGCCAACAGCGGATGCGTTCCGGTGGGGGACTGTGCGGGCTTGAGGCCGTCGTGCAAGTGGCGGGCGAGGGCGAGTGGGGTGGGGTAGTCGAAGACGGATGTCGCGGCGAGTTTGAGGCCGGTGGCTTCGCGCAGGCGGTTGCGCAGTTCGACCGAGGTGAGGGAGTCGAAGCCGGCCTCATTGAACGCTTTGTGGGCTTCGACATTGCTTATCTCGGTATAGCCGAGAACGGTGGCTGCTTGGGTCAGGACCAGGTCGAGCAGCAGCTTCTCTTGCTCCTGTGGTGTGAGACTGGCCAACCTCGCGGTAAGTCCGCTGCCGTTCTCCCCGGCTTGTGCCTGCCGGCGCCCGGTTTGTACCAGAGCACGCAGCAGGGCCAGGACGCTCCCGCCGGCTGTCGCGTCGGCGCGCATTCCTCGGAGGTCCAGCTTGATCGGCACTGCGAGTGCGGTTGGCATTCGTAGGGCTGTGTCGAACAGTCGCATGCCCTCAGCCAAGCCGATGGGCAGGAGGCCGCCGCGGCTCATGCGTGCCTGGTCGGCTTGGCTGAGGTGTGCGGTCATGCCCGTGGTTTGTTCCCACAGGCCCCAGGCCATCGCGATACCGGGCAGTCCCTCAGCGCGGCGTTTGGCCATCCAACCGTCCAGGAACGCGTTGGCGGCGCCGTAGTTGCCTTGTCCCGCCGAGCCGAACACGCCCGCCGCGGATGAGAACACCGCGAACATCGACAGGTCCATCTCCCGCGTCAGCTCGTCGAGATGACGCACGGCGGTGACTTTGGGAGCGAAGACGGCCGCGACGCGTTCCGGTGTCAGCGTTGCGATCACGCCGTCGTCCAGCACGCCTGCGATATGGACGACGCCGGTCAGTGGGTGTTCGGCTGGTAGGGCCGCGAGCAGTTCGGCGAGTGCGTCTCGGCTGGTGACATCGCACGCCACCGCCGTCACCGTCGCGCCGGCCTCACCGAGTTCGGCAACCAGCTCTCGTGCTCCTTCGGCGTCCGGTCCACGCCGGCTCGCGAGGACGAGATGACGCACGCCGTGTTCACCGACCAGGTGCCGGGCCACCACAGCGCCCAGGGAGCCGGTACCACCGGTCAGCACAACCGTGCCCTCGAGGTCGAGGGGCTCCGGAACGCTCAATACCATTTTGCCGGTATGCCGGGCCTGGCTCATGTGACGGAATGCGTCCGGGGCGCGACGCACGTCCCATGCGGCGAACGGCAGTGGGGTGAGGTCTCCGGTTTCGAACAGCCTCGCCAATTCGACGAGCATCTGCTGGATACGGTCGAGGCCGGCATCGAAAACATCGAACGCCTGGTAAGCCACCCCCGGATGTTCTCCGGCGACAACG
>NZ_JBHWES010000175.1:0-3259 GCF_042734105.1 Streptomyces sp. NPDC059679 | reverse complement strand
TCGTTGCCTTGGTGGGCGTAGAGGGTGAACAGTTCCCGCATGAGGACGGGGAGGGACCAGCCGTCGAGGAGGATGTGGTGGTTGGTGAAGATCAGACGGTAGGACTGTGGCGCGAGGCGGATCAGGGTGAACCGGATCAGCGGCGGCTCGTCCAGCTGGAACCGACGGCCCAGGTCCTCCTCCAGCCAGGTGGCGAGAGAGCTCTCGTGCGCATCGGGGTCGAGATGCGTCCAGTCGATCTCCTCCCACGGCAGTTCCACCTCGCGGGGAACGACCTGCACCGGGCGTGACAGGCCCTCGTGAAGGAATCCGGCCCGTAGATTCGCATGGCGGCGAAGAAGCGCCCGCACGGCAGCCTTGAGAACCGGTATATCCAGTGGCCCTTCCACCCGGAAGGAGAACTGGGTCGTGTACACGTCCCGGCCATCGGTGTCGTAGAGAGCGTGGAAGAGCAGGCCTTCCTGCAACGGCGCGAGAGGAAGAATGTCTTCCAGTTCGTGCTGAGTCACTTCTTCTTCCTCCACACCTTTTCCAGACGGTCGATGTCCGCCTGGTTGATTCCGAGTAGGGGCAGGTCCGAGGGGGTACGGCCACCGGCGTCGGGGCGGGTGGCGTGGCGGGTGAGAGCCGTCAGCGCCTGGTGGTAGCCGTCGGCGAGTTGCTGGATCTCCCCACGGGTGAGAATGGCGTCCGGCCAGGTGAAGGTGGTGGTGAGGGTCGGGCCCTGTGGTGTGTCCTGGGTGAGTGAGCCGATGGCCAGGGTGTGAGACAGGGCCATACGGGGGTCGGCGCCGGAGCCTGCCGCGGTGGACTCGGCGGCCGGTGCCCAATGGGCGGCCTGCCCGATGGGGAGGCGGCCGAGGTAGTTGAACCCGATCTGCGGGGCGGGGAGGTCGGCGAGGCCGGGGCAGGTGGCGGGGTTGAGATAGCGCAGGAGTCCGTAGCCCATCCCGTCCTGCGGAATGGCGCGGAGTTGTTCCTTGACGCGCTTGAGGACACGCCCCAGGTCGTCCCCGCCACCCCATGCCTGAGCTTCATCGAAGCTTCCGGGGTCCAGCCTGACCGGGTATTGAGAGGTGAACCAGCCCACCGTCCGGGAAAGCTCGGCTGCCGTGATGCGCTCATGGCGTCCGTGGCTTTCAAGGTCGACCAGCACTCCGCCATCTCCGCCGTCTCCGCCACGTCGGCCGCGCTCGGCCCGCCAACGGAGCACGGCCAGTGTCAGGGCGGTCAGCAGGACATCGTTGACACCGGCGTGGAACAGGGTGGGGACCTGGGTGAGCAGAGGCTCGGTCTGCTCCGGGTCCAGGGTCACCGTCAGGCGTTGCGCGGTGTCGAGGGTGTCCCGGGCGGGGTCCAGGGGTCGGGTACCGAGTTGTGGCTCGGGCGATCGGAGGATGCCCTGCCACAGGGGGAGTTCCCGCTCCTGCTCCGGATCCTGGGCGTACGCGGTCAGATCGCTGGCCCATTGACGGAAAGGGGTGCCTATCGGCTGGAGTGTGGGGGTGGTCTGCGCGGTGGCTGCTTCCCAGGCGGTCTGGAGGTCGGGGAGCAGGATTCGCCAGGACACCCCGTCGACGACGAGGTGATGCACGACGATCAGCAGCCGTCCGGCCGTCTCGGGGCCGGCGTCGAACCACACGGCCTGAACCATCGCCCCCGACCTGGGCGAAAGCCGCTCCCGGGCGGACTCTGCCTCCGCCGCGATGACCTTGCTCAGAGCATCGTCGGCCAGACCGGAAACGTTGATGCGTTGCACGCACTCTGCCGCCCGCACCGCGCCAGCAGCGGGAATCTCCAGCTCCCAGGCGTCGCCCTCCCGCTCCACGAGGCTGGCGCGGAGAGCGTCGTGGTGGTCCAGCACGGCCTGCACCGCCACGATCAGATTGTCCAGGCCCAGCCGCTCAGGAACCTGGAGCAGCACGCCCTGGCTGAACCGCTCCACCGGCCCGCCACGCTCACGTAGTTGGTGCATGATCGGCGTCGGCACCACGGTGCCGAGAGCTTGGTCGGCGTCCCCGCTCGGAGCTGTGGCGCCGATTTCCGTGGCGACCCGGGCGAGGGCTTCCACGGTCTTACGCTCGAACACATCCCGCGGCGTGAACACCAAACCCACCGCCCGCGCACGAGCAACCAACTGGATCGACACAATACTGTCACCACCCAGATCGAAGAAGCTGTCGTCGATGCTGACGTTGGGTGTGGCGAGGACGTCGGCGAAGAGTGTGCACAGGGTCTGTTCGCGTGGTGTGCGGGGGGTACGTCCGGTGGCGGATGGGGTGTAGTCGGGGGCGGGGAGGGCGTTGCGGTCGAGCTTCCCGTTGGGGGTGAGTGGCAGGTGGTCGAGGGTGATGAGTGCGGTGGGCACCATGTAGTCGGGGAGCCGGTCCCTGACGGTGTGCAGTGCCTGAGCGGTGTCGACCCCTGCTTGCGCGTTGGTGGGTACGGCATAGGCCACGAGCCGTTTCTCCCCCGGCTGGTCCTCGCGCACGAGCACGGCGGCTTGAGCGACCGCGTCATGAGCGGTCAGGACGGCTTCGATCTCCCCGGGCTCGATACGGAAGCCGCGGATTTTGACCTGGGTGTCGGTGCGGCCGAGGTGTTCGAGTGTGCCGTCGTGGTTCCAGCGGGCGAGGTCGCCGGTGCGGTACATGCGGGAGCCGGGCGGGCCGAACGGATCCGGGACGAAACGCCCGGCCGTGGTGGCGGGCTGGTTGACGTAGCCGTGCGCCAGGCCGGTCCCGGCGATGTACAGCTCGCCCGCCACCCCCGCCGGCACCGGGCGCAGGGCGCTGTCCAGAACGTAAGTGCGGGTGTTGTCCATGGGCCGGCCGATGGGGACTGAGGTGCCGGGTGGTGTGGCGGGGGTCATGAGGTGCTGGGTGGCGCACAGGGTGATCTCCGTAGGCCCGTACAGGGCACGCACCCTCACCTGCGGACACGCCTGCAGAACCCGCTGGACGGCCGTGGGGGAGACCACGTCACCGCCGGTCAGCACCTCCCGGACCTGGCCGAAACACCCGGGATCCTCCTCCGCGATCACCCGGAACAGCCCCGCCGTCACATGCACCGCACTCACCCCGCCACCCGCCACCAGCCCACGCAGCGCCTGAGTGTCGATCTGTTCGTTGGGCGCTACGACGATCCTGCCGCCGGAGAGCAGCGGCACCCAGATCTCGTAGTTGGAGGCGTCGAAGGCGTGCGGGGCGTGCATCAGCACCCGCTGGTGTGCGGTGTCGGCCCACGCCCTGTCGAGGGC
>NZ_JBHWES010000174.1:0-3322 GCF_042734105.1 Streptomyces sp. NPDC059679 | reverse complement strand
CTGCCCCAGTCCACATGCGGCGTCGGCTCATCCACATGCAGCGTCTTGGGCAACACCCCATGCCGCATCGCCATCACCATCTTGATGACACCGGCAGCTCCGGCGGCGGCCTGGGTGTGGCCGAGGTTGGACTTCACCGAGCCGAGCCACAAGGGCCGTTCCTGCGGCCGCTCCTGACCGTAGGTGGCCAGCACGGCCTGCGCCTCGATGGGGTCGCCGAGCGTGGTGCCCGTGCCGTGCGCCTCGACCACATCGACATCCGCCGACGAGAGCCGGGCGTTGGCCAGCGCCTGCCGGATCACCCGCTGCTGCGACGGACCGTTCGGCGCCGTCAACCCATTCGACGCGCCATCCTGGTTGATGGCCGTTCCGCGAATCACGCCCCACACCTGATGACCGTTGCGCCGCGCGTCCGACAGCCGCTCCAACAACAGCAGCCCTACGCCCTCGCCCCACCCCGTACCGTCCGCCGCCCCCGCGAACGCCTTGCACCGCCCGTCAAGCGCCAGCCCCCGCTGCCGCGAGAACTCCACGAAGGCACCCGGCGTGGCCATCACCGTCACGCCACCCGCCAACGCCAGCGAGCACTCCCCGCCGCGCAGCCCGCGAACCGCCGAGTGCAGCGCCACCAGGGACGACGAGCATCCCGTGTCCACCGTCACGGCCGGGCCCTCGAGCCCCAGCACATACGACACCCGCCCGGACACCACACACCCGAGATTGCCCGTGCCCTTGTACCCCTCCATGTCCATGCTGGAGATCCCGATGATCGACAGATAGTCGAAGATGGTCGCGCCGACGTAGACGCCGGTGTCAGTGCCGCGCAGCGAGCCGTGGTCGATACCGGCCCGCTCGAACGTCTCCCAGGCGGTCTCCAGCAGCAGCCGCTGCTGGGGGTCCATCCCGACCGCCTCACGCGGGGAGATCCCGAAGAATTCGGCGTCGAACTCCCCCGCGTCGTAGATGAATCCCCCCTCGCGCACATAGCTGGTGCCGGGGCGGTCCGGGTCCGGGTCGTACAGCGTGTCGAGACGCCAGCCGCGGTCGGTCGGAAACTCGGACATCGCGTCCCGGCCCTCGGCCACGAGGTCCCAGAGCTGTTCGGGGCTGCTCACCCCGCCCGGGAAACGGCACGCCATGCCGACGATGGCGATCGGCTCGTCCGCTTCGCCGGCCGGGCCCGCGACGGGAGTGACGGCGCCGGTGACGGCCGTCTGTATCCCGGAGATCTCGCCGAGGACGTAACGGGCCAGGTCGTCGGCGGTGGGGTAGTCGAAGATCAGCGTGGTGGGCAGTGGCATCGCGGCACTGGAGCTGAGCTTGTTGCGCAGCTCGACGGCGGTCAGCGAGTCGAAGCCCATCTCGAAGAAGGGCTTCGTCGCGGACACCGCGTCCGGGCCCGCGTGGCCCAGCACACCGGCCGCGAGGGCGCGGATGTGCTGCGAGAGTATCTGGTGGCGCTGGACCGGGGCGGCCGCGGCCAGCTGTTTGCGCAGCGGGCTGTCCTCGGACGGAGTCTCCTTCTCCAGCAGTTCGACGGCCTCGGGAATCTCGGCGAGCAGCCGGCTCGCGCGCTGCCCGGCGAATGTCCCGGCGAACCGCCGCCAGTCGAAGTCGGCCACCGTCAGCGATGTCTCGCCACGGCCCAGCGCATCGCCCAGCACCCGCAGCGCCAGCTCCGGCGCCATGGCGGTCAGACCCCGCTCGCGGAAGAAGGCCGCCACGGCGTCGTCGGCGGCCATGCCCGCCTCGCCCCAGGGGCCCCAGGCCACCGACAGGCCCGGCAGGCCCTCGGCGCGGCGGCGTTCGGCCAGCGCGTCCAGATACGCGTTGGCCGCCGCGTACGCGCCCTGCTGTCCACTGCCCCAGCTGGCGGCACCCGAGGAGAACATCACGAACGTCGACAGGTCCATCTCGCGCGTCAGCTCGTCGAGCCACCGCGCACCGCCGGCCTTCGCGGCCATCACCTGCGCCACCCGGTCCGGGTCCAGATCGCTCACCGGCGTGTAGTCGCCGACCCCGGCGGCGTGGAAGACCCCACGCAGCGTCTGCCCTTCCGGCACCCTCGCCAGCAGCCCGGCCACCTCGTCCCGGTCCGCGACATCGCAGGCCACCACGTCCACCGAGGCGCCAAGCCCCTCCAGCTCGGCCGTCAGCTCCTCGGTCCCCGGCGCGGCGGGGCCACGCCGGCCGGCCACGATCACATGGCGCGCCCCGCGCTCCACCACCCACCGCGCGACGCGACCGCCCACTCCGCCGGTACCGCCGGTGACCAGGACCGATCCCTCGATCCGCCACTCCTCACCCGGCGCGCCACCCGACGCCGCACGCAACCGGCGCCCCAGCGCACCTTCCGCGCGCAACGCCACCTGGTCCTCGGTGCCCTCGGCCAGCACCGCGGCCAACCGGCCCGCCGTGCCCTCCTCCACGACCGCAGGGAGGTCGACCAGGCCGCCCCACCGCTTGGGGTACTCCAGGGCCACCACCCGCCCCAGCCCCCACACCTGTGCCTGCACCGGGCTCACCGGGCCGTCCCCGCCGACGGCCACGCCGCCGCGCGTGACACACCACAGGCGCCCGGTGAACTCCAGCTCGTCCAGCGCCTGCACCAGGGCGAGCGTCCCGGCCAACCCCGCCGACAGATGCGGGTGCGCCGGGTGTCCGTCCTCGTCCAGGCTCAATACGCTGACCACGCCCGCGACTTCGGGCCGGCCCTCGATCTGCCGCAGACGCTCGGCGAGCGGGCCGCGCTCCTGATCCTGCGACGCCACCGCGAGAACCGCGCACTCCGCCCCATGGCCCGCGAGCGCCCCGGCCACCAGCTCGGCCACCGGGTCCCCGACCAGCTTCTCGGGCACCACCAGCAGCCACGTACCGCTCAGCCGGGGAGCCCCGTCCAGGCCGGTCACGGCTGACCAGGCGGTCCGGTAGCGCCAGGCGTCGATCCGGGCCTGGTCCCTCGTACGTTGGCGCCACTGCGCCAATACGGGCAACGCCGGGGCCAACACCTGCTGTGCGGTCTCCTCCCCCAGGCTCAGCGACGCCCCGAGCCCGGCGAGGTCCCCCGCCTCGATGGCGCTCCAGAAGCGCTCGTCCTCCTCGGAGCCCTTCTCCTGGGAGCTGATCCATTTGCCCGGCTTCAACCAGTAGTGGCGGCGCTGGAAGGGGTAGGTGGGCAGATCGAGGACGGCCGGGGCCTGGGTGTCGGTCGTGGTGTCCACGCCGTACCAGGCCCTCCAGTCCACCGGCAGCCCGGCCGCGAAGGCATGGGCCAGCGCCCGGGCCAGCTGGACCGGACCACCCTGATCCCGCTGAAGGGTCG
>NZ_JBHWES010000173.1:0-3344 GCF_042734105.1 Streptomyces sp. NPDC059679 | reverse complement strand
AGCATCTTCCGCAAGCTGAGCATCACCTCCCGGCGACAGCTGCGGGACCTGCGGCTTCCCTGACGGGCTGGCAGCGTGCGTGCCATGTCGCGGTATAGCGACTGCCGCCCGGAAGGGGGAGTGTAAATCTAACGGCCCTGTCTCAGTTTCGGTGGTGACGGAGCGTGCTGCTATCCGAGGAGGATGCCGTGGCGGAGGAGGGTGAAGCCTGCTCGTCCGTGCATCTGGCGTGCGATCCGCTTGGTCTTGGTGTTGACGCCCTCGGTGGGGCCGTTGCTGTACGGAAGCGTGAGCCCAGCGATCACGGCGTCGATGTCCCGGTCCAGGCCACGGGTGAAGGCATGTAGATGGGGCAGTGCCCTTGCCGGAATTCTCATCCTGTGCCGTTCGGAAACTCGTCGCTGCTGGTCAGGCGGCTCTACCTTCTTGATCGGGTTGATCGAGCCATTCGTAGGGTTGGGTCACCCAGGGGTGCTGGGTGTGGCTATCAGGCGGCTGCCGTCTCGTGGCTGAGCACGCTTCGCCGCCCGGCACCCCACGACGACTCGGCCGCCGATTAGGAAGTGCGAACATGTCGCTGAGTAGAGCAATGCCGGCGAGGTCGTCCGTGGTACGAACAGAACGAACACGCACGCCAGGAGCATGATGAGCCGGATATGGGCGGGGATCGACAGCGGCAAGGGCCACCATCACGGGCTCGCCCTGGACACCGACGGCAAGACGCTGCTGTCGCGGCGGGTTGCCAACGACGAGCCCGAGTTGCTGAAGCTGATCGGCGACGTCCTGGACCTGGCCGACGGCCGTGAGGTCACCTGGGCCATCGACATGACCGGCGGGGAGCCCGCGCTGTTGCTGGCCTTGCTGGTCAGCCACGGCCAGGAAGTCCTCTACATGCCCGGCCGCCTGGTCAACCGGGCCTCGGACGGCTACCGCGGCGAGGGCAAGACCGACGCCCGCGACGCCTACGTGATCGCCGACCAGGCCAGGATGCGCCGCGATCTGCGGCCCGTCCGCCCCGGCGACGAAGCGGCCATCGAGCTGAAGCTGCTGACCGGACGCCGGTCCGACCTGGTCGAGGACCGCACCCGCGTCGTCAACCGCCTGCGTTCCACTCTGATGAGCATGTTCCCGGCCCTGGAACGGGCTCTGGACGTGACGAACACCGGCGCGCTCAAGCTGCTGACGGGTTACCAGGCCCCAGCCGCGATCCGCCGGATTGGGGTCACCCGGCTGACCACATGGCTGGCCAACCGCAAGGTCCGCAACGCGAGATCCCTGGCCGAAGCGGCCGTCGAGGCCGCCGAGCGCCAGCACACCGCTGTCCCCGGGGAGAAGACCGTCGCGAAGCTGGTCCACACCCTGGCCGAGGAGGTGATGGCCCTCAACGAGCAGATCGTCGAGATGGACAAGCTCATCGAGGGCCGGTTTCGCGAGCACGAGCTCGCCCACATCATCCTGAGCGTCCCCGGCATTGGGGCGACCCTCGGTGCCGAATTCCTTGCCGCGGTCGGCGGCGACCTGGACGAGTTCGACTCCCCGGACGCCCTGGCCGCCTTCGCCGGCGTCGCCCCCGCCCCTCGGGACTCGGGCAAGGTCAGCGGCAACCTCCACCGGCCGATCACCTACCACCGAAGGCTCCAGCGTGTCTTCTACACCTCCGCGCTGGTCAGCGTCCGCTGCGACCCCAACTCGCGGAAGTTCTACGATCGCAAACGCGCTGAGGGGAAGAAGCACGTCCAGGCCGTGCTCGCCCTGGCCCGCCGACGCGTCAACGTCATCTGGGCCCTGATCCGCGACCGACGGTGCTACGAAGTCACGCCTCCAGTGACCACAACCGCTTGACAACAGCTGTGAGTCTTTTGGGCGGCTGGTCCGGGACCGGCTGGCAGGGTTGACGTCGGTCGCTTCACCGCAGTCGTGACTCGTGACAACAGTGGCCCCCAGAGGTGCCTTGCTAATGAACTGTCCGACTGCGGTGGGTGGCCGGCGCCGACCCGGCCCACCTCGGTGGCCTGATAGAAGCCTGCCCGACCCCCAGGGGTCGTGGCCCGTCACAGTTCTGCCTCGAAGTGACCTCTCCCGGGCACGGCACCGGTCCACGGCGACCGGGATCACCGTCTCACGGAGAGGAATCCTGATCGCGTGCACACCATTGTCGCCCACACGCGTTCGTTCGTCATCGGCGTCGACACCCACGCCAGGACGCATACCTACGCTGTGCTCGCCGCCAACGGCGAGCACCTGGGCACGGAGACCTTCCCCAACACCCATGCCGGCAGGGCCCGTGCCATCGCCTGGGTCGGACGCCGCACCGGCGGCGACCTGGCCACCCTGTGGGTCATCGAGGGCGTCGGCAGCTACGGGGCCCAGATCGCCCGCCAGACGGCGCTCGCCGGCTACCAGGTGGCCGAAGCCGCCCGCATGGGCCGCACCGGCCGGCGTGGGGTCGGCAAGTCCGACCCGATCGACGCCCGACGCATCGCCGCAGCCGTACTCCCGCTCGCCGAAGAGCAACTGCGCACTCCGCGGATGGATGAGGGCATCCGAGCAGCAGCCCAGATCCTCCTCACCGCCCGGGACGAACTCACCAGTGAGCGGACCCGAGCCGTGAACGCCCTGACCGCCCTCGTGCGCGTCGCCGACCTCGGCATTGACGCCCGGCGTTCCCTCTGCGCGAAGAAGATCGGTGAGATCGCCCGCTGGCGCCCCCGCGAGGAAGACCTCGCCACCGCGACCGCCCGCACCGAGGCCGTCCGGCTCGCCAAGAGGATTCTCACCCTCGACGCCGAGCTCTTGGACAACATGAACCGGACCGGCGAACTCGTCGATGCCAGCCCCGCCGCCGACCTCCGCCGGGAAACCGGCATCGGCCCCGTCACCGCCGCCACCGTCCTGGTCGCCTGGTCCCACCCGGGACGGGTCCGTGACGAGGCCGCGTTCGCCGCCCTCGCCGGCGTGAACCCCATACCCGCGTCCTCGGGGAACACCACCCGCCACCGGCTCAACCGCGGTGGCGACAGGCGTCTCAACCGCGCCCTGAACGTCATCGCCATGGTCCGCATGGTCCATCACCCCCAGACTCGCGCCTACGCCGACCGACGACGCGCCGAAGGCAAGACAGACCGAGAGATCCGCCGCTGTCTCAAGCGCTACCTCGCCCGACGCCTCTACCGCCACCTCAACAACGCCGCCGCAACGGCACCAGGGGTTGACGAGACATAGAAGCTTCTGTGAGGATCTCCCAGACCATCGTCGAGCCGACCGGGTGTCCGAGCCGGATGAGTTCGCCCTGGATCCGTCGGCAGCCCCACCGCGGATTCTCCCTGGCCAGCCGCAGCACCAGC
>NZ_JBHWES010000172.1:0-3470 GCF_042734105.1 Streptomyces sp. NPDC059679 | reverse complement strand
ACACCACCCCATCCGAACCCGCCGACACCACCACCGCACCCAACACCGGATGCCCCACCACACCCAACCCCAACGACACCGGATCACCCACACCGATCTCGCTGTCGAGCCAGTACCGCTGCCGTTGGAAGGCATACGTGGGCAGCTCCACTCGGCGCGCACCGGTGTCCGCGAACACCGTCGGCCAGTCCACGGCCACCCCGCCCATATGCGCGGTGGCCAGCGAGAGCACCATCCGGTCCCAGCCGCCTTCGTCGCGGCGCAGCGAGCCGGTGGCCATCGCTCGTACCTCGGCACGGTCGATGGACTCCTGTACGCCGACCGTCAGCACCGGGTGACTGCTGATCTCGACGAACCCGCGGAAACCCTTGTCCAGCAAGGCCCGCACCGCGGGTTCGAACCGCACTGGTTGGCGCAGATTGCGGTACCAGTACCCGGCGTCCAGTCCTTCCGTGTCCTGCCAGCCGTCGTCCACGGTGGAGTAGAAGGGGATGTCCGAGGGCCGGGGGCGGATCGGGTCAAGGGCCTCGGCCAGGCGGTCGGCGATCTGTTCCACCTGTGCGGAGTGCGAGGCGTAGTCCACCTCGATCAGCCGGGCGCGGACACCCTCCTCCACCAGGGCGGTGTGCAACTTCTCGACCGCTCCGGCCTCGCCGGAGACCACCACGGACGACGGTCCGTTCACCGCCGCGATCGACACGGCGTCCGCAAAGCCGCCCGCCGACTCCGGCTCCGACTCCGATCCCGCGAGTCGCCGCTCGACCTGTTCCAGCGGCTCGGGGATCGACATCATCCGGCCCTGACCGGCCAGTACCTCGGCGATGATCCTGCTGCGCAGGGCCACCACCCGGGCCCCGTCCTCGAGCGACAGCGCACCCGCCACACAGGCGGCGGCGATCTCGCCCTGGGAATGGCCCACCACCGCGGCCGGCTCCACGCCGCAGGAGCGCCATACCGCGGCGAGCGAGACCATCACCGCCCACAGCGCCGGCTGGACCACGTCCACCCGGTCGAGCGCGTCCTGATCGTCGAGGACCGCCGGCAGCGACCAGTCCACGACCTTCGACAGCGCGTTCTCGCACGCGAGCATCGTCTGCTGGAAGACGGTGTTGGACTCGAGCAGTTCTGTCGCCATGCCGGTCCACTGGGTGCCCTGGCCCGGGAACACGAACACGACCCTCGGCGCCTCGCGGGCGGCCCCGGTCACCACCCCGGTGGCGGGTGTGCCGGTGGCCAGCGCGGCGAGTCCTTGTACGAACTCCTCTCGGTCCCGGCCGACCACGGCGGCGCGGTGCTCGAACCTGGTCCGGCCGGTGACCAGCGAAAGCCCGATGTCGGCGGGTGCGGGCCCGTCGTTCCCCGACACGGTGGCCAGCAGCCGGGCGGCCTGGGCGCGCAGCGCCTCCGGTGTCCTGCCGGAGAGCACCCAGGGGACCGCCCCGGACCACTCCGGACGGGTGCCTTCGAGCTCCTCGCCGGGTGGGCTCTGCTCCAGGATCACATGCACATTGGTGCCGCTGGCCCCGAACGCGGAGACACCCGCGCGGCGCAGATGTCCCGTCTCCGGCCACGCCACCGGTTCGGTCAGCAGCTCCACCGCCCCGGCCGACCAGTCGACCTGTGCGGAAGGTACGTCCAGGTGCAGCGTACGGGGCAGGGTGCCGTGGCGCATGGCCATGACCATCTTGATCACGCCCGCGACCCCGGCTGCCGCCTGGGTGTGCCCGATGTTGGACTTGATGGAGCCCAGCAACAGCGGGTGATGGCCTTCCCGGCCCCGCCCATAGGTCGCGAGCAGCGCCTGGGCCTCGATCGGGTCGCCCAGCGTGGTGCCGGTGCCGTGTGCCTCCACCGCGTCGACATCGGCGGCGGACAGGCCCGCGTTCGCGAGGGCCTGGCGGATCAGCCGCTGCTGCGCCGGGCCGTTCGGCGCGGTCTGTCCGCTGCTGCGGCCGTCCTGGTTGACGGCGCTGCCGCGGATCACCGCGAGCACCGGGTGGCCGTTGCGGCGCGCGTCGGACAGCCGCTCCAGGAGCAGCATCCCGGCGCCCTCGCCCCAGCCGGTGCCGTCGGCGGCGTCCGAGAAGGACTTGCAGCGGCCGTCGGGTGATAGTCCGCGCTGCTGGGAGAAGACCTTGAAGAGCTGGGGGGTTGCCATCACCGTGACCCCGCCCGCGAGCGCGAGACCGCACTCCTCCCGGCGCAGCGCCTGGCAGGCCAGATGGACGGCGGCCAGCGAGGACGAACACGCGGTGTCAATCGTGACGGAGGGGCCTTCGAGCCCGAGGGTGTACGAGACGCCGCCGCTGAGCAGGCTGCCGCCCGAAGTGGTGCTGACATTGTGCCCGAGTGCGTAGTCGTGGTGCATGGCCCCGGTGAACACCCCGGTGGTGGCGCCCTTCAGGGACAGCGGGTCGATACCGGCGCGCTCGAGTACTTCCCATGAACACTCCAGCAGCAGCCGCTGCTGCGGGTCCATGTGCAGCGCCTCTACGGGGCTGATGCCGAACGGGGCCGGGTCGAACTCCCCGCCGTCGTGCAGAAAGCCGCCCTCGCGCGCGTAGAACTTCCCCGCCTTGCCCGGCTCCGGGTCATAGCCGCCATCGATGTCCCAGCCACGGTCGGCCGGGAAGTCCGACACCGCGTCGACGCCGTCGGCCACCAGCTGCCACAGCTCCTCGGGCGAGGTGACGTCGCCGGGGTAGCGGCAGCTCATCGCCACGATGGCCACGGGCTCCCGCGTCGCGCCGGAGAGCTTGGCGTTCTGCACCCGCAGGCGCTCGTTCTCCTTCAGCGACAGGCGAAGCGCACTGACCAGCTTCTCATCGGAGTCGGTCATGTCAGTTACCCTCTTCCCAGGTGGCACCCTCAAGGCCAAGGCTGTTGAACGCCATGTCGATCAGATCGTTCTTGTCCATCGCGTCGATCGAGCCGGGCTGGTCGGATCCGTCCGCGTCCTCCGCCCCGTCCCGCGGCGTGGCGGTGGCTCCGCCGAGTTCCAGCAGGGTGTCCAGCAGGCCGGCGTCGCGCAGCCTGCTGAGCGGGATGCTGGTCAGTACTCGGCGCACCCGCTCCTCGTGTCCCACTGCGTCGGTGTCGGCCGCCTCGGGGATGAGCTCCGAACCCACGAACGTGGCGATGTCCCGCGCGGTGGGGTAGTCGAAGACCAAGGTGGCGGGCAGCCGGAGTCCGGTCGCCGCGTTGAGCTGGTTGCGCAGTTCCACCGCGGTCAGCGAGTCGAGCCCGATTTCACCGAAGTTGCGGTCCAGATCGACCATCTCGGCCGACCCGTGTCCGAGCACCATGGCGACGTGGCCGCGCACCATGTCGGTCAGCACCCGCGTCCGTTCCTGTGCGTCCAGCCCGGACAGCTGACGCTTGAGGCCGTCGGCGTCACCGCCGCCCGCGGCCTGTCGGCTCAGCCTGCGCGACGCCGGGACCAACCCGCGCAACAGCGCGGGAATCTCACC
>NZ_JBHWES010000171.1:0-3524 GCF_042734105.1 Streptomyces sp. NPDC059679 | reverse complement strand
GGCCGAGGCTGCCACAGCGGCCGCCGCCGGCGCGGCCGAGGCCGCGGCCGAGGCGGCCGCCGCCGGCGCCCAGGCCGGCCCCGCCGCGGAAGCGGCCGCTCGGGCCGAGGCAGAGGCCGCCGCGAAGGCCGCCGAGATGGCGAACGCGGTCGCGGAACACAGCCGTCGGGCGGCTGCCGAGGCAGAGGCCGTGGCCAAGGCGGCGACCCACGCCGCCGAGGCGGCCCGGGCGGCTGCGGACGGTGGCGCCGAAGCGGTGGCCGAGGCCGCCGAGGCCGCGGCGCTGCGGATGAACACCGACACCCCGTGGCTGAGCCGACACCTGCCGGCCGAATCAGCCCAATGAGCCGAATGAACGAATGAGCTGAGTGAGCCGTGCGGCATGAGCAACCGTGCCGTGCCTTGAGCGGCGGCACAAGTGACGGCGCCCGGCCTTCGCCGGGCGCCGTCGTCCGTTTGCGATGCCGCGATGGCGCCACCGCATGGGCTCAGTCTCGGCTGACCTCCTTGTCGATCAGCTCGAACATCTCATCGTCCGTGGCCGACTGAAGGTCCAGGCCCGCGGCGCCGCCGTCGTGGTCAGCGACATGGCCGCTGCTCATCTTGCGGGCGAGGGACCGCAGGCGCTCCGCGAGGCCGCTGCGCGTGTCGTCGTCGAGCGCCACCGAGTCGGAGACGGCGGACTCCAGCCTGGCCAGCTCCGCCATCGCCGCCATCGCCGTGGCCGCCGCCGAGGACGCAGCGTCCTGGCAGAGCTGAGTACGCAGATGATCGGCGAGGGCAGCGGGGGTGGGGTGGTCGAAAACGGTGGTCGCGGGCAGGGTGAGAGCGGTGGTCGTGTGAAGGCGGTTACGGAGTTCCACGGCGGCGAGGGAGTCGAAACCCAGCTCACGGAAGGCCGCGTCCGGCCGGACGGCGGCAGCCGTGTCATGCCCCAGCACGGCGGCGGTGTGGGTGCGGACGATCGTGAGAAGCGTGTCGCGCTGCTCGGCGGCGTCCTGGGCCGCAAGACGGGTACGAAGGTCAGCGGCGCCCTCGGCCCCGGGGGTGCGGCGATGGGCCGTACGAGCGGGGGCGATCCTGGAGAACAGCGGCGCCGGGGTCTCGGCGGCGCTTGAACCCCGCAGGTCCAGCCGGGCGGGCACCAGACACGGCCGATCGCCGGCGAGGGCGGCGTCGAAGAGCGCGAGAGCGTCCTCGGTGGCGAGGGGGGCGAGCCCGGAGCGGGTGATGCGGGCCCGGTCGGTGCCGTCGAGATGCCCGGTCATGCCGCTGCCCCGCTCCCACAGGCCCCATGCGAGCGACAGGGCCGGCAGGCTCTGCGCCCTGCGGTGTTCGGCGAGGGCGTCGAGAAAGGCATTGGCCGCGGCGTAGTTGCCCTGCCCAGCTGCGCCGAGGACACCGGCGGCCGAGGAGAACAGGACGAAGGCGCGCGGCTGGGCGTGACGGGTGAGTTCGTGCAGATGGAAGGCCGCATCGGCCTTGGGTGTCAGCGCGGTGTCCAGATGTCGGGGGGTGAGGGAGGAGACGGTGGCGTCGTCCAGCACGCCCGCGGCGTGGACCACACCGGTCAACGGGTGTCCGCTGGGAATCCTCGCGATGAGATCGGCCAGTGCGGCGCGGTCGCCGCTGTCACAGGCGCGCACCGTCACCTCGGCTCCGAGCTCGGCCAGTTCCGCCCGCAGCTCGGTGGCGCCGGGCGCGTCGGGCCCACGTCGGGATGCCAGCAGCAGGTGTCGTACGCCGTGACGGCCGACCAGATGGCGTGCGAGCACCGCGCCGAGCGTGCCAGTGCCGCCGGTGATCAGTACGGTGCCGTCGGGGTCGAACGCCGTGGGCGCGGCGTGCTGGTCGGCTGCGTCGGTGGCGGAAGCGGGACCAGGCTCGGGGACGGGACCAGGCTCGGGGACGGGGACGGACGCCGGAACGCGGGTCAGCCTGGGCACGAGGAGCCGGTTCGCCCGTACGGCGATCTGCGGCTCGGCGCAGGCGAGCGCTGCCGGAACGAGGGTCGGTGGCGCTTCCCCGCCGTCGAGGTCGAGGGCGGGGGCGAGGTCGGGGTCGAGGTCCAGCAGGACGAACCGGCCGGGATGTTCCGACTGCGCGGAGCGCACCATGCCGCACACCGCCGCGCCCGCCAGGTCCGCCACGTCCTCCCCCGGTGGGGGGGCCACCGCACCACGGGTCAGTACGACCAACCGGCTCGACGCCAGCCTCTCGTCCGCCAGCCACTCCTGCAGCAGACCCAGGATGCGCTGGGCGAGGGTCCGTACGTCCTCCGGCACCGCGGTGGCGCGCGCGTCGCGGCGGCCGCAGTCGACCACGACCGCATCGGGCGCCGGGGCCCCCGCCTCCAGCGTCGCGGCGGCCAGGTCGGCGAGGTTCGCGTACCCGTCTGCCGAGGGGAGGAGGTCGCAGTGCCCCACCGTGGCCAGGAGTTGCGGAGCGGACGACGATGTCGGCGCCGGGGCGGTCACCCACTCGACCGCGAAGAGCGAGTCCCGCCGCGCCGTACCGGAGGCTGCCAGCAGCTCCTGCGTCGACACCGGGCGGACCGCGAGCGACGCGATCGAGGCCACCGGCCGCCCCTCGCCGTCGACCACCGCGACCGACCATGCGTGCGTGTCCCGCGCCTCGCCGTCCGGGGTGAGGCGCACCCGCAGGGTCGACGCTCCGGGAGCGTGCAGCCTCACCCCGCTGAAGGAGAAGGGCAGGGCGCCGTGCGGGAGTTCGTCGGCCGGGCGGAAGGCGGCGGTGTGCAGGGCGGCGTCCAGCAGGGCGGGGTGTACGGAGAACTGGGAGGCGTTGCCGTCCGCCGTGTCGGGAAGACACACCTCGGCGAAGATGTCCTCGCCACGTCGCCAGGCCGCCCGCAGCCCCCGGAACACCGGACCGTACTCGAATCCCCGCGCCGCGTAGCCGTCGTACAGGCCCGCCAGGTCGTCTGCCGTGAACGCGACGGCGCCAGGCGGTGGCCAGACCGCCACCGCGTCGTCGCCTTGTGGGTCGGTGAACCGTGCGATGGCATCGTCCTGGTCGGCCGGTGCGGGGCCAACCAGGCCCGTGGCGTGGCGCACCCACGTGGCGTCCTCATACGTACCCTCGCGTCGGGAGGACACCGTCAGGCTTCGGCACCCGTTCTCATCCGGCGCCGCCACCCACGCCTGCACCTGCACCGCTCCCTCCTCCGGGATGAACAGCGGTGACTGGAGGGTGAGTTCCTCGATGCGGTGACAGTCCACCCGATGGCCCGCCTGAAGGGCGATCTCGAGAAGGACAGTTCCGGGGAGGACGACGACGCCGGCGATGGTGTGATCGGCGAGCCAGGGATGGGTGGAGAGGGCGAGCCGACCGGTGAGCAGATACCCCTCCCCCTCCGCCACCGCGACCGCCGCGCCGAGCAGTGGGTGATGTGCCGGGTCGAGGCCGACGGCCGTCACGTCTCCTGTGTGGGTGGGTGTGTTGAGCCAGTAGCGTTGGTGTTGGAAGGGGTAGGTGGGCAGGTCGGTGTGGGTGTGGTGTTG
>NZ_JBHWES010000170.1:0-3631 GCF_042734105.1 Streptomyces sp. NPDC059679 | reverse complement strand
GCGGTGGCGATGTGGTCGGGGGTGGTGCCGTGGACGATGCGGCGGTGCGGGAAGGTATGGCGCCCTTGGGCGAGGGTGTGGGCGGTGCGGGCCAGATCGGGCTGGTGGGCGCGGAGGTGGTGGGCGAGGCGGTCGGTGGCGGCGTCGAGGGCTTGAGGGGTGCGGGCGGACAGAACAAGGAGGCGTTCGGTGTCCGTGTCGGCGGTGGTTTCGGTGGAGCGGTTGGGTGGTGTGGGTGGTTCTTCGAGGATGAGGTGGGCGTTGGTGCCGCCGAAGCCGAAAGCGCTGATGCCCGCTCGGCGGATGTGGGTGGGGGTGTGTCTCCAGTACGTGGGTTGGTTGTTGATGCGGAAGGGCGTGTGACCGAGGTCGATATCGGGGTTGGGCTGGTGGTGGTTGACGGTGGGGGGAATGGTTTCGTGTGTGAGGGCCAGGACGGTCTTGATGAGGCCCGCGATCCCGGCCGCGGCGTCGAGGTGGCCGATGTTGCCCTTGATGGAGCCCAGGGCGCACGATGCGGGCGGGTTGTTCCCGAACACCCGGGACAATGCCTGCACCTCGATCGAGTCACCGATCAATGTGCCGGTCCCGTGGGCCTCGACGTAGTCGATCGACTCCGGGTCGAGGTCCGCCGCGGCCAGGGCCTCCGTAATCACTTGAGCCTGCCCCGCGACACCGGGAGCCGTAAAGCTCGCCTTCACGGCGCCGTCGTTGTTGACCGCCGACCCCCTGATCACGGCATGGACGGTGTCGCCGTCGGCCAGCGCGTCCTCCAGCCGCTTGAGCACCACCACCCCGACCCCGTTTCCGAAGACGGTCCCACGGGCGTCGGCGTCGAACGGCCGCACATGACCGTCGGGTGAGAGGAACGACCCCTCCTGGTGGAGATAGCCCGTGTTCTGGGGCACCTTGTAGGACGCCGCTCCGGACAGCGCCATATCGCATTCGTAGTTGAGCAGACCCTGGCACGCGGTGTGTACGGCGACGAGCGAGGTCGAACAGGCCGTATGGACGGGGATGCTGGGACCCTTGAGATCCAGCTTGTACGAGACCCTGCTGACCAGGAACGACAGCTCGAATCCGATGCCGTAGTTCTCCCCGCGCAGTCGCTCGCCCTCGTCGAGATTGCTGAAGATGTTGCCGAGGTACGAACTCGTACCCGCCCCCGCGTACACACCGATGCTGCCGTCGTAGCGCGCCGCGTCGTACCCTGCGTGCTCCAGCGCCTCCCACACGGTCTCCAGGAACAGCCGGTGCTGCGGGTCCATGACGCGCGCCTCGTGCGCGGAGTAGCCGAAGAACTCCGCGTCGAACAGGTCCATGCCCTCGAATCGCGGTGCGGCTCTCACATACTCGGGCCGGTTGAACACGTGCGGTGCGACCCCGGCCGAGATCAGTTCCTCGTCGCTCAACGGCACGATCGACTCCACGCCGTCCCGCAGATTCGCCCAGAACTCCGTCAGATTCCGCGCCCCGGGAAACCGCCCGGCCATTCCGACGATCGCAACTCCGTCCTGCGGATCGTCGGCGGAGGTCTCGGTCGCGTCACTCATCCGTTCCCCCTCGCTGTACGCCGCCGCTCCTGCTGCTGACGTCGCCGCTGCATTTTCTTTCTGCGTTCCTTGAGCCCTTCGGTGTCCGCGCTGTCCGTATGTTGCTGATGGGATATCTCAAGGAGATCCATCAGACCGGCTACCGTCAGAGCCTCGTAGAGATCCGCCAGCGTGAGCTTTACCGACAGCCTGCTGTTGATGACGCTGATCAGTTGAATCGCGATCAGGGAATTTCCGCCGAGTTCAAAGAAGTTGTCGTGAGCTCCGGCCTGTTCGACTCCCAGGAGCTCACCCCAGATGCCGCAGATTTCCCGCGCGGCGTCACTGCGGTTTCTTGTGAGGTCCCCGGACATATCCGGGAGAGCCGTCGCGGGGCCTGTCGGAGTGGTGCCGTTGGCGCCCTCTCGGATCGGGCTGCCTCCGCCGTGCTCCAGCCTGGGGGCCTGGGCGAGCAGTTGGGAGAGGTCGACGGGAGAGACGATGATCTGCGGAGTGGCCGCGCCCGTGAGAACCGTGTCCAGAGCGCGTAAGCCCTCCTCCTCCGACATGCCGCGGTCTGCCGCGCTCCCGGATGGATCGAGCGCGTTCGCGGTCTCCTGGTCGGCCGCCATGCCTACGCCACGCCATGGGCCCCAGTCGATGGTCAGCACGCGGCGGTGTCTGCCACGGTCCTGCGCGAAGGCGTCGAGGAAGCAGTTCGCGGCGCAGTAGTCGACCTGGCCGACGCTGCCGATATTCGCGGCGTTCGAGCCGAACAGCACCAGGAAGTCCAGGTCCAACCCGGACAGCGCCTCCTCGAGGACCAGAGTCCCGCGCACCTTGGGATGGAGGACTTCGGCCGCGACCCGCAGATCCTTGAGCTGGATCAGCCCGCCGCCGGCCAGCCCGGCGGTATGGAAGACACCGTGGATGGTGCCCCATTTGCCGCGGACCTGCTCCACGGCGGCCCGCATTGTTTTGGGATCACCGGCATCGGCCTGCACGACGAGCAGTTCGGCCCCGTTGTCGCGCAACCGCACCAGTCGGCGGACCGCATCGGCGGTGCGCGTGTCCGTGGGGCGGGCGGCCAGCCAGTCGTCCCACTCCTCGGCAGGGGGCAATGGCGTACGGGCGGTCAGCGCGAGGCGTGCTCCGGCGGTGGCCAGCTGTCCGGCCACGGCCAGGCCCAGGCCGCCGGTGCCACCCGTGATGAGATAGACACCCCCGGGGCGCAGCGCCTCCGCCGGCCGTGCCGGGTTGGGAAACCGCTGGGGCAGATGGTGCTGGGTCCAGCGGTGGATTCCCCGGTGGGCGACCACTTCGGTGTCCTGGCCGGGCTCGGCGGCCAGTTCGCCTATGAGCCGGTCGAGTTGGTGCGGTGCGGGGGGCCCGGCGTAGTCGAGGTCGACAGCGCGGCAGCTGAGGCCCGGCATTTCGCGTGGCAGTACGCGGCTCGGTCCGAGCAGCGTGGCCTTCGTCGGGGAAAGCCGCTCGTCGCCCGTGACGTTGTGCAGCCCGTTACTGAGGACCCACAGCCGGACGGACCCGACGGATTCCTCGCGGCTGAGCGCCTGCGCCAGATGTATCAGGCTCTCGAAGCCGAGCCGTCGGGTGTCCTCTTCGCTGTGAGCGGCGTCCTCGTCGTCCGAGGTGACGCTCCAGGCATGGACGAGGCATGTGGGTACGGCGCCGTACCGTTCTCGCAGAGCGGAGAGCAGACGGCCGTAGTCGCCACCTTCGCGGGCGTCGATGGTCCATGGCCTCGACTCCGGGGCGGCCCAGGAGTCACCCGCGTACACCATGGTCACCCGGGCGCCCGCGTCCCCCAACCGCGCCGAGACCGTGGCGCCGACACCTGGGCCGTCGGCGAACACCAGCCACTGGCGGGAGGCGTCGGGCAGCGCGACGGGCAGTGCGACGCGCTGCCAGGACGGGACGTGGAACCAGTCCGCGAGATCACTGCGGCGTTCCGCGATGTCCTTGGCTGCTGCGGTTGCCGTGGTCGCTGTGGTGGTTTTGGTGGGGTGGGGGAGCCAGTGGTGTTGGTGTTGGAAGGGGTAGGTGGGGAGGGGGATGCGTTGGGGTTTTTGGTGGGTGGT
>NZ_JBHWES010000169.1:0-3790 GCF_042734105.1 Streptomyces sp. NPDC059679 | reverse complement strand
ACCACGCAATACAAGATCCGTAGATTAGTGGTGGGATGGGTTTTTTTTTTATGTCAGCGCCCCCCCCCCCCGGTCCCTCCCCGTGTCCTGGCCGCTCCGCGGAGCGGCCAGGACACGGAAGGAGCGCCGGGCCTCTGAAGCCTGTCAGACCGTGAGGCGGGACAGCGCCTCGTCGACCGGCAGCTCCTCGCGCTCGCCCGTGCGGCGGTCCTTGAGCTCCACCACGCCGTCCTTCGCGCCACGGCCGACGACCAGGATCGTGGGCACGCCGATCAGCTCGGCGTCGGTGAACTTCACGCCCGGGGAGACGCCGGCCCGGTCGTCGACCATGACGCGGACGCCCGCCGTCCCCAGCTTGTCCGCGAGCTCCAGGGCCAGCTCGGTCTGGAGCGCCTTGCCCGCCGCGACGATGTGGACGTCGGCCGGGGCGACCTCGCGGGGCCAGCACAGCCCGGACTCGTCGTGGGTCTGCTCGGCGAGGGCGGCCACGGCGCGCGAGACGCCGATGCCGTAGGAGCCCATGGTGACCCGGACCGGCTTGCCGTTCTGGCCGAGCACATCGAGCTGGAAGGTGTCGGCGTACTTCCGGCCGAGCTGGAAGATGTGGCCGATCTCGATGGCCCGGTCGAGCTCGATACCGGCGCCGCAGCGGGGGCAGGGGTCGCCGGGCCTGACCACCACGACATCGAGGTACTGGTCGACCTCGAAGTCCCGGCCGCAGACGACGTTGCGCGCATGCTTGCCGGGCTTGTTGGCGCCGGTCACCCAGGCGGTGCCGGGCGCGACGCGCGGGTCGGCGAGGTAGCGGAAGGACTTCCCGGCCAGGCCCTGCGGGCCGATGTAGCCGCGGACCAGGTCGGGGCGGTCGGCGAAGTCCTCGGCGGTGACGACCTCGACCTCGGCGGGGGCGAGGTGTTCGGCGAGCTTGCCGAGGTCCACCTCGCGGTCGCCGGGGACGCCCACCGCGGTGATCTCGCCGTCGACCTTGACGAGGAGGTTCTTCAGGGTGGCGGAGGCCGGGATGTTCAGGTGCTCGGCGAGGGTGTCGATGGTGGGGGTGTCGGGGGTGTCCAGCTCCTCGACCGGGCCGTGCTCGGCGCCCTCGACGGGGGTGAGTGCGAGGGTGACGGCCTCGGTGTTGGCCGCGTAGTCGCAGTTCGGGCAGTCCACGAAGGTGTCCTCGCCGGCCGCGGCCGGGGCCAGGAACTCCTCGGAGGCGGAGCCGCCCATGGCGCCGGAGATCGCGGAGACGATGCGGTAGTCCAGGCCGAGGCGTTCGAAGATCCGCTGGTAGGCCTCGCGGTGCAGCCGGTAGGACTCGGCCAGGCCCTCGTCGGTGGTGTCGAAGGAGTACGAGTCCTTCATCTGGAACTCGCGGCCGCGCAGCACGCCGGAGCGGGGGCGGGCCTCGTCCCGGTACTTGGTCTGGATCTGGTAGAGGATCACGGGCAGGTCCTTGTAGGACGTGCACTGGTCCTTGACCGTCTGGGTGAAGATCTCCTCGTGGGTCGGGCCGAGGAGGTAGTCGGCGCCCTTGCGGTCCTTGATCCGGAACAGCAGGTCGCCGTACTCGTCCCAGCGGCCGCTGGCCTCGTACGGCTCACGGGGCAGCAGGGCGGGCAGCAGGACCTCCTGGGCGCCGATGGCGTCCATCTCCTCGCGGACGATCCGCGCCACGTTCTCCAGGACCTTCTTGCCGATGGGCAGCCAGGTCCAGATGCCCGCGGAGGTGCGGCGTACATAGCCGGCGCGGACGAGCAGCTTGTGGCTGGCGGTCTCGGCATCGGCCGGGTCCTCGCGCAGCGTCTTCAACATCAACCTGGACATGCGCTGGACGTGGGCCTGGGCCATGGTTCTTCTCCTGCGTACGAGATGGGATGTCCAGGAGATTAACCGCTGCCGCCACCCACCGGGAAATGAACCAGGGGAAGGCGTACCGGGGGAAGGCTACGGAAAATCAGCGGCGCAGCGGGAGCGGGGCGCCCATGACCGCGTACGGGGTCGGCGCGCTCGGGAAGAGCACGGGGCGGGCGAGGTCGCGGTAGCCGAGGTCGCGGTAGAGGTGGCGGGCGGGGCTCTCGACGTCGATCGCGGAGAGGATGGAGCGCGGCTGGTCCGCTCCGTCGGTGATGGTGGTGATCAGCGACCGGCCGATGCCGTGCTGCTGGTAGTCGGGGTGGACATGCAGCTCGGTGATGACGAAGGAGTCGTCCAGCCAGTCCTCGTGGCCGGTGTCGCGCAGATAAGGCTCGACGACCGTGGACCACCAGTGCGTGCGGTCGTTGGGCATGCCGTAGACGAAGCCGACGAGCCGCCCGGCGGGGGTGGTGGCGCCCAGCGCGCGGGCGCCCGGGCTGGTGAGGTGGCGCAGCACGATGTGGCGCCGTACTCCGGCCTCCTCGTCGGTGAGCCCGAAGGCGATCGCCTGCACGGCAAGGGCCTCGTCCACGCGCGCGGCGAGGTCGAGCGGCCCCACGACGACGCCCTGCGGGTCCGGTGGCCCCTCGCCTGGTTGATGCAGCATGGGCGGCACCCTACTGGGCCGTCGATCAGAACAGCACACTCATGAAGGCGCCGACCTCCTGGAAGCCGACGCGGCGGTAGGCGGCGCGGGCGGCGGTGTTGAAGTCGTTGACGTAGAGGCTGACGACGGGCGCGACCTCGTTCAGCGCATAGTGCAGGACGGCGGCCATACCGGTCTCGGACAGCCCGCGGCCGCGGTATTCGGGGGCGACCCAGACGCCCTGGATCTGGCAGGCGTGGCGGGTGGCGGCGCCGATCTCGGCCTTGAAGACGACCCGGCCGTTCTCGATGCGGGCGAAGGACCGCCCGTGGCTGACGAGTTCGGCGACCCGGGCCTGGTAGAGCAGCCCGCCGTCACCGGCGAGCGGCGAGACGCCGACCTCTTCGGTGAACATGGCCACGCAGGCGGGCATGATCACGTCCATTTCGTCCTTGCGGACGCGGCGGACGAGCGGGTCGGGCGCGATACCGGCGGGCATGGTGGTGGTGGCCATGAGCGGCTGATGGGCGCGGACCTCGCGGGCCGGGCCCCAGCTGGGCTCGAGCAGCGACCAGAGCTCGGTGGTGGTGTCGGCGGGGCCGACGATGGAGGAGCAGCGGCGGCCGGCCCGGCGGGCGCGCTCGGCGAAGCCGCGTACGGCCTCACGGGTGGCGCAGATGGGGACGAGGTTGGCTCCGGCGTAGCAGAGCGATTCCAGCCGGCCACCGGTGTACCAGCCCCACATCTCGCCGCCGAGCCGCCAGGGGTCCAGGCCGGCGACCTGGACGCGGGCGGCGACGAAGGCGTTGGAGACCGGGTCGCGGTCGAGGACCGCAAGGGCCTCGTCGAGCTCGTGGGGCTCGAGCACCCTGGTGGTGGACGTCGTCAGCACGTGTCGGTATGCCTCACCGGTTGCGGCCGAGGGCCAGAAGATTCGATTCTCCGCACTGTACCTCGGGGGTCGCCCAGGCCACCGCCCGCGTTCACCGACCGGGCCGTGGTCCGGTCGGGTGCGGGCGGTGTGGCCGCGGGCGCGGGGTGGCGTCAGCCGGTGACGGAGACCTCGGGCTCTCCGGAGGCGATGCCGTCCTTCTCCATCTGTTCGGCGATCTTCATGGCCTCGTCGATCAGGGTCTCCACGATCTTCGACTCGGGCACGGTCTTGATCACCTCGCCCTTGACGAAGATCTGGCCCTTGCCGTTGCCCGAGGCCACCCCCAGATCCGCCTCACGCGCCTCACCGGGGCCGTTGACCACACACCCCATCACCGCGACCCGCAGCGGCAC
>NZ_JBHWES010000168.1:0-3797 GCF_042734105.1 Streptomyces sp. NPDC059679 | reverse complement strand
TCCGAGAACGCCTTGCACCGCCCGTCCGGCGACAGCCCCCGCTGCCGCGAGAACTCGACAAAGGCCACGGGCGTCGACATCACCGTCACACCACCGGCCAACGCCAGCGAACACTCCCCCGCCCGCAACGCCTGCGCCGCCAAATGCATCGACACGAGCGAAGACGAACAGGCAGTGTCGACCGTGACCGCCGGGCCTTCGAACCCCAGGGTGTAGGACACCCGGCCCGAGGCCATGCTCGCGGCGCTGCCGTTCCCCTGATAGCCCTCGAACTCACCCCCGCCGAGCAGATCGGCGTAGTCGTTGTACATCACCCCGGCGAACACACCGGTCCGGCTGCCCCGCAGCGACACCGGATCGATCCCGGCCCGCTCGAATGCCTCCCACGACGTCTCCAACAGCAGCCGCTGCTGCGCATCCGTCGCCAACGCCTCACGCGGACTCATCCCGAAGAACGCCGCGTCAAACTCCCCCACGTCCTGGAGGAACCCGCCTTCACGGGTGTAGGAGGTGCCGAGGTGGTCCGGGTCCGGGTCGTACAGCGCCTCCAGATCCCAGCCCCGGTCCGTCGGGAAGCCCGAGACCACGTCGACTCCCTCGAAGACCACCTGCCACAGGTCCTCGGGAGTACGCACCCCACCCGGGTAGCGGCAGGCCATCCCCACGACCACCACCGGGTCGTCGGACGTGGCGGGGAGGGTGTGCGTCGGCGCCGACATCTCTGTTTCGACCCCGAACAGCTCGTCGAGGAGATAGTCGGCGAGAGTGGTGGGCCTGGGGTAGTCGAAGACGAGGGTGGCGGGCAGCCGCAGCCCCGTGGCGATGTTCAGCCGGTTGCGCAGCTCCACCGCCGTCAGCGAGTCGAACCCCAGGTCCTGGAACGACCGGGAGGGTTCGACGGACGCGGCTCCGGCGTGCCCGAGTACGAGCGCCACCTGGCCGCGTACCAGGCTCAAAAGGGCGTCACGCCGCTCCTCTCGATGGGTCAGCGTGCTCAGTCGCCGGATGAGCGAGGCGGCTGCCCCCGAGCCCGCGACGGCTGCGCGGCGGGCCTTGGCCCGGACCAGTCCGCGCAACAGCCAGGGAATCTCGTCCTGGGTGCGCAGCGCGGGCAGGTCGAGCCGGACGGGTACGACGGCGGCCTCGCCACTCGCCAGGGCGGCGTCGAACAGCGCCACCCCCTGTTCGGCCGACAACGCCTGCATACCCGAGCGCGCCATCCGCCTCAGGTCGGCCTCGCTCAGCGCACTGGTCATCCCGCCCGCCGGCTCCCACGGGCCCCAGGCCAGCGATACGGCCGGCAGACCGGCCGTACGTCGATGCTCGGCCAGCGCGTCCAGGAAGGCGTTGCCCGCCGCGTAGTTGGCCTGGCCGGCTCCGCCGAACACCCCCGCCGCCGAGGAGAAGAGGGCGAAGACGGAGAGATCCATGTCCAGGGTCAGCTCATGCAGATGCCACGCCGCGTCCACCTTCGGCCGCAGTACGTTCGCCATCCGCTCCGGCGACAGCGCCTCCACCACGCCGTCGTCGAGCACACCTGCCGTATGGACGACTCCCCGCAGCGGATGTGCCTCGGGCACCCCGGCCAACACCTCGGCGAGCCCGTCGCGGTCGGCGATATCGCACGCTGCCACGGTGACATCCGCGCCGTGAGCCGTCAGCTCGGCGACGAGGTCCCCGACACCGTCGGCGGCCGGGCCACTGCGGCTGAGCAGCACCAGATGGCGTACGCCGCACTCGGTCACCAGATGGCGGGCCACCAGCCGGCCCAGTCCTCCCGTGCCTCCGGTGATGAGCACGGTGCCCTCGCCGTCCCATGCCGGCGAGGTCCCGTCGGATGCGGGGACGCGAATGAGCCGGGCCGCCCGGATCGCGCCGTCGCGCAGCGCCACTTGCGGCTCCGCGGAGGCGAGGGCTTCCAGCAGCAGCGATCCCGGTGTCCTGACGCCGTCGAGGTCGAGGTCGATCAGGCCGAACCGGCCGGGGTGTTCGGTCTGGGCCGAGCGCACCAGACCCCACACCGGGGCGGCGGCGAGGTCGTCGCCGGCCGTCGCGCCACGCGTGACGAACACCAGCCGGGAATCCGCCCACCGCTCCTCCGCCAGCCAGGTCCTGAGCTGCTCCAGCACGCTGTTCGTGGTGGTCCGTACGGACTCCGCCATCGGCGATCCGGAGTCGCCGCCGACCACGGGCACCAGCACGATGCCCGGTGTCGCAGCCTCCGGTGCCGCAGCCAGCGAAGCGAGGTCGGCGTGCGTTTCCGCCGTCGCGCCGCCCTCCTCTATCAGCGCGACCAGGCCCAGCGGGTCCGGGCCCACGACCGCCAGCCGGTCGCCGACGGGGACCGCCGCGGGTGTCGCCACCCAGTCCAGGCGGAACATGGAGGTACGCGCGATGTCCGGGACGCCGTCGCCGCCGTCCCCGTGCTCGGCCGGAAGCTCGGCCACCACCAGGGAGTCCACTGCGGCCACCGGGGCACCGGACGGATCGGCGAGCGCGATCGACAAGGCGCCGTCCGCGCGACGTGACAACCTCACCCGTACCGAGGAGGCGCCCACGGCCCGCAGCGAGACCCCCGACCAGGAGAACGGCACGGCACTCGTGTCCGTGTCGGAGTCCGAGTCCGAGTCGTCCAGCACGGCCACGTGCAGAGCGGCGTCGAGGAGCGCAGGGTGCAGGCCGAAGGCCGCCGCGTCTGCTTCCATCCGCTCCGGCAGGTCCACCTCGGCGAACAGTTCGTCGCCCAACCGCCACGCGGCCCGCAGGCCCTGGAACACCGGGCCGTAGCCGAAGCCCTCGGCCGCCCGGCGCTCGTAGAAGCCGTCCACGTCCAGCGGCGCCGCCCCGGTCGGCGGCCACACCCTCGCATCCGGCGTCGCGTCGCCGAGTTCAGCGGAGGACGGTGATGCGGCGGCGGTGAGGGTACCGGTGGCGTGCCGCAACCACGGTGTGTCCTCCGCGCCCTCGGGCCGCGAGTGCACACTCACCGGGCGGCTGCCGGTCTCATCCGGCTCGCCCACGGTCAGCTGCAGCTGTACGGAGCCCTGTTCGGGAAGCACGAGCGGTGCCGCCAGGGTGAGTTCGTCCACCCGGTCGCAGCCGACCTGGTCACCCGCCCGGAGCGCCAGCTCCACCAGCGCCGTACCCGGCACCACCAGCCGCCCCATCACCCGGTGATCCGCCAGCCACGGGTGGGACCGCGTCGACAGAAGGCTCGTGAACAGATGTCCCCCGGCACCCGCGAGCCCGACGGCGGCACCCAGGAGCGGATGGTCGGCCGCGCCAAGGCCGGCCGCGCGTACATCGCCGGCCCGGCTCGCCGCACCCGTCGGCCAGAACCGCTCGTGCTGGAAGGCGTAGGTGGGAAGGGCCACCCGCCGGGCGCCCGCGAACAGCGGGGACCAGTCCACCTCCACTCCTCGTACGTGGAGCCGGGCGAGTGCGGTGAGGGCCGACCTTTCCTCCCCCTGGCCCTTGCGCAATACCGGCACCAGCGCTGCCTCTTCCGGCGCCGACTCCTGCGCCAGGGCGGAGAGCACCCCGTCGGGCCCCAGTTCCACGAAGACCGTGACGCCGTCGTCGGCCAGGGTCCGTACCGCGTCCGCGAACCGGACGGCCTGACGGACGTGGGCCACCCAGTAGTCGGCGGAGCACAGCTGCTCCTCCGCCGCGAGGCCGCCCGTCACGTTGGACACCACCGGGATGGCCGGGGGCCGGTAGGACAGCCCTTCGGCCACGGTGCGGAACTCGTCCAGCATCGGGTCCATCAACGGGGAGTGGAACGCATGCGACACCCG
>NZ_JBHWES010000167.1:0-3971 GCF_042734105.1 Streptomyces sp. NPDC059679 | reverse complement strand
GCTCTGTTTTGGGCTGCGGCTTTTTTTTTGTTTTTCGTCTTTTTTTATTCTAAATCCCCCTAATTTCGCCGCCCGGGCGGGCGCGCCCCCCCCGGGGGGTGCCGCCCGACGGAAGCCCCACGACGGCAGAGATCTCACACTGCAAAAGGGGAAGCCATGACAGCGACAACCGTCCATCCGCCCGAGCCCATCGAACCCGCGACGTTAGCGCTTGCCCGGGAGGCGACGGCGCGGGCCACCCGCCATCTGCTGGACCGCCAGGACGAGCAGGGCTGGTGGAAGGGCGACCTGGAGACCAACGTCACCATGGACGCCGAGGACCTGATGCTCCGCCAGTTCCTCGGTATCCAGGACCCGGCCACATTGGAAGCCGCCGCCCGCTACCTCCGCTCCAAGCAGCGTGAGGACGGCACCTGGGCCACCTTCCACGGAGGCCCCCCGGAGCTCTCCACCACCATCGAGGCGTACGTCGGCCTGCGGCTGGCCGGAGACCGGCCCGATGCGCCCCATATGGCCGCCGCCTCCGCGTGGGTGCGTGACCACGGCGGCATCGCGAAGAGCCGGGTGTTCACCCGTATCTGGCTGGCGCTGTTCGGCTGGTGGAAGTGGGAGGACCTGCCCGAGCTGCCGCCGGAGATCATCTATTTTCCCAAGTGGCTGCCGCTCAACATCTACGACTTCGGCTGCTGGGCGCGGCAGACCATCGTGCCGCTCACCGTCGTCTCGGCCAAGCGCCCCGTACGGCCCGCACCGTTCCCCCTCGATGAGCTCCACATCGACCCCCGGCGGCCCAACCCGCCGTCCGCACCCGCCCCCCTCGCCTCCTGGGACGGCGTCTTCCAGCGTCTGGACCGGGCGTTGCACGCTTACCACAAGGTCGCGGTCCGGCCGCTGCGCCGGGCCGCGCTGAGATCCTGTGCGCGCTGGATCGTGGAGCGGCAGGAGAGCGACGGCTGCTGGGGCGGCATCCAGCCGCCCGCCGTGTACTCCCTGATCGCCCTGCACCTCCTCGGCTACGACCTCGACCACCCCGTGATGCGCGCCGGGCTTGACTCCCTGGACCGCTTCGCGGTGTGGCGGGAGGACGGCAGCCGGATGATCGAGGCCTGCCAGTCACCGGTCTGGGACACCTGTCTGGCCACCATCGCGCTCGTCGACGCCGGGCTGGCCCCGGACCACCCCGCGCTGATCAAGGCCGCGGACTGGATGCTCGACGAACAGGTCACCCGGCCGGGCGACTGGTCGGTGCGACGCCCCGGGCTGCCCTCCGGGGGCTGGGCGTTCGAATTCGACAACGACAACTACCCCGACATCGACGACACCGCCGAGGTCATCCTGGCGCTGCGCCGGGTGAGCCACCCCGACCCCGAGCGGGTCGAGGCGGCGGTGCGGCTCGGGACGCGCTGGACGCTCGGCATGCAGTCCAGCGACGGCGCGTGGGGCGCCTTCGACGTCGACAACACCAGCCGGCTGCCCAACCGGCTGCCGTTCTGCGACTTCGGGGAGGTCATCGACCCGCCGTCGGCCGATGTCACCGCGCATGTCGTCGAAATGCTCGCGCATGAGGGCAGGGCCCAGGACCCCGCCGCCCGGCGTGGCGTCGCCTGGCTGCTGGCCGAGCAGGAGGCTGACGGGTCCTGGTTCGGCCGCTGGGGGACGAACTACGTCTACGGCACCGGCTCCGTCGTCCCGGCGCTGGTGGTCGCCGGGGTCCCCGGCTCCCATCCGGCGATCCGCCGCGCCGTCCACTGGCTGGAACAGGTCCAGAACGAGGACGGCGGCTGGGGCGAGGACCAGCGCTCCTACCCCGACCGGCAGTGGGCCGGACGGGGCGCCTCCACCGCCTCGCAGACCGCATGGGCGCTGCTGGCCCTGCTGGCGGCGGGGGAGCGGGAGAGCAAGGCGGTCGAGCGCGGGGTCACCTGGCTCGCCGAGACGCAAGAAGACGACGGGTCCTGGGACGAGCCGTACTTCACCGGCACCGGCTTCCCCTGGGACTTCTCCATCAACTACCACCTGTACCGGCAGGTCTTCCCGGTCACCGCGCTGGGACGGTACGTCAACGGCGAGCCCGCCGTGGCGCGGCCGCGGAGGTCCTGATGGCCCCCGGCCCGAGCCCGGCGCCGCTGCTGATCGCCTGCGCGCTCGGCATCGAGCGGTTCGCCCTGCGCCGCGGCGACTTCGGCGGGGCCGCCGGGCCGGTGACCGTGGAGCGCACCGGTATGGGGCCGCAGGCCGCCGAGCGCGCGGTGACCCGTGCGCTCGGTGAGACCGGCGGGGGCGCGGTCCGCGCCGCCGTCATCGCCACCGGCTTCTGCGCCGGTCTGGCCCCCGGGATGCACCCGGGCGACCTGGTGGTGGCCGAGGAGACCCGGGACGGTACGGGCCGCACGCCGTGCACCGGCACCGCGGTCCTCGCCGACGCGCTCACCCGACTGGCGCGGGCCGGACCCGGGCGCAGCACCGTCCACACCGGCCCGCTCGCCGGCTCCGACCATGTCGTACGGGGGGCCGAGCGGGCCCGGCTGCACGCCACCGGCGCGATCGCGGTGGACATGGAGTCAGCCGCGACGCTCCGCAGCGCCGTGGCGGCCGGGGTACGCCCGGTTGCGGCCGTACGAGTGATCGTGGACGCTCCTGAACATGAACTCGTCCGTATCGGAACACTGCGCGGGGGAATATCTGCTTTCCGCGTACTACGCACCATCCTTCCTGCTTTCTTTACCTGGCACCGTTCTTCGCTGCTCCCAGGAGGTGAGCTAGATGGCCATGCCGCTCCGACAGACCATCCGGGTTGCGACGTATCTCTTCGACCAGAAAGTGATCAAGCGTCGTGACAAGTTTCCGCTGATTGTCGAGCTCGAGCCGTTGTACGCGTGCAATCTGAAGTGCGAGGGATGCGGAAAGATCCAGCATCCCGCCGGCGTGCTCAAGCAGCGGATGCCGGTCGCCCAGGCGGTGGGCGCGGTGCTGGAGTCCGGTGCGCCGATGGTGTCCATCGCGGGCGGTGAGCCCCTGATGCACCCGCAGATCGACGAAATCGTACGGCAGCTGGTGGAGCGCCGGAAATACGTCTTCCTGTGCACCAATGCCGTGCTGCTGCGCAAGAAGATTCACAAGTTCAAGCCTTCCCCGTATTTCGCGTTCGCGGTGCACATCGACGGGCTGCGCGAGCGGCACGACGAGTCGGTCGCCAAGGAGGGGGTGTTCGACGAGGCGGTGGAGGCCATCAAGGAGGCGCAGCGGCGCGGCTTCCGGGTGACCACCAATTCCACCTTCTTCAACACCGACACCCCGCAGACCGTCGTCGAGGTGCTCAACTTCCTCAACGACGAGCTCAAGGTGGACGAGATGATGATTTCGCCCGCCTACGCCTACGAAAAGGCGCCCGACCAGGAGCACTTCCTCGGGGTCGAGCAGACCCGCGAGCTGTTCAAGAAGGCATTCGCCGGCGGCAACCGGCGGCGCTGGCGCTTCAATCACAGCCCGCTCTTCCTGGACTTCCTGGAGGGCAAGGCCGACTTCCCCTGCACCGCGTGGGGCATTCCCAACTATTCGCTCTTCGGCTGGCAGCGACCCTGCTATCTGATGGCCGACGGATACGTTCCCACCTACCGTCAGCTCATCGAGGAGACCGACTGGGAGAAGTACGGCCGCGGCAAGGACCCGCGCTGCGACAACTGCATGGCCCACTGCGGCTATGAGCCGACCGCCGTCCTGGCCACGATGGGCTCCCTCAAGGAGTCGCTGCGCGCGGCCCGCGAGACGGCCTCAGGAAGTCGCGGGTGACGTGATGACGTCAGCGGGGATTGATCTGGGACTTCCCGCGATGCCGCCCCGACCGCCCGCCGCGCGCCGCCTGTCGCGGCGGCTGCGGGTCGGGTCGGTGGCGGTGGGCGGGGACGCGCCGGTGTCGGTGCAGTCGATGACGACGACGGTGACGGCGGATATCGGGGCGACGCTGCAGCAGA
>NZ_JBHWES010000166.1:0-4010 GCF_042734105.1 Streptomyces sp. NPDC059679 | reverse complement strand
GAAGGCTCTCTTGAGGTCGTAGCCATGGCGTGGGCCGGACTCCAGAAGTCCGAGCAGGGTGTGGCCGATTGACATGCGCAGCACTCTACACCATGCGTATACCTCGTGTGTATAGATGCATGAGGCTGGGCGTTTCCGCAGGTGAGAGGCGTTTCCCCGGCCTGTCCCCGCTAAGTCTCGGAAGGTGGTTCCGGGCGATGGGGGTTACGGGGCGGGCGGCCGCGGCGGGGGATGGGGGCCGCGGCGCGAGGCAGCCGGCCCGCCTCCGCGAGCGCCTTGCGCAGCAGGAACTCGATCTGCGCGTTGGCGCTGCGCAGCTCGTCCGCGGCCCAGCGGGCGAGTGCGTCGTGGACCGCGGGGTCGAGCCGCAGCAGCACCTGCTTGCGCGGGCGCGGAGCCGGCCGCGCGCCCTCGGGCGCGGCCGGCTCCGCTGCCTCGTCCCGCTCGTTCGGCTCCGTCACTGGTAGAGCGTGCCCGTGTTGAGGACCGGCTGCGGGGAGCGGTCGCCGCACAGCACGACCATGAGATTGCTGACCATCGCGGCCTTGCGCTCGTCGTCCAGCTCGACGATCTGCTCCTCGGCGATCCTGGCCAGCGCGGCCTCGACCATGCCGACCGCGCCGTCCACGATCTCGCGCCGGGCCGCGACCACCGCGCCCGCCTGCTGGCGCTGGAGCATCGCGGAGGCGATCTCGGGGGCGTATGCGAGGTGGGTGAAGCGCGATTCGACGATGCGCACCCCGGCCGCCTCGACCCGGGCGTGCAGCTCGGTGGCCAGCTTCTCGGTGATCTCCTCGGCGTTGCCGCGCAGCGACAGCGCGTCCTCGTCGTGCGCGTCGTACGGGTACTCGATGGCGATATGGCGCACCGCGGCCTCGGTCTGGGTGGAGACGAACTCCAGGAAGTCGTCCACCTCGAACACCGCCTGCGCGGTGTCCTCGACCCGCCAGACGACGACGGCGGCGAGTTCGATCGGGTTGCCGTAGGCGTCGTTGACCTTGAGCACCGGGGTCTCGTGGTTGCGCACCCGGGTGGAGATCTTCTTACGGCTGCTGAAGGGATTGACCCAGCGCAGTCCCTCGGTGCGGAGGGTGCCCTTGTAGCGGCCGAAGAGCTGGACGACCCGGGCCTGGCCCGGTGCGATCGAGCACAGCCCGCGCATCGCGATGAAGGAGGCGATGATCACCGCGACGCCGAGGATGATCAGCGCTGGGTTGCTGTTGTCCTCGTAGTCGTACTCGGAGGTGTCGGTTCCGGCCGCGATGAGCAGCGGGCCCGCGATCAGCCCGGCCAGGCTGAGCAGCAGCGCGAGACCGCCGCCGATGCTGCGCGCGGGCCGCTCGCGCACCTGGGGCCGAGGCGGGGCCGGTATGTCGGGTGTGGTTGTGATGTCGGTCATGTCAGGCATGGAGGTTCCCCCGTTTTTGCTGGTACGTGGTGGTGCGCGGCTGTCCGGCTCCTATCAAAGTGATAGCACTTTTTGCTGAGAAGGCAACCCCTGGCCGCGGCGGGACGTCAGTTCCTACAGAGTGGGTGCTCTTTGTCACCTTCGGAAAAAGCTTGATCGATGAGTATTTGACGTCAGTTGCGGTGTTAGCTTCATGAGCTGGGTTGGGGTTGACGTACAGGAGCAGCGGGAGAGATGGGCAGAGCGGAAGAGCGGCGGGCGCGGCAGAAGGGCGCTCGCAGAGCCAAGAAAGGCGCCGATAAGAGCGGTAAGAGAGCCAAGAAGACCGGTATACGCCGCTTCTTCACATGGAAGATGGTCCTGGGCTACTTCCTTTCGATGGGGCTGCTGCTCATCGGCGCGTTCCTGGTGCTCTACTTCATGGTCGATGTGCCCAATGCCAACGCCCTCGCCACGGCCGAGGCCAATGTCTACAAGTACAGCGACGGCAGCATCATGGCGAAGACGGGCAAGATCAACCGTGAGTCCGTACCGCTGGCGAAAATCCCCAAAGAGGTGCAGCACACCTTCGTCGCCGCCGAGAACAAGGACTTCTACACCGACCCCGGCGTCTCTTTCACGGGCACCGCGCGCGGCATCGTCAATACCCTTCTGGGCCGCGGCAAACAGGGTGGCTCGACCATCACCCAGCAGTACGTCAAGAACTACTACCTCAGCCAGGAACAGACCGTCAGCCGCAAGCTGAAGGAGCTGGTGATCTCCCTCAAGGTCGATCAGCAGCAGTCCAAGGACGACATCCTCGCGGGGTACATCAACACCAGCTACTACGGGCGCAACGCGTACGGCATCCAGGCCGCCGCCCGCGCGTACTACGACAAGGACGTCGGCAAGCTCTCCGTGGCGCAGGGCGCCTACCTCGCCGCGGTGCTGCAGGCCCCCAGCCAGTACGACTACTCGGTGGCAGGACCCAACGGCAAGCGGCTGGTCGAGCAGCGCTGGAACTACGTCCTCGACAACATGGTCGAGAAGCACTGGCTGGACGCGGGCGAGCGCAAGGGCCTGACGTTCCCCGAGCCCATCGAGCCCCGCCCCAGCTCCGGCCTCGACGGCCAGACGGGCTACTTCGTCGAGGCCGCCAAGCAGGAGCTGTTCAAGGCCGGGGTGAGCGAGGACGAACTCGCGGCCGGCGGCTGGACGATCACCCTCAACATCGACAAGAAGAAGCAGAAGGCCCTGGAGAAGGCCGTCCACACGCAGCTGACCTCCAAGCTCAAGCCGAAGACGCGCCCGGTCGACGGGCACGCGCAGGTCGGCGCGGTCTCGGTGAACCCCAAGAACGGTGCGATCGTGGCGATGTACGGCGGTGCGGGCGCCACCAAGCACTGGACCAACAACGCCACCCGCGAGGACTACCAGCCCGCCTCGACGTTCAAGCCGCTCATCCTCGCCGCCGCGCTGGAGAACGACTCCACCACCCAGGACGGCCAGCCGATCAGGGCCAACACCGTCTACGACGGCGACAGCAAGCATCCGGTCAAGGACGACGGCGGCGAGGTCGGCTTCGCCCCGCCGAACGAGGACGACAAGGACTACGGCCCGATCAGCGTCCAGAAAGCGATGAACAACTCCGTCAACTCGGTCTTCGCGCAGATGGCGGTGGACGTCGGCCTGGACAAGGTCAAGAAGACCGCCACCGCCCTGGGCATGAACTCCAAGGCGGGCGGCTTCGATGTGGCCCCCGCGATGTCGCTGGGCGTCATGGGCGCCAGCCCCAAGGACATGGCCGGGGTCTACGCCACCCTCGACAACCACGGCGAGAAGGTCACTCCCTCGATCGTGAAGTCGGCGGAGAAGGGCGGCGAGAGCGCCCAGTTGCCCGACACCACGGGCGGCGAGGTGATCAGCCGTACCGCGGCGGACTCCGTGACCTCGGTCCTGACCGGTGTGGTCGACGAGGGCACCGGCTCGGCCGTACGGCAGAAGGGCCAGGCCATGGCGGGCAAGACCGGCACCTCCGACGAGAACAAGTCCGCCTGGTTCACCGGCTACACCCCGGACCTGGTCACCTCGGTCGGCATGTTCGGCGAGGCCAAGGGCGGTAAGCAGGTGACGCTGACCGGCACCGCCGGCGGCGGACGCGTCAACGGTGGTGGCTTCCCGGCCGAGATCTGGGGCGCGTACATGGGAGCGGCGCTCGACGGCAAGGGAAGCTCCAAGTTCGACCTGGACACCGACATGGGCGCGGCCGTCCCCCCGCCGTCGAGCACCAGCCCCAGCAGCACCCCGCCGACCAGCAAGTCGACGGAACCGACGACCTCCCCTCCGCCCACGAGCGAGAGCCCGACGGCGTCCTCGTCCCCGCCCACCACCCCGCCGACGACGCCCCCGACCACGGGCGGCGAGTCGCCGACCGACACCATCACGCCGCCGACGACTCCGCCGACCTCGCCCTCCCTGGACACGCGCGGCGGTCGCAACAAGCGGCTGGTCGGCAACGGGTGAGCTGATACACGGCACGGCGGCGGGGGGGGGGCGGGCGGCCCCCCCCCCCCCCCCGGGTGGGGGGGGGGGGGCCCCGCCCCGCCCCCCCCCCGAGCAACAC
>NZ_JBHWES010000165.1:0-4086 GCF_042734105.1 Streptomyces sp. NPDC059679 | reverse complement strand
ACCACCTCCAGGAGCGACCAATCGACAAACGGCGCCAACGCCGCCTCACACTCCACCATCCGCTCCCGGAACACCACCGACGACCCCAACAAACCCCCCGCCATCCCCAACCACTGCGAACCCTGACCCGGAAACACCAACACCACCCGACCAGCCGACCCCACCACCCGGCCGGCCACCACACCCGCATCCAGGCCAGCCAGCAGCTCCTCGCGGTCCCCGGCCACCACCACCGCACGATGCTCAAACACCGACCGCCCCACCAACCCACACGCCCCACCCACCACATCCACATCAACCCGCTCCGCCACATACCCCCGCAACCGAGCCACCTGCCCACGCAACGCCACCGCAGACTTCCCCGACACCACCCACGGCACCACCGTGCCTGTACCGGATGTGCCGGCCGGTCGATCTTCCGTCTGCGGTCCGGACGGCGCCTGCTCCAAGATCACATGCGCGTTGGTGCCGCCCACGCCGAAGGCCGACACTCCCGCCCGACGGGGCTGCCCGGTCTCCGGCCAGTCACGCTGCTCGGTCAGCAGCTCCACCGCCCCCGCCGACCAGTCCACATGAGACGACGGCTCATCAATGTGCAATGTCCGCGGCAAGATCCCTTGCCGCATCGCCATCACCATCTTGATGACACCCGCCACACCCGCCGCCGCCTGCGTGTGCCCGATGTTCGACTTCAGCGACCCCAGCCACAACGGCCGATCCTCCTCCCGGCCCTGGCCATACGTGGCCAGCAACGCCTGCGCCTCGATCGGGTCGCCCAGCGTCGTCCCCGTCCCATGCGCTTCAACCACATCAACATCGCCCACACCCAGCCGCGCATCCCCCAACGCCTGCCGAATCACCCGCTGCTGCGACGGACCATTCGGCGCCGTCAACCCATTCGACGCACCATCCTGATTCACCGCAGAACCACGCACCACCGCCAACACCCGATGACCCGCACGAAGAGCATCCGACAACCGCTCCACCACCAACACACCCACACCCTCAGACCACCCCGTACCATCCGCACCCTCCCCAAACGCCTTACACCGCCCATCCACCGCCAACCCCCGCTGACGACTGAACTCGATAAACGGACCGGGGGTCGGCATGACGGTCACGCCGCCCGCCAGGGCCAGCGAGCACTCGCCCCGTCGCAGCGCCTGCACCGCCAGATGCAACGCCACCAGCGACGACGAGCAGCCGGTGTCCATGGTGACGGCCGGTCCCTCCAGGCCGAATGTGTAGGACAGACGGCCGGACGTCACGCTGCCGGTCGTGCCGGTGAGAATGTAGCCTTCCGTTTCCGCGGTCCCCTGGTGCAGCCGCGGCCCGTAGTCCTGCGTCATCGCCCCGATGAAGACACCGGTCTGGCTGCCGCGTAGCGAGGCCGGATCAATACCCGCCCGCTCAAACGCCTCCCACGACGTCTCCAACAGCAACCGCTGCTGCGGATCCATCGCCAACGCCTCACGCGGCGAAATACCAAAGAACCCCGCATCGAACTCACCCGCCGCATGCAGAAACCCGCCCTCACGCACATACGACTTCCCCACCGCATCCGGATCGGGGTCGAACAACCCCTCCAGATCCCACCCACGGTCCTCCGGAAAACCCGACACCGCATCCCCACCCGACACCACCAACCGCCACAAGTCCTCCGGAGACACCACCCCACCCGGAAAACGACACCCCATCCCCACCACGGCGATCGGATCCTCAGCCGCAGACCCCAGAACTCCCGCCGCCACCGGTACCAGTTCGGCCGCCGCCTCAGGCACCCCCAGCACCTCGGCACGCACAAAGCGAGCCAGCGCCATCGGTGTCGGATGGTCGAACACCACCGTCGTCGGCAACCGCAGCCCCGTCACGGCGTTCAACCGGTTCCGCAGCTGGACGGCCGTCAGCGAGTCGAAGCCGAAGTCCCGGAATGCCTTGTCGGGGCTGATCGCGTCAAAGGTCCCGTGACCCAGGACTTCCGCGGCCCGGGCGCGTACCAGGTCCAGGACCATCGCGTGCTGCTCGGCCTCGGACAGGCCGATGAGAGAAGTCCGCAGTGCGGAGTCCGGGGCCTGGGTAGCGACCGCGGCAGCGGGCCCTGCCGTGTCGCCGCGTTCCAGTGCCTCCTGGGCTTCCGGCAGTGCGGACAGCAGTGCACTCGGTCGTGCGGCGGTGAACTGCGGTGCGAATCGCTGCCAGTCGATGTCGGCCACGACCACCGATGTCTCGTGGGCCAGGGCCGTGTCACCCAGGACGGCCACTGCCGTCTCCGGAGCCATGGCTCGCAGACCGCGGCTGCGCATCCACCCGGCGACATCGCCGCCGGCCATTCCGCCGCCGTTCCACATGCCCCAGGCCATCGCGACAGCCGGCAGCCCCTTTGCCCGTCGGCTGTGTGCGAGGGCGTCCAAGTGCGCGTTGGCCGCGGCGTAGGCGGCCTGCCCGCTGCCACCCCAGATCCCGGCGCCCGAGGAGAAGAGAATGAAGGCGTCCAGAGTGTCGCCGTCCTGGAAGAGGCCGTCCAGGTGTGTTGCTCCGACGACCTTGGCGGAGATCACCTCGGCAAGGTTCTCGATACGAGTGTCGGCAACAGGAATCGAGCTGACAGCCCCGGCCGCGTGGATGACAGCGCGGATCGGTGATTCTTCCGAGGCCACTCGGTCTACGAGGTCGGCCAGCGCGGCACGGTCGGTGACATCACACGCCTCGATCGTCGTCCGTGCGCCAAGGGCGGCCAGCTCGGCCTCGAGCTCTTCCGAGTCGGCGGTGGAACGGCCGCTCCGGCTGATCAGTACGAGATGTTCGGCACCGTTGGCGGCGAGCCAGCGCGCGACATGTGACCCGACCGCACCCGTGCCGCCGGTGACCAGGACGGTGCCGCGAGGCCGCCACGCGGTGGCGTGGCGTGCCTTCGGCGGCATGGCGCGCAGGAGGCGGCGCGCGAAGACACCAGCTCGGCGTACGGCCACCTGGTCCTCGCCGTTCAGCCCCGCGACGACGCGAGCCAGGTGGCGTACAGCCTGCTCATCCGGTGTTTCCGGGAGGTCGACAAGCCCGCCCCAGCGCTCGGGGTGCTCAAGCCCGGCCACCAAGCCCAGCCCCCACGCCTGGGCCTGCTCCGGAGATGTCTCCCCATCCGTGCCGGGGACACGGGTGGCTCCGCGCGTGGTGCACCAGAGCGGCGCGTCGATCCCCGCATCGCCCAGCGCTTGAAGCAGCGTTAGTGTGGCCGTGACACCGACCGCCAATTCGGGGTGTTCCGGATGGCGGGCCTCATCGTGGGCGAGCAGCGAGAGCACTCCGCTCGGCTCGGGTGTGTCCAGGGCCGCCAGGCGCCGTGCGAGCCCGGCACGGTCAAGGTTCACGTCAGCCGAAAGGCGGACCACTTCGGCGCCGGACCGGGTCAGCGCGTCCTCGACGCCGGCGAGCAACGCGTCATCGGGTCTCCCGGAGGGGGCCACAAGCAGCCAGGTGCCCGTGAGCCGGGTGGCGTCATCGGTGGCGACGGGATGCCAGCCGATCCGATAGCGCCAACCGTCCGATGCGGACAGCCGCCGGTTGTGCCGCCGCCACGGCGTGAGCAGCGAGATGACGTCGCCAACCTGCGCCGAGTCGGCCACCCCGAGGGCGTCTCCCAGGGCGGTGTGGTCCCCGCTGTCCAGGGCCTGCCAGAACTGCCGTTCGGCATGGTCGCTCTGTGCCTCACCTGTGCCAGGACGCGCGGGTGTGGCGTGGAGCCAGTAGCGCTCCCGCTGGAAGGCATACGTCGGCAGATCATCAACAGGCGCGGCGTCGGCAGGCAGCACCGCCGACCAGTCCACCGGCAACCCAGCCACGAAGGCCTCACCGAGCGACATCAACAGCCGCCGCTGTTCGTCTTCATCCCGGCGCAACGTCCCCAACACCACCACATCGGAAGCATCGGGGACTTGCTCCGCGGTCTGCTCCACCGCAGCAGTCAAGACGGGATGCCCGCTGACCTCGATGAACCCATCAAAGCCGTCGGCCAACAGACTCCGTACAGCGGTCTCGAACCGGACCGTCTGCCGGAGGTTGGTGTACCAGTACCCGGCATCCAGCCCGCTG
>NZ_JBHWES010000164.1:0-4497 GCF_042734105.1 Streptomyces sp. NPDC059679 | reverse complement strand
GAAGCGGAGCTTCTTGACCGTACGGAGTTCACTCAGCCCGCCCTGTTCGCGGTGGAAGTGGCGCTGTTCCGGCTGCTGGAGTCCTGGGGAATCACGCCCCGCTTCGTGGCCGGGCATTCGATCGGGGAGCTCGCCGCGGCACACGCGGCAGGGGTGCTCAGCCTGCCGGACGCCTGCACCTTGGTGGCGGCACGCGCCCGGCTGATGCAGGCCCTGCCCGAGGCCGGCGCGATGGTGTCGCTCCAGGCCACCGAGGACGAGGTGGCACCGCTGCTGGCGGGCCGAGAGCATCTGATCGGCATCGCCGCCGTCAATGCCCCCGAAGCCGTGGTCATCGCGGGTGAGGAGAGCGCCGTACGGGAGGTCGCGGACGAATTCGCCGCGCGGGGGTTCAGGACCAAGCGGCTGTCGGTCTCGCACGCCTTCCACTCCCCGCTGATGGACCCCATGCTGGACGACTTCCGCACCGTGGCCGAGGGACTGACCTACCACGCGCCGCGGATCCCCATGGTGTCCATGGTGACCGGAACACCCGTCCCCGGCAGCGGCAGCGGCAGCGGCACCGAGGGCGAGACGCTGTCCGCGGACTACTGGATACAACACGTCCGGGCCGCCGTACGCTTCGCCGACGGCCTCCGCACACTGGAAGACGCGGGCGTCGACACCTTCCTCGAAATCGGTCCCGACGGCGTACTCTCCGCCATGGCCAGGGACTCCCTGTCCCCCGACACGGCCCTCCTGCCGCTGCTGCGCCGGGACCGCTCCGAGGAACTGTCCACGGCCACCGCCCTCGCCCGGCTCCATGTGCGCGGTACGTCCCCCGACTGGGCCGCGTTTCTGGCGGGGAGCGGGAACGGAAACGGGAGCGGACGCGGCGCGCACCGCGTCGAGCTGCCGACGTACGCCTTCCAGCACGAGCGCTACTGGCCACAGCCGACATCGAACCCGGCTGGGGACATCACCGCCGCCGGACTGGGATCCGCGGACCATCCGCTGCTCGGCGCCGCCGTGGAGCTGGCCGATGGCGAAGGCGCGCTGTTCACCAGCAGGCTCTCGCTGCGAACGCATCCGTGGCTGGCGCAGCACGCCGTGATGGGCGCCGTGCTGCTGCCGGGCACCGCGCTCCTCGAACTGGCGATCCGCGCCGGTGACGAGGTCGGCTGCGACCTCGTGGAGGAGCTGACGCTCGCCACGCCGCTGGTGCTCCCCGAGCACGGCGCGATCCAGGTGCAGTTGCGGGTCGGCGCGGCGGACGAAGCCGGCCGCCGCCCGATGGCGGTGTCCGCGCGGCCCGAGGGAGCGGTGGGCCGGGAGTGGGTCCGGCACGCCGACGGCGTGCTCGGTGCACGTACGCAGACCACCGCTCCTGACATCGCGTTCGACGCTGTCCAGTGGCCGCCGACCGGGGCCGTGCCCATCGAGCTGGACGGGCTGTACGACCGGCTCGCGGAGGACGGATTCGGCTACGGCCCCCTCTTCCAGGGGCTCACCACGGCTTGGCGGCGGGGCGCGGAGGTCTTCGCGGAGATCGCGCTGCCCGACGTCGGGGACGACGCCACACCCATCGCGGATACGGCGGACACCGACGGCTTCGGGCTGCACCCGGCGCTGCTCGACTCCACCCTGCGCGCGGTGGCGCTGCTCGACGGGGAGATTCCGCGCACGGCCCTGCCCTTTTCCTGGGAGAACGTCACCCTGCACGCGAGCGGCGCGAGGGCCCTCCGGATGCGGCTCGCCCCGGCTGGTCCCCATGCGGTGTCCCTCGACCTCGCCGACACCTCCGGCACTCCGGTGGCCACGGTCGGCTCCCTTTCACTACGGCCGCTGTCCGCCGAGCAACTGAGCTCTGCTGCGGGCGCGACGGAGCGCGACTCGCTGTTCCGGCTCGACTGGACGGCCGTCACCGCCGACACCGCCGCACCCCCCGCCGACGCCGGGCCGCTTGCCGTGGTCGGCCCGGACCCCCTCGGGCTCGTCGGGGCGCTCGAGGCCACGGGCCACACCGTACGCCCGTACGCCGATTTCGCCGACCTCATTCAGGCGATCGGTGACGAGGCTGTTGCCCCGGGCGCCGTGCTCATCCCGGTCGCCGGAGCGGCCGATGCGGCTGAGGCGGCCGACGCGGTGGTCGCCACCGCACACCACCTCAGCGCCCAGGTGCTGACGTACCTGCAGACCTGGCTGGCCGAGGAGGAACGCCTGGCGGGCTCCCGGCTGGTGTTCATCACCCGAGGCGCCGCCGGCGACCCGCCCGGCGCCCACGATGTGGCTGCCGCGACCGTTTGGGGCCTGGTGCGCTCGGCGCAGGCGGAACACCCGGACCGGTTCGTCCTCGCCGACCTCGACGCCCGGCCCGAGTCGGCCGCGGCGCTGCCGGGGGCGCTCGGCTCCCCGGAACCGCAGTTGGTGATACGTGACGGCGCGGTCCATGTCGGCCGACTGGCCCGGGTGGCCGTACCGGGCGAGCCCGGCGCCGAATGGGACCCCGAGGGCACGGTGCTGATCACCGGCGGCACCGGGGGGCTGGGCGGCATACTGGCCCGCCACCTGGTCACCGACCACCAGATCAGGCATCTGCTCCTGGCCAGTCGCCGTGGCCGCGCCGCAGCGGGCGCCGACCGGCTGGCCGACGAACTCACCGCCCTGGGCGCCCAGGTGACCGTGGCCTCATGCGACATCGCCGACCGCGACGCGCTGGCCGAGTTGGTGGCCGGTGTGGAGCGGGACCATCCGCTGACGGCCGTGGTGCACACCGCGGGCGTTCTGGACGACGGCGTGATCGAGACCCTCACCCCGCAGCGCATGGCCGCCGTACTGCGCCCGAAGGTGGATGCCGCCTGGCATCTGCACGAGCTGACCCGCGACCTGGACCTGGCCGCGTTCATCACCTTCTCGTCGGTGGTGGGCACCTTCGGTGGCGCGGGCCAGGCCAACTACGCCGCGGGCAACGCGTTTGTGGACGCGCTGGCGGAGCATCGACGTACGGCCGGGCTTCCGGCGGTGTCGCTGGCCTGGGGCCCGTGGACCCAGGCGGGCGGGATGACCAGCACCCTGACCGAGGCGGACATGCGCCGCCTGGCCCGGGAGGGCATGCCCGCGTTGCCGGCCGAGCGGGGCGTGGCGCTGTTCGACGCCGCCCTCGCCGCGCCGGAAGCCGTCCTCCTTCCCGTACCGCTCGACCTGCCCGCGCTGCGCGCACGTGGCGAGATCCCGCCACTGCTGCGAGGACTCATCCGCACCCCCCTCCGCCGCTCGGCGGCCACCGCGCCCGGCACCTCCGCCTCCCTCGCACAGCGGCTCGCCGCCCTGCCGCGAGCGGAGCGCTCGGAGGCCGCGCTCGACCTGGTCCGTACGCATGTGGCGCTGGTGCTGGGACATGCGACGGCGGACGTCGTGGCGCCGACGCGCGCCTTCCAGGAGTTGGGCTTCGACTCCCTGACGGCGGTGGAGCTGCGCAACCGGCTCGGCGCCGCCTCGGGCCTTCGGCTGCCCGCGACCGTCGTCTTCGACTATCCGACCGCCGAGGCGCTGGCGGGCTACCTGCTGGACGAACTGCTCGGCCCGGAAGCGACCGGTGTCGCGAATACCGCGGAGGCCGGGAACACGGCCCATGCACTCCTCCCCGTCGCCGACGACCCGGTGGTGGTCGTGGGCATGGCCTGCCGCTACCCGGGCGGGGTGCGGACTCCGGAGGACCTGTGGCGTCTGGTGGACGGCGGTCAGGACGCCATCTCGGGCTTCCCGGACAACCGCGGCTGGGATCTGGAGGCGCTGTACGACCCGGACCCGGATCACGTCGGCACGTCGTACACCCGGCAAGGTGGCTTTCTCCACGATGCGGGGGAGTTCGACGCGGCGTTCTTCGGGCTCAGCCCGCGTGAGGCGTTGGCGACCGATGCGCAGCAGCGGTTGTTGCTGGAGACGTCGTGGGAGGCGTTCGAGCGGGCCGGGATCGATCCGGTGTCGCTGCGGGGCAGCCGGACGGGTGTGTTCGCGGGGGTGATGTACAACGACTACGGCACTTTGCTGCGCGGTGCGGAGTTCGAGGGGTACCAGACGAACGGCAGCGCGGGCAGTGTGGTGTCGGGGCGGGTGTCGTACACGCTGGGTCTGGAAGGCCCGGCGGTCACGGTCGACACCGCGTGTTCGTCTTCCCTCGTGGCACTGCATCTGGCGGCGCAGGCGTTGCGGTCGGGGGAGTGCTCGCTGGCGTTGGCCGGTGGTGTGACGGTGATGTCGACACCGGCGTCGTTTGTGGAGTTCTCGCGGCAGCGGGGGTTGTCGCCGGATGGGCGGTGCAAGGCGTTCTCGGAGTCGGCCGATGGTGTGGGCTGGTCCGAGGGTGTGGGTGTGCTGGTCCTGGAGCGGCTGTCCGACGCGCGCCGCAATGGCCACGACGTGCTGGCGGTGGTGCGTGGTTCGGCGGTGAATCAGGATGGTGCGTCGAATGGTTTGACGGCGCCGAATGGTCCGTCGCAGCAGCGGGTGATTCGTCAG
>NZ_JBHWES010000163.1:0-4642 GCF_042734105.1 Streptomyces sp. NPDC059679 | reverse complement strand
TCCGAGAACGCCTTGCACCGCCCGTCCGGCGACAGCCCCCGCTGCCGCGAGAACTCGACAAAGGCCACGGGCGTCGACATCACCGTCACACCACCCGCCAACGCCAGCGAACACTCCCCCGCCCGCAACGCCTGCGCCGCCAAATGCATCGACACCAACGACGACGAACACGCCGTGTCGACCGTCACCGCAGGCCCTTCGAGCCCCAGCGTGTACGACACCCGCCCCGACACCACGCTGCCCGCACTGCCGTTGGCCTGATAGCCCTCGAACTCGGAGCCGTGCAACAGAGTCCCGTAGTCGTTGTACATCACCCCCGCGAACACACCCGTCCGGCTGCCCCGCAGCGACACCGGATCAATCCCCGCCTGCTCAAACGCCTCCCACGACGTCTCCAACAACAACCGCTGCTGCGCATCCGTCGCCAACGCCTCACGCGGACTCAACCCGAAGAACGCCGCGTCAAACTCCGCCGCATCCTGCAAGAACCCGCCTTCACGGGTGTAGGAGGTGCCGAAGTGGTCAGGGTCCGGGTCGTACAGCGCCTCAAGGTCCCAGCCCCGGTCGCTCGGAAAGCCCGAGATGGCGTCCTGACCGCCGAGCACCAGACGCCACAGGTCCTCCGGAGAACGCACCCCACCCGGATAGCGGCAGGCCATCCCCACGACCACCACCGGGTCATCGGACACGATCGGCAGCGCCTGGTCGCGGGCCTGGTCCGGGGCCGATCCGTCGGTCCGCACCCCGAACAGCTCGCGGTGCAGATGGTCGGCGAGCGCGACCACCGTCGGGTAGTCGAAGACGAGGGTGGCGGGCAGCCGAAGCCCCGTGGCGGTGTTCAGCCGGTTGCGCAGCTCCACCGCCGTCAGCGAGTCGAACCCCAGATCCTGGAAGGAGCGGGAGACCCCGACCTCGCCGGAGTCCGTATGCCCGAGCACCAGCGCCACCTGGCCACGCACCAGGTCGACCAGCGCCTCGCGACGGTCGGTGCCGGTCAGGCCGGTGAGGCGTTCGACGAGGGTGGCGGACTCGCCCGAGCTCGGCAGCGTATGCCGACGGGTGCGGGTGCGGATCAGGGAGCGCAGCAGCGGCGGGATCTCGCCACGTGCGCGCAGCGCGGGCAGGTCGAGCCGGACCGGTACGACGGCGGCCTCACCCGTCGCCAGCGCCGCGTCGAACAGCGCGACGCCCTCCTCGACGGACAACGGCGGCGTACCCGCGCGCGTCATGCGTTCCATGTCCGCGTCGGTCAACCCGCTGGTCATTCCGCCTGCCCGGGACCATGGGCCCCACGCCAGCGACACCGCCGGAAGCCCGGCCTTACGTCGATGTTCGGCCAGCGCGTCCAGGAAAGCGTTCGCCGCCGCATAGTTCCCCTGGCCTGCCGAGCCGAACGTGCCCGCCACCGAGGAGAACGTCACGAAGGCCGTCAGGTCCAGTTCGCGCGTGGCCTCGTGCAGCGCCCACGCCGCGTCGACCTTGGGTCGCGCCACCTTGGCCAGCCGCTCCGGCGTCAGCGCCTCCAGTACACCGTCGTCGAGGACACCCGCCGTATGCACCACGGCCCGCACCGGGCGGTCCGCCGGTACGTCCGCCAGCAGGGCCGCCACCGCATCGCGATCCGCCACATCACACGCCACAGCGCGCACATGGGCGCCATGCCCCGTCAGTTCCGTGACCAGTTCGGCCGCCCCACTCGCCGCGCCGCCACTGCGGCTGGCCAACAGCAGATGCCGGACGCCGTGCTCGACCACCAGGTGGCGGGCCAGCACACCGCCCAGTCCACCCGTGCCGCCCGTGATCAACACGGTGGCCTCAGGATCCCACTCCACCCCGGCCGACTCCTCGCCAACTGCGGAGGTACGGACGGCGGGGGTATGGACAGCAAGGGTACGGAGCAGCCTGCCCGCCAGGACGGCACCGTCCCGGACAGCCGTCTGCGGCTCGTCCGACCCAAGGGCTTCGGCCACCGCCGCGGCGGACGGCTGCCCGCCGTCGAGGTCCAGCAGGGCGAACCGGTCCGGGTGCTCCGACTGCGCCACGCGGACCAGGCCCCATACGGACGCGGCCGCAAGGTCCTCTCCCGTGGTCGCGCCACGCGTCATGAACACCAGACGGGACCGCGTCCACCGCTCGTCCGACAGCCACGTCTGCAGCACACCCAGGATCCGGGACGTCACCTCATACGTGGCGCCCACCACATCGTCCTCGGGCCCCGACACGGGCATCAGCACCACGGCGGGGGGTGGGTCCTCGCCTGCCGCGAGGGCGGCGAGGTCTTCGCAGCCGACAACGGCCGGCCCCGTCGTCCGCAGCCCCTCGACGAGTCCGCCGTCATCGGGCCCGACGACAGCTACGGAGGCCGGGGGCACCGTCGACGCGCGCACCGGCGTCCAGCCCAGATGGAAGAGCGAATCCGCCACGGCGCCATCGGTGTGGTCGGTCGGCCCGGCCGACATCGCGCGCAGGGCAAGCGACTCCACGGAGAGCACGGGCCGCCCTGAGGGATCGGTGGCCTCCAGGGACAAGGTGTCCGGTCCGGCCGACGACAGCCGCACCCGTAGCGCCGACGCTCCGGCCCCGTACAGAGACACTCCCGACCACGAGAAGGGCAGTACACCGGGCCGGACCTCGGTCCCCGCCCAGGAGGCGGCGTGCAGCGCGGCGTCGAGCAGCGCGGGGTGCAGCCCGAAGGCGGCGGCGTCCGCCTCGGGAGCGTCCGCCAGCGCCACCTCGGCGAATACGTCGGTGCCGCGCCGCCATGCCGACCGCAGGCCCTGGAAGAGCGGCCCGTAGTCGAAACCGTGCTCGGCGAACCGCTCGTAGCAGCCGCTCAGATCCACCCGTTCGGCACCCTCCGGCGGCCACACCGGCCAGCCGCCCTCACGGCCGCCGCGCCCGGCCACCGCCAGCACCCCGACGGCGTGCAGCACCCACTCCTCCGACCGGCCCTCCGGCCGGGAGTACACGCTGACCGGGCGACGGCCCGCCTCGTCCGGGTCGCCGACAACCAGCTGCACCTGCACGGCGCCCTGCTCCGGCAGCGTGAGCGGCGCCGCCAGCGTAAGCTCCTCCACCCGGTCGCAACCGACCTCATCGCCCGCCCGGACCGCCAACTCCAACAGCGCGGTACCCGGCACCAGCACACGCCCCGACACCCTGTGATCGGCCAGCCACGCATGCGACCGCAGCGGAAGCGACAGCCGACCGGTGAACAGCCGCCCTTCGGAACCCGCCAGCTCCACGGCGCCGTTGAGCAGAGGATGCTCCGCCGAGGTGAGGCCGAACGCCACAGCGTCTTCGACCGACGGCTCGGGACGCGGCCAGAACCACCCGCGTTGGAAGGCGTAGGTGGGCAGATCCACCCGACGGGCACCCGGGAACAGGGCCGCCCAGTCGGCCTCCACACCATCGACGTACAGCTGCGCCAGCGCGGCGGTGACCGCGTGCTCCTCCCCCCGGTCCTTGCGCAACACCGGCACCAGCACCGCGCCGTCCGAGGCCGTTTCGGCCGCCAGGGCCAACAGCGACGCGTCCGGCCCGACCTCGACGAACCTGCGCACCCCGGCGTGGCCCAACGCCGCCATGGCGTCGGAGAACCGCACGGTGGCCCGCACATGCTCGACCCAGTAGTCGGCGGAGCACAGCTGCTCCTCCGTAGCGGGCCCGCCTGTCACATTGGACACCACCGGGATGGCCGGGGGCTGGTAGGACAACCCTTCGGCCACGGTACGGAACTCGTCCAGCATCGGGTCCATGAGCGGGGAGTGGAAGGCGTGTGACACCCGCAGCCGACTGGTCTTCCGCCCCTGCGCCGCAAACCGCTCCGCAAGCTCCAACACCTCCCGCTCCGCCCCGGACACCACCACGGAACCAGGACCGTTGACCGCCGCGATCGACACGTCACCCGACAGCAGTGGCACCACTTCGTCCTCAGCCGCCCGCACCGCCACCATCGCCCCACCGGCGGGCAATTCGTCCATCAACCGGCCTCGCGCCACCACCAGCGCACACGCGTCCGCCAGCGACAGCACTCCCGCCACATGCGCGGCCACAATCTCACCGACCGAATGCCCCACCAGGTAGTCAGGGGTGATTCCCCAGGACTCCAGCAGCCGGAACAGCGCCACTTCCACCGCGAACAGGGCGGGCTGAGTGAACTCCGTACGGTCAAGAAGCTCCGCTTCGCGCGTGCCGCCCTCGGCGAACAGAATCTCGCGCAGAGGGCGGCTCAGATGCCCGTCCAACTCCTCGATGGCGGCGTCGAGCGCGTCGGCGAAGACCGGATACCGGCCCGCCAGCTCACGCCCCATGCCGAGTCGCTGACTGCCCTGACCGGTGAAGAGGAAGGCGGTGGCGCCGGGTCGCGGGGCCGCCGAGCCGAGCACCACATCACTGGCGGACTCTCCCGCGGCCAGAGCGGCAAGCGCGTCCAGCGCACCCTGGCGGTCGCGGGTCAGCAGCACAGCTCGGTGCTCGAAACGCGACCGGGACAACGCCAAAGACAGCGCGACATCGGCCCTGTCCGCCTCGAGTCGCTCGGCGAAATGGGATCGGAGACGTTCCGCCTGGGCACGCAGCGCCGCATCCGTCTTGCCCGAAACCATCAGGGGGACGATGGCGGGGGCGATCGGCTCCTCGA
>NZ_JBHWES010000162.1:0-4705 GCF_042734105.1 Streptomyces sp. NPDC059679 | reverse complement strand
ACCACCTTGCCCAGATCACCCGTCTTCCTCGCGGTACCGGTGACGACAGCGGTGTGGGCTTCGTCAGCCGCCAAAGCATCCAGACCACGCAGGAAGTCGGTGCGGTCCTGGCCCACCACGACGGCGCGGTGCTCGAAGGAGGCGCGGCCCATCGCGAGGGTGTGACCGACGTCGGCCGGGTTCACCTCGGGGGTGTTGGTCAGGTACGTGTGCAACTGGCGGGCCTGGGCACGTAGCGCTTGTGGGCTCTTCGCGGAGATCGCCCAGGGCACTGGGCCGGGGGTGGTGTGGGGCTCTGCCGGTTCGTGGGCCTCCGCGGCGGGCGGCGCTTGTTCCAGGATGACGTGGGCGTTGGTGCCACTGACGCCGAAAGAGGAGACGCCCGCACGGCGCGTCCGACCCTGCTCGGGCCAGGCCACCGACTCGGTCAGCAACCGCACCGTCCCGCCCGACCAGTCCACATGTGGCGAGGGCTCCTCGGCATGCAGAGTCTGCGGCAACAGTCCGTGGCGCATGGCCATCACCATCTTGATGACACCGCCTGCCCCCGCGGCGGCCTGGGTGTGTCCGACGTTGGACTTGATCGATCCCAACCACAGCGGCCGATCGGCCGACCGCCCCTGTCCGTACGTCGCCAGCAGCGCCTGGGCCTCGATGGGGTCACCGAGCGTCGTCCCCGTGCCGTGTCCCTCCACCGCGTCGATGTCCGCCGCGGCAACCCCCGCGTTTGCCCACGCCTGGCGGATGACTCGCTCCTGCGACGGGCCGTTCGGCGCCGTCAGCCCATTGCTCGCCCCGTCCTGGTTGACCGCGCTCCCCCGTACCACTGCCAGAACCCGGTGGCCGTTGCGCTGGGCATCCGACAGCCGCTCCACCAGGAGCATCCCCGCACCCTCCGCCCAGCCCGTACCATCCGCACGGGCCCCGAAGGATTTGCACCGCCCGTCCGGGGACAGTCCCCGCTGGCGCGAGAACTCGACGAAAGTGGTGGGGGTGGACATGACGGTGACCCCGCCGGCCAACGCCATCGAGCACTCCCCGGACCGCAGCGCCTGGCAGGCCAGATGCAGGGCGACCAGGGACGACGAACAGGCCGTGTCCACAGTGACCGCAGGCCCTTCCAGGCCGAAGGTGTAGGCGACACGCCCCGATGCGACGCTGCCCGCGTTTCCATTGCCGATATAGCCCTCGTAGCCCTCTGGGATCTCGCGCAGGCGCGTGCCGTAGTCGTGGTACATCACCCCCGCGAACACCCCGGTCGAACTCCCCCGCAGCGACGCCGGGTCGATCCCCGCCCGTTCCAGCGCTTCCCAGGAGGTCTCCAGCAGCAGCCGCTGCTGGGGATCCATCGCCACCGCCTCACGCGGGCCGATCCCGAAGAACGCCGCGTCGAACTCACCCGCGTCGTAGAGGAATCCGCCCTGCCGCGTGTAGGAGGTGCCGGTTCGGTCCGGGTCGGGGTCGTAGAGCCGTTCCACCTGCCAGCCCCGGTCCGCGGGGAAGTCCCCCACCGCGTCCATACCGGAGGCGACCAGATCCCACAGGCCCTCGGCCGACCGCACACCCCCCGGAAACCGGCACGCCATGCCGACGATGGCCACCGGTTCGCCCACTGCCCCGCCGACAGCCGCGGCGGGTGGGGCGGCCGCAGCCGCCGAGACACCGCCGACCAACTCGTCACACAGGAAACGGGCGAGCACGTCCGGGCGCGGCCGGTCGAAGATCAAGCCGGCCGGCAGACGCAACCCGGTGGCCTGCTGCAACCGGTTCCGCAGCTCCACCGCGGCGAGGGAGTCGAACCCCAGGTCGCGGAACGCCGAGTCCACCGGGACCGCTTCGGCCGTGCCGTGGCCCAGCACCGCAGCCGCCCGGGAGCGCACGAGCCGCAGCACCTCACGTAGCCGTTCTTCCGGCCCGAGGCTGGTCAACCGCCGCCGCAGGGAGGTCGGCTCACCGGCCGACGCGTCGCGGGTCCGGGACGGCCGGGACGGAGCGACGCCTGTCAGGTGGCGCAGGAATGGCGGGACGGATCCGGATGTCTGAAGCTCTTTCGTGCTGAGTGCGGCGGGCACCACCAGGGCGTGTCCGCAGCTCAGGGCCTTGTCGAAGAGCTCCAGTCCCTCGCTGACGGCCAACGGCCTCAGGCCCGAGCGGCGAAGCCTTGCGCGGTCCGTGGGATCGAGCTGCCCGGTCATGCCCTCGGTCTGCTCCCAAACCCCCCAGGCCAAGGACACCGCGGGCAGCCGAGCGGCCCTCCGGTGACTCGCCAGCGCGTCCAGAGCCGCGTTGGAGGCGGCGTAGTTGGCCTGCCCTGCCGAGCCCATCACCCCGGCCAGCGAGGAGAAGAGCACAAACGCGGACAACGGCAGGTCGCGTGTGAGCTGGTGGAGATTGAGCGCCGAATCGACCTTGGCCCGCAGGACACGGGTCGTGCCCTCCCGCGTGAGGGATGTGATCACCCCATCGTCCAGTACGCCTGCCGCATGCACCACAGCGGCCAGCGGGTGGTCGACGGAGATCTCCGACAACGCGCCCGCGAGTTGCGTCCGGTCTGCGGCATCGCAGGCGGCAATGGTCACCTGTGCCCCGAGCTCTACGAGTTCGGCCTCCAGCCGCCTGGCCCCCGGGGCGTCGAGGCCACGTCGGCTGATCAGCAGCAGATGACGTACGCCATGGGTGGCCACCAAGTGGCGGGCGAGCATGGCACCGAGGCTGCCGGTGCCGCCCGTGATGAGTACGGTGCCGTCCGGATCCCAGGGACGCTCGTCCATGGCCTCATTGGCGGTGTCGGCCAGCAGGCTCAGCCGGGGGGTGCGCAGGGCTCCACCGCGTACGGCCACTTCAGGCTCCCCGCAGGCCAGGGCCATCGACAGCGTACGGCGACGGTCTTCCGGATCAGCCGCGCGGTCATCCAGGTCGAGCAGGACGAATCGGTCGGGGTGCTCCGACTGGGCGGAGCGGATCAGACCCCGCACCGCCGCTCCTGCCAGGTCTTTCACCTCCTCGTCCGGCGCCGTGGCCACGGCGGCTCGGGTGAGGACCACCAAGCGGCTGTCGGCGAACCGGCTGTCTGCCAACCACTGCTGCAGTAGGCCCAGCATGTGCCGCGTGGCGTGACCCAGCGCCTCACTCGGCTCGTCTTCGCTCCCCGCTGGCGAGCAGGCCACGACCGTCCGGGGAACGGGCGCGTCGTCGGCGATCGCCGCGCAGAGCGCGGCCAGGTCGGCGTACGTCCGCTCCGGCGGGGTGGCGAAGTCCTCGGCCGGGCACGGCGTCGCCTCGGTCCCGATCATCACCCATGGGTCGGCTTCCTCGGCCGCTGAGGGGTGGGGGACGGGTTCCCATCGCACCTCGAAGAGCGAGCCATGGGGGGCGACCGGGGCGGCCGTGCGCGACTCGGCCGTGCGCAACTCGGCCCCGTTCACCGGCCGCAGGGCCAACGACCGGACTGATGCCACGGGCTCACCCACCTCGTCGGACACGTCGACCGACACCGCACCCGGGCCATGGCCGTCCGGCCTCAGCCGGACGCGCAGGGCCGTCGCCCCGGATGCGCGCAGGGTGACTCCAGTCCATGTGAACGGCAGCCCGCTGTCCTTTTGTCCCTGAAGCGAGGGCAAGAGGGGAATGGTGTGCAGTACGGAATCCAGCAGCGCGGGGTGCAGCGCGAACCGAGCCGCTGCCGTGTCGCCCAGCAGACCTTCTGACATATGGGCGGTCGCGAAGACCTCGTCGCCGCACTGCCAGGCGGCGTCCAGGCAGCGGAAAGCCGCACCGTAGTGGAACCCCCCCTCGGCCAGCTGCTCGTACAGTCCCTCCAGATCCACGGCGACCGCGCCCGGCGGCGGCCATGCGCCCGCGGGCATGACACCATCCACCGACTCACCGGAGTCCGGGTCAGGCTTGTCGGCAAGGTACCCGGCCGCATGACGCGTCCACGGCTCGCCAGCCGAATCGGCGGTGAGGCCACCGATATCGACTCGTGAGTAGATATCCACCGCCCGGTTTCCTGCTTCGTTCGGCGCGGCCACAGTGACCTGCAGCACTACGCCGGCGCTGCTCTCCGGTACGACGAGCGGGGTGTGGAGCGTAAGTTCCTCGATCCGACGGCAGTCGACATGGGCGGCGGCTTGGAGGGCGAGTTCGAGAAAGGCGGTGCCGGGGAGCAGCACGGCGCCGCCGACGACGTGGTCGGCCAGCCAGGGATGCGTACGGAGAGAAATCCGCCCAGTGAACAGCAACCCCTCACCATCGGCCAACTCGACCGCCGCGCCCAACAGGGGATGCCGCGCCGGCTCAAGGCCTGCCGCCGACATATCAGCGGTGGCAGTGGTGGTGTTGAGCCAGTAGTGGTGGTGTTGGAAGGGGTAGGTGGGGAGGTTTGGGTGGTGGGTGGGGTTGGGGGTGTGGTGGTGCCAGGTGGTGGGGTGGCCGTGGGTGTGGAGGTGGGCGAGGGCGGTGTGGGTGGTGTGGGTTTCGGGTTGGTGGGGGTGGAGGAGGGTGTGGGCGTTGGGGGTGTGGTGGGGGAGGTTGTGGTGGGTGAGGGTGGTGAGTGTGGTGTCGGGTCCGAGTTCGAGGTAGGTGGTGACGCCGTGGGTGTGGAGTTGTTGGGTGGTGTGGGTGTAGTGGACGGTTTCGCGTGTTTGGCGGACCCAGTAGTCGGGTGTGGTGGGGTCCTGGTTGGTGGGGTTGGTGGGGTTGGTGG
>NZ_JBHWES010000161.1:0-5031 GCF_042734105.1 Streptomyces sp. NPDC059679 | reverse complement strand
AGCTCCCCCGGGCCGGTCTCCACCACCGGGACCCGCACCCCCACCTCCTCCAGCGGCACCACCCGCTGAAACGGCACACCCCCCTCATCCTCGACAACCACCGTCCGCAGACTCTCATGCCGCCCCACCACATCCCGCACCGCCAGCTCCAGCGCACTCTCATCCAGCTCACCCCTCAACCGCACCCGGAACGGGACGTTGTAAGTGGCGGACGGCCCCTCGAAGCGGTGGACGAACCACATCCGGCGCTGCGCATAAGACAAGGGAATCATCTGGCGTCTACTCCTTAACCTTCATCCTGCGCAGGCTGGGCCTGCTGGTCTTGCTGACCTTGTCCAATTCGGGCGCGAGCGCGGCGACGCTGGGGAATTCCAATATCGTTCCGACGGACACGTCCAGCCCGAGTGCGGCGCGAATGCGGCCCATCAGCTGAGTGGCGAGCAGGGAATGCCCGCCGCAGGCGAAGAAGTTGTCGTCGATTCCGACTCTTTCGAGCCCGAGGACCTCGGCGTACACGCGGCAGAGCGCCTCTTCCCGCGGCGACCGGGGAGGCCGGTAGCCGTTTCCCGTGAATTCGGGTGCGGGCAGTGCCTTCCGGTCCAGCTTTCCGTTCGGCGTCAGCGGCAGCCGGTCGAGCACCACGAACGCCGACGGCACCATGAAGTCCGGCAGTCGCCGCGTCAGGTGGCCGCGCAGCGCGCCTGGGGACACGGCGTCCGGCCCGTCCGGCACCACATAGCCCACCAGCCGTTTGGTGTTGGCCGTGTCATGGGTGTCCTGGGCGATCACGGCCGCCTGTGCCACCGCCGGATGCGACGCCAGCACCGCCTCCACCTCGCCCGGCTCGATCCGGAAACCACGGATCTTGACCTGGCTGTCGCTCCGGCCGAGATATTCGATGCGGCCGAAGGCGTTCCAGCGCACAAGGTCCCCGGTGCGGTACATCCGCTCGCCCGGCCGCCCGAACGGGCAGGCGACGAAGCGTTCGGCCGTAAGGCCCGCCCGGCGCACATAGCCCCGCGCGAGCCCCGAACCCGCCAGATACAGCTCACCGGCGACGCCCTGCGGCACGGGGCGCAACGCTCCGTCGAGCACGTAGACGCACGTGTTGTCCAGCGGGAGTCCGATCGGGATGTCGTCGCCCACCCGCTCCAGCGCCGCCAGCGGGTGGCTGGTGGCGTAGACCGTCGTCTCCGCCGGTCCGTAGGCATGGACAAACGCGGTGTCCGGGCATGCCTCCAGCGCTCGCTCAAACGCCGGCGGTGAGACACGCTCGCCGCCCGTCCACACCTCCTGGAGCCCCGCCAGGCAGCGGCCGTCCTCCCGCACCAGAAGGTTGAACAGCGCGGTGGACAGAAAGACCGAGGTCAGCCCGCGCTCGGCAACCTGCGCCGCGAGCGCGACAGGGTCCAGGGCCCCGGGCGGGGCCACCACGACCTGTCCGCCGCCCAGCAGCGGAATCCACACCTCCCAGACAGAGGCGTCGAACATGAGCGGCGAGTGCAGCAGCACCCGCTCCTGCGCGCCCGTCCGCCACCGCCGGTCCAGAGCCAGGTCCACGACGGCCCGGTGGGGGATGCCCACACCCTTCGGCACACCGGTCGAGCCCGAGGTGTAGATCACGTAAGCGAGCTGGTCGGGATGGCTCGCCGGCTCCGGACCGGGCGCCGGGTCCTCCGCGCCGCCGGACGCCGGGGCCAGCTCGTCCATCCGCACCGTGGGGCAGTCCCCGTCCGGCAGCCGCGCGGCGTGCTCCGCGTCTGTGACCAGGACGACGGGCCGTGCGTCGGTCAGCAGGAAAGCGATCCGCTCGGCCGGATAGCCGGGATCCACCAGAAGAAACGTACCGCCCGTCTTCGCCACCGCGAGCAGCACCGCCACCATCCGGGCCGACCGCGGCAGCGCCACCGCCACCACCGACTCCGCCGCCACGCCGCGCCGGGCCAGTGCCTGTGCGAGCCGCGAGGAAAGGCCGTCGAGCTCCCGGTAGGTCAGGGACCGCTCGTCGGACCACACCGCGACCGCGTCGGGCGTGGCCGCCGCCTGTCGCGCGAACAGGCCCGGGATGGTGAGTTCGGGCGTGGCGACGGCGGTGTCGTTGCGTTCGCGCAGTACGTGGTCGAGCTCGGCCGCGTCCAGCACCTCGAGCGCGCCCACCCGGTGGCCGGGGTCCGCCGCGATCCGGCGCAGGATCCGTGCGAAGCGCGCCGCGACGCCCTCCGCCGCTTCCCGGTCGAACACGTTCCGCTGGTACTGGAGCGTCAGCCGCACTCCGGCGTCCGTGTCGGCCATCGCCATCACGGTCAGGGGGTAGTGCGTGGTGGTGACCAGGCGGATGCCGGTGGCGCTGATCCCGGCCGCCTCGCCCGCCTCGGCGATCCCGGCCCGGCCCACCGGAAAGGACTCGAACGCGACGCAGGTGTCGAAGAGCGGGTTCAGATCCGTCATCCGCTGAATGTCGGTCAGCGCAACGTGATGGTGGTCCAGCAGCGCGGCCTGGTGGCGCTGCAACTCGGTCAGCAGCCCGGCGAGGGAGTCGCCCGGTGCGCATCGCACCCGTACGGGCACGGTGTTGAGGAACATGCCCACCGTCGTGTCCACATCCGGCAGGGCGGGTGGCCGGCCGGAGACCGTGGCGCCGAACACCACGTCCTGCCGTCCGGTCAGCTGTCCGCACAGGACACCCCAGGCGCCCTGGACGACGGTGTTCATCGTGACGCCCAGTTCGGCCGCCCGCCGGGAGAGGTGCGCCGTCTCCGGTGCGGACAGCTCGACGGGGGCCTGCCCGACGCCGTTGCCGTCGTCGCCGGTGGCCGGCTTGCCGGTGGCGGACTTGCCGCCGACTGACGCGCCGGGGGCGAGCGTCGTCGGCCCGTCGAGCCCGTCGAGCTCCTCCGCCCAGACCCGTGCCGACGCGTCCCGGTCCTGCCTGGACAGCCACGCCAGGAAGTCGCGGTACCGCCCCGCGCGCGGTCGCGCCGCCGCATCGGCTCCGTCCGCCGCGTAGAGCCGCAGCAGATCCTGTGTCATCAGCGGCAGCGACCAGCCGTCGAACACCGCGTGATGGGCCGTGAGCACGAGCTCCGACCGGTCCTCACCGAGCTTGAGCAGGGCGAGCCGCAGCAGCGGAGGCGTGGCCGGGGCGAACGGAACGCCCAGGTCGTCGGCCAGGAACCGCTCGACCGCCGCCTCCCGCTCCACGGCGTCGCCGAGTCCGCTCAGATCGGCTTCCCGCCAGGGCAACCGCACGCCGCCGAGTACCAACTGCACCAGGGCACCGGAGGCGTTGAACACGAACGCGGTACGCAGCGCGGCGTGCCGGTCCAGCAGGGCCTGCCCGGCCGCGCGAAGCCGCGCCGGGTCCACCGGCCCGCTCAGATGGAGCACGCACTGCACGCGGTAGGGATCAACAGTGGTCTTGTTCGACAGCGTGTGGAAGAGCAGCCCCGACTGCAGCGGTGTCAGTGGCCAGATGTCCTCGAGGTCCGGGTAGCGCCGTTCCCACTCCTCGATCGCTCCCTGTTCCACCGGCACCAGCGGCGTGTCCGAGGGGGTGAGGCCGCCCCCGCCGGGCCGCGTCGCGTGCGCGGCGAGCTCCTCCAGAGCCGTTATGTCCTCGAGCGGCCGACGCGTGCCGTCCCGCCGACTGCCGGCCGCCACGGCCTCGGCCAGCTCCGCCACGGTCCGGTGCTCGAAGATCTGCCGTGGACTCACCTCCACGCCGCGCTCGCGGGCCAGGGTCACGGCCCGGATCGCCTGAATGCTGTCGCCGCCGAGCACGAAGAAGTCGTCGTCGGCGCCTACCCGGTCCAGCCCGAGCAGTTCGGCGAACGTGTCCGCCAGAGCGGCCTCCGCCGCCGTGCGCGGCGCCCGATAGGCGCCTCGGGTGAGCACCGGCTCGGGCAGCCCCGCCCGGTCCACCTTCCCGCTCGCCGTCAGCGGCAGTGCCTCCAGCACCTCGATCGCCGAGGGCACCATGTGGTCCGGGAGGCGCCGCGCCGCGTACGTACGCAAGTCCGCCGCGGTCACACCGTGCGTGAGGTCGATCTCGCCGTACGGAAGGTCCTGGGCGTGGCCGCCCTCCGCGGTCCTGTGCGGAACGACGTACCCCACCAGTCGCGGCCCCGTGGGGGTTTCGCGGGCGACGACCACGGCGTGTGCCACTGCCGGATGGCTCTCCAGCACGGCCTCGATCTCACCGGGTTCGATCCGGAATCCACGGATCTTGACTTGGTCATCCGCGCGCCCTCGGAACACCAGTTCGTCGTCGGGTGTCCGGGCGACCACGTCCCCGGTGCGGTACATGCGCTCGCCCGGCTCGCCGAACGGGCAGGCCACGAATCGGGCGGCCGTCAGCCCGGGCCTGCCCAGGTACCCCCGTGCCAGCCCGAACCCGCTGACGTACAGTTCGCCGTCCTCCCCTGGCGGCACCGGGCGGAGTTCGTCGTCGAGCACGTGGAGCCGGGTGCCGGTGACCGGCCCGCCGATGGGGGGCGTACGGCCGTCGCCGGTCAGCGGCCCGCTCATCGACGCGATCACGGTCGTCTCGGTCGGACCGTACGCGTTCACCATCCGCCGACCCGGGGCCCACGCCGCCACCAGCTCCGCCGACGACGCCGCACCCCCGACCACCAGCGTGCGCACGCTCGACAGTGAACCCACCGGCAAGGACGCCAGCACCGGCGGCGGCAACAGCACATGCGTCACGCCATACGCCGCCACCGTCCCCACCAACGGCTCACCCGGAGCCAGCGCCTCCCGATCCGCGAGCACCAGCACGGCACCCGACAACAGCGCCGTCGTCAACTCCCACACCGACGCGTCGAAACTCGGCGAGGCAAACTGCAGGATCCGACTCTCCGACGTCACCGCCAACCGCTCCACCTGCGTCGCCAGCAAACCACCCAGCCCGGCATGGGTAACCGCGACACCCTTCGGGCGGCCGGTGGATCCGGAGGTGTAGATGACGTAGGCGGTGTTGGCCATCGACACGGGGCCCAGCCGGTCCGTGTCCGCGAGGGGCGCAGGGTC
>NZ_JBHWES010000160.1:0-5087 GCF_042734105.1 Streptomyces sp. NPDC059679 | reverse complement strand
ATCGACGCCGGATCGAACAGATCGGTCCGGTAGTCGACATGCCCACTCAACCCACCCGGACTGCCATCCCCCGCACGCAACTCGCTGAGATTGACGGTGAGGTCGAATCTGGCGGCGATCCCGCCTATCGGCTGATGGGCGATGTCCAGCCCCGGAAGGTCCAGGCTGGGTCGGGTGTTGTTCTGGAAGGAGAGCATCACCTGGAACAGGGGGTGCCGCGCCATCGACCGCTCCGGGTTCAGCACCTCCACCAGCCGCTCGAACGGCACGTCCTGGTGGGCGTAGGCGGCCAGGTCCGTCTCCCGTACCCGTTCCATCAGCTCACGGAACGTGGGATCGCCACTCACATCCGTACGCAACACCAACGTGTTCACGAAGAAACCGACCAGATCGTCCAGCGCGTCATCCGTGCGCCCGGCGATCGGGGTGCCGATGGGGATATCAGTGCCCGCGCCCATCCGGGTGAGCAGGACGGCCAGGGCGGCCTGGACGGTCATGAAGACACTCGCCCCGCTGCCCTGCGCCAGCTCGACCAGTTGGGTGTGCACCCCGGCCGGCACCCGCACCGCCACACTTCCACCCTCATGCGATGCCACGGCCGGCCGGGGTCGGTCCACCGGCAGCTCCAGCTGCTCCGGCACGCCTGCCAGGGCAGCCGTCCAGTAGGCCAGCTGCTGTGAGATCACACTGTCCGGTTCGTCTTCGCTGCCCAGAACCTCACGCTGCCACAGGGCGTAGTCCGCGTACTGCACCGGCAGCGCTTGCCATCCGGGCGCCTTGCCGTCGGCACGGGCCTTGTAGGCGGTGGTCAGGTCGCGGGCGAAGGGGGCCATCGACCAGCCGTCTGCAGCGATGTGGTGTACGACTGCCAGCAGTACGTACTCATCCGGCGCCACGGCGAACAGGCGTACCCGCAGCGGAAGGTCACACGAGAGGTCGAACCCGGCGCGAGCCTCCTTCATCAGTGCTTCGGCCAGGTCCTCGTCGGCCACATCCAACACCTGGAACACCGACGCGACGTTGCCTGGAAGGATGTGCTGGCGGGGCTGGCCGTCGGTCTGGGGGAAGAGTGTCCGCAGGCTCTCATGACGTCCGACCACGTCGGTCAGGGCCAGGCGCAGGGCGTCGATGTCCAGTTGGCCGCGTAGCCGAAGCGACATGGGGATGTTGTAGGTGCCGGAGGGGCCTTCGAGTTGGCCGAGGAACCACAGCCGGCGTTGTGCGAAGGAGACCGGGACGGTCTCTGGCCGTGGCCTGCCGGTCAGTGGCTGTCGTGTCAGGCTGGTTTCTTGATCTGTTCGTGCGCTCAGTCCGGCGACGGTCGGGGACTCGAAGAGCGCGCGGATGCCGAGCTCCAGGCCCAGGGTGGTGCGGATGCGGCTGATGAGGCGGGTGGCGAGGAGGGAGTGCCCGCCGAGGGAGAAGAAGTTGTCGTCGATGCCGATGCCGGCGACACCCAGCACTTCCGCGAACAGCCCGCACAGGATCTCCTCGCGCGGCGTGCGCGGGGCGCGGCGGGTGAGGGTTGTGGTGTAGTCGGGGGCGGGCAGGGCCCTGCGGTCCAGCTTTCCGTTCGGGGTCAGGGGCAGCCGTTCGAGGACGACGAGTGCCGAGGGGACCATGTAGTCCGGCAGTCGGCCCCTGGCCACTTCCAGCACCTGAGCGGCGTCAAGCCCCACACCCGCGTCCGTGGGCACCACATAGCCGACCAGACGCCGGTCTCCGGGCCGGTCCTCCCGTACCAGGACGGCGGTCTGCGCCACGGCGTCGTGCGCCGCCAGGACGCTCTCCACCTCACCGGGCTCGATACGGAAGCCACGCACCTTGACCTGGGCGTCCGAACGCCCCACGAACTCCAGCTGCCCGTCCGCCCGCCACCGGACCACATCGCCTGTCCGGTACATCCGCGACCCCGCCGCCGTGCCGAACGGATTCGCCACAAACCGCTCCGCCGTCAGGCCAGGCCGTCCCAGATACCCTCGGGCCAGTTGCGCGCCGGCGATGTAGAGCTCGCCGGGCACCCCCACCGGCACTGGTTGCAACGTCGCGTCCAGCACATACACCTGTGTGTTCCACACAGGGTGACCGATGGGGGGAGCGGTGGCCAGCTCATCGTCGGTGAACCATGACGTGGAGTAGACGGTGGCTTCGGTGGGCCCGTAGCAGTTCGCGAGCAGACCTCCCGGAACGGCGGCACGAATGGCGTTCGCCACGTGCGGCGTGATGGCCTCTCCGGCCAACACCACTGTCCCCGCGTCAATGCTCCCACCGCTGCTGAGGAGAGTTGAGACAACGGAGGGAACACCGCTGATGAGGCAGGAAGACCCACTGCTCGGCACACTGCCACCAAGAGCGAGCAGGTCGCGGACCACCTCGACGCGTCCGCCCGTGATGAGCGGCGTGAAGAGCTCGAAGACCGAGACGTCGAAGTTGAGAGACGTCGAGACGTACACATGAGTCAATCGCTCGGGCCCGAATTCGGAGACGGCCCAGGTGATGAGATTGACCACGCTCCGCTGCTGGACCGTCACGCCCTTGGGGCGACCGGTCGAGCCGGAGGTGTAGATGACGTAGGCGGGATGCTGGGGGAGCAGGCCGCCCGTGCGGTCGGCGTCCACGACATCCGCATCGTCGTATCGAGAGGCCCACTCGTCATCCACCATCAGCCGAGGCAGATCGTCGGCTGGGGGGAGGGCGGCGGATGTGGTGGTGTCGGTGACCAGGAGTGTGGGGGCCGCGTCCTGGAGCATGTAGTGGATGCGGTCGGTGGGGTAGTCCGGGTCGATGGGGAGGTACCCCGCGCCGGCCTTGAGGATGGCCAGCAGTGTTACGACCAGCTCGGCCGAGCGTGGCAGGGCCACCGCCACCAGCCGCTCCGGCCCGGCGCCCTGGGCGATCAGGTACCGCGCCAGCCGGTTCGCTCGGGTGTTGAGGTCGGCGTACGTCACCTCCTGGCTCTCGAAGACGACGGCGACCGCGTCGGGGGTGCGCTTGACCTGGGTCTCGAAGAGCTCGGGCAGCAGGGCGTCCGGGAGCGGCTGTGCGGTGTCGTTCCAGTGGGTGAGGACCTGGTGCCGTTCGGCCTCGCCGAGTATGTCGATCTGGCTGACCCGGGTGTCCGGATCGGCGGTGACTGTCGCCAGGACGTGGACGAGCCGTGTGGCCAGCGCCTCGATGGTGGTGGGGTGGAAGAGGTCGGTGCGGTAGTCGAGGTGTCCGGTGAGGCCGTCGGCGGCGCCGTCCGCGGCGCGGTGCTCACTGAGATTGACCGTCAGGTCGAATTTGGCGGCGGTGCCACCCATGGGCTGGCGGGTGACATGGAGGCCGGGGAGGTCGAGGGTGGGGTGGGTGTTGTTCTGGAGGGCGAGCATCACCTGGAACAGGGGGTGATGTGCCAGGGAGCGTTGCGGGTTGAGTACTTCCACGAGGCGTTCGAAGGGCACGTCCTGGTGTGCGTAGGCGGCCAGGTCCGTTTCCCGTACGCGTTCGATGAGCTCGCGGAAGGTGGGGTCGCCACTGGTGTCCGTACGCAGGACGAGGGTGTTGACGAAGAAGCCGACCAGCTCGTCGAGCGCGTCGTCGGTGCGTCCGGCGATGGGTGTGCCGATCGGGATGTCATGGCCTGCGCCCATGCGGCTCAGAAGGACGGCCAAGGCGGCCTGGACGGTCATGAAGACGCTTGCGCCGCTGTCGTGGGCCAGCTCCACCAGCCGGGCGTGTACGGGCGCCGGCACGCGCAGCGCCACGCTGTCGCCCTCGTACGATGCTACGGCGGGCCTGGGGCGGTCGACCGGCAGCTCCAGCTGCTCGGGCACGCCGGCCAGGGTGGTGGCCCAGTACTCCAGCTGGGCGTTGACCAGGCTGTCGGGGTCGTCTTCGTGGCCGAGGATTTCCTGCTGCCAGAGGGTGTAGTCCGCGTACTGCACCGGAAGCGCGCGCCATCCGGGTGCCTTGCCGCCGGCGCGGGCCTGGTAGGCGGTGGTCAGGTCGCGGGCGAAAGGCGCCATCGACCAGCCGTCTGCGGCGATGTGGTGTACGACCGCCAGCATTACGTAGTCGTCCGGCCCGAGCTTGAACAGCCGTACGCGCAGCGGCAGCTCGCGGCCGAGATCGAACCCAGTGGCGGCCTCCCGCTTCAGCGCCCCCGCCAAGTCTTCCTCGGCGATGTCCAGCACTTCGAACACCGATGTCGCGGTGCCTTGGAGGATGTGCTGGTAGGGCTGGCCGTCGGCCTGGGGGAAGACCGTACGCAGGCTCTCATGCCGCTCGACCACGTCGGTCAGGGCCAGGCGCAGGGCGTCGGTGTCCAGTTGGCCGCGTAGCCGTAGCGACAGGGGCATATTGTAGGTGCCGGAGGGGCCTTCGAGTTGGCCGAGGAACCACAGCCGGCGCTGTGCGAAGGAGACGGGTACGGTTTCGGGCCGGGTTTGGGGGGTGAGTTTGGGGCGTGTTCGTGTGGTGTGGGCGTTGGATGTGTGGAGGTGTTCGGTGAGGCCGGCGACGGTGGGTGTTTCGAAGAGGGCGCGGATGGTGAGTTCGACGTCCAGGGTGGTGCGGATGCGGCTGATGAGGCGGGTGGCGAGGAGGGAGTGTCCACCGAGCGCGAAGAAGCTGTCATCGATGCCGACATCGGGGACCGCGAGGACTTCGGCGAAGAGACCGCACAGGATCTCCTCGTGCGGTGTGCGGGGTGCTCGGCGGGCGGTGGATGTGGTGTAGTCGGGGGCGGGCAGGCCCTTGCGGTCCAGCTTGCCGTTTGGTGTCAGGGGCAGTCGGTCGAGGGTGATGAGTGCGGTGGGCACCATGTAGTCGGGGAGCCGGTCCCTGGCCACCCCCAGCACCTCGGCGGTATCAACTCCCACTTCCGCATCCGTCGGCACCACATAGCCGACCAGCCGCTTGTCGCCGGGCTGGTCTTCACGAACGAGGACGGCGGCTTGGGCGACCGCCTCATGGGCAGTCAGGACGGCTTCGATTTCGCCGGGTTCGATGCGGAAGCCGCGGATTTTGACCTGGGTGTCGGTGCGGCCGAGGTGTTCGAGTGTGCCGTCGTGGTTCCAGCGGGCGAGGTCGCCGGTGCGGTACAT
>NZ_JBHWES010000159.1:0-5189 GCF_042734105.1 Streptomyces sp. NPDC059679 | reverse complement strand
TCGACCTCCACCCGCGCCAGCAGACCGGCCGCCTGCCCACGCAGCGCCTCGGCCGTCTTCGCCGACACCACCCACGGCAGGGCAGCAGGGGCCACTGCAGAGCCGTCCTGGTCACCCGGGATCGGCTCGGCAGGCTGTGGTGCCTGCTCCAGGATGGCGTGCACATTGGTGCCGCTGACGCCGAACGCCGAGACACCGCCCCGGCGCGGGCGCCCGGTCTCCGGCCACTCCGCCGACTCGGTCAACAGCTCCACCGCACCCGCCGACCAGTCCACATGCGTGGACGGCGTGTCCACGTGCAGCGTCTTGGGCAGCACACCGTGCCGCAGCGCCATCACCATCTTGATCACACCGGCCACACCGGCCGCCAGCTGGGTGTGCCCCATGTTGGACTTGATGGAACCCAGCCGCAGCGGCAGCTCACGGTCCTGCCCATACGTGGCGAGCAGCGCCTGCGCCTCGATCGGGTCACCCAGCGTGGTCCCCGTACCATGCGCCTCCACAGCGTCCACATCCACGGGCGCAAGACCGGCGTTCGCCAGCGCCTGACGGATCACCCGCTGCTGCGACGGACCATTCGGCGCCGTCAGACCATTCGACGCGCCATCCTGGTTGACCGCCGAACCCCGGATGACGGCAAGCACCTCATGCCCGTTGCGCCGCGCGTCCGACAACCGCTCGAGCACCACCAGGCCCACGCCCTCCGACCAGCCCGTTCCGGCGGCCGAATCGGCGAACGGGCGGCAGCGGCTGTCCGGTGAGAGCCCGCCGTGCTGGTCGAACTCCCCGAAGGCCGCCGGGGTGGCCATCACCGTGACACCGCCCGCCAGCGCCAAGGAGCATTCGCCCGAGCGCAGCGACTGCGCCGCCAGGTGAATGGTGACCAGCGACGACGAACACGCGCTGTCCACCGTCAGCGCAGGGCCTTCGAGACCGAAGGTGTAGGACAGCCGCCCGGACGCGACGCTGGTCAGCAGGCCGGTCATCTGATGGCCGCGAGACTCCTCCGGCGGCACGTAGCCACCGTTGCCTGCGCCGATGAAGACACCGGTGTCGGTGCCGCGCAGGTCGGCCGGGTCGATGCCCGCGCGCTCGAAGACCTCCCACGAGGTCTCCAGCAGCAGCCGCTGTTGCGGATCCATCGCCAGCGCCTCACGCGGCGAAATCCCGAAGAAGCCCGCGTCGAACTCGGCGACGTCGTAGAGGAAGCCCCCCTCGAAGGCGAGGTCCCCGTAGACCTGCCAGCCGCGGTCCGTGGGGAGTTCGGCGATGGCGTCCCGGCCCTCGGCGACCAGTCGCCACAGGTCCTCGGGTGACCGGACGCCGCCCGGGTAGCGGCAGCTCATCCCGACGATCACGATCGGGTCGTCCGCAAGCCCCGAGGTGACGGCCGTCGGCAGGACCACCTCGCCGCGTTGGCCCACGAGCTCCGAGAGCAGATGCTCCGCGAGGACGATCGGAGTGGGGTAGTCGAAGACGAGTGTGGACGGCAGGCGCAGCCCGGTGGCCGTGTTCAGCCGGTTGCGCAGCTCGATGGCGGTCAGCGAGTCGAAGCCCAGCTCGCGGAACTCCTTGCGCGCCTCGACCGCCTCGGCCGAGGCATGTCCGAGGACCGCGGCCGCCTGGCCACGGATGATGTCCACCAGGACCGGTGCGCGCTCGGACTCCGCCACTCCCGCCAGCTGCCGGGTGAGCGCGGCCGCCGCGCCCGACGCGGGCACCGCTGCCGCTGCCGCCGCCCGGCGGGTGGTGCGGACCAGCCCGCGCAGCAGGCTCGGCACCTCGGGCTGCGCACGGAACGCGGCGAGGTCCAGACGTACGGGTGCCACCACCGGCTCGTCGCAGGACAGCGCCGCGTCGAAGAGGGCCATGCCCTCCTCGCCGTTGATCGGCGGCAGCCCGGCGGCGCTCATGCGCTGGATGTCGGCGTCGGTGAGCTTTCCGGTCATGCCGCTTTCATGGGCCCACAGGCCCCATACGAGGGACTGGCCGGCCAGCCCCGCCGCCCGGCGCCCGCGAGCCAGGGCGTCGAGGGCGGCGTTGGCGGCGGCGTAGTTGCCCTGACCCGCGTTGCCCATCACCCCGGCGAGCGAGGAGAACATCACGAAGGCGGCCAGGTCCAGGTCGCGGGTGAGCTCGTGCAGATGCGACGCCGCATCCACCTTCGGGCGCAGTACGGCACTCAGCCGCTGCGGCGTCAGCGCCCCCACCACACCGTCGTCCAGCACACCCGCCGCATGCACCACGGCGGTCAGCGGATGCTCTGCCGGAATCGACGCCAGCACCTCCGCCACCGCGTCCCGGTCGGCCACATCACACGCCACCACCGACACCTCGGCGCCCAGCTCCGCCAACTCCGCCCGCAACTCGGCCGCACCCGGGGCATCCAGCCCACGGCGGCTGGTGAGCAGCAGTCGACGCACTCCGTGCTTGGTCACCACATGCCGCGCCAGCACACTGCCCAGACCACCCGTACCCCCGGTGATCAGCACGGTGCCCTCGGGGTCCCACTCACGCGGCATGGTCAGCACGATCTTGCCCGTGTGCCTGGCCTGGCTCATGAACCGGAAGGCGTCCCGCGCCCGCCGCACATCCCACGCCGTCACCGGAAGCGGCCGCAGCGCACCCGCCTCGAACAGCTCCATCAGCTCGACCAGCATGCTCTGCAGACGATCGGGGCCCGCGTCGAGCAGGTCGAACCAGAGGTACGTCGCGTCGGTGAAGCTGTCGGCGTCGCGGATGTCCAGCTTGCCCATCTCGACGAACCGGCCGCCCGGGCGCAGGAGCCGCGCGGACGCGTCGATGAACTCACCCGCGAGCGAGTTCAGTACCACGTCCACGCCGCGCCCGCCGGTCACCTCGCGGAACCGCTCCTCGAAGTCCGTCGTACGGGAGGAAGCGATGTGGTCGTCCGGGATCCCCAGCGACCGCAACGCATCCCACTTGCCCTCACTCGCCGTCGCGAACACCTCAGCGCCCAGATGCCGCGCCAGCTGAATTGCCGCCATCCCCACACCACCGGCACCCGCATGCACCAGCACCGACTCGCCCGACGACAACCCCGCCAAATCCACCAGCCCGTAATACGCGGTCAGGTACGCGACCGGGACGGATGCGGCATCCTCGAACCGCCAGCCCTCCGGAATCCGGGTCACCGCCCGCTCAGCGGCCACCGCAAGGGGCCCGAAGGAGTTGTCGACCAGTCCCACCACTCGGTCGCCCACGCGCAGCCCGGTCACCTCGGGGCCGGTCTCCACGACCACACCGGACGCCTCGCTGCCGAGTGGCCCCACCTTGTCCTGGAAGGCGCCCAGCGCGTTGAGGCCGTTGAGAAGATCCCGGAAGTTGAGGCCGGCGGCCCGTACGGCCACCCGGATCTGTCCGGCGGCCAGCGGTTCGGCAGCCTCCGGGAAGCTGAGCAGTTCGAGGTTGTCCAGACTGCCCTTCTGCCGGCTGTCCAGCCGCCACGGCGTTCCGTCGGCCGGCGGCAGCAGCGAGCCGCGCGAGGTTACGGAGGCCAGTCGGCCGACGCATACGCCGCCGTCGCGCACCACGACCTGCGGCTCGCCGGACGCCAGCGCTGTCCGCACCTCGTCCGGGGAAGCGGCGTCCACGAGCACAAACCGTCCGGGGTTCTCGCTCTGGGCGCTGGACACCAGCCCCCAGACCGCCGCGGCCACCATGTCAGGCGACTCGACGGCGACGGCGTCGCGCAGGACGAAGACCAGTCGGGAGCCCTGGAGCCGTTCGTCGGCCAGCCAGTTCTGGATGAGCCGGAGCGCCCGCGCCGTCTCCTCGTGCACCGCTTCGGCCGCCGAGGAGGAGTCGGCCGGCTCCCAGGTGACCGTCGCCACCTCCGGCACCGTGGCCAGCGACGCCGGGTCCGTGGCCTGGTCCGCGGTCAGTTCCACGATGTCGAGTGCGCCGGACGCCGCCGTATCGACCTGGACAGGGACCCATTCCAGCCGGAACAGCGAATCCTGCTCACCGGCCCGGGCGCCGGCCAACTGTTCGGCCGACACCGGGCGCAGCACCAGCGAGTCCGCCGAGACCACCGGCGCGCCATCGGTGTCCACGGCCGCCAGCGAGACCGATTCCGCGTCGCACCGGGTCAGGCGTACGCGCAGCATGGAGGCGCCCGTGGCGTGCAGGGACACACCGCTCCAGGAGAAGGGCAGGCGTCCGCCCTCGGCGGCTTCGAGGTTCACGAACGACACCGCGTGCAGGGCCGCGTCCAGCAGGGCCGGATGCATCGCGAACGACTCGGCGTCGCCGCCCGTCTGCTCGGGGAGTGCCACCTCGGCGAACACCTCGTCGCCGCGCTGCCACACCGCCCGCAGCCCCTGGAAGAGCGGTCCATACGCGAACCCGCCGTCGGCGAGCCGCGCGTAGAAGTCCTCCATATCGGCCACGACCGCGCCTTCGGGCGGCCATACGGCTCCGTCGAACCGCGCCGTACGCTCCCCTTCGGCGAGCACACCGGTGGCATGGTGCGTCCACGGCTGCTCGGCGGCTTCGGCGGCGCGCGAGTACACGTTCACGGTGCGGCGGCCGGTCTCGTCCGGCGCCCCCACCCACAGCTGGATGGCGACGGCGTCGCGCTCCCCCAGGACCAGGGGTGCGAGCAGGGTGAGCTCGTCGACCAGGTCGCAGCCGACCTGGTCGCCGGCGCGGATCGCCAACTCCAGGAAGCCGGTGCCCGGGAAGAGCACCACACCGCCCACGGCGTGATCCGCCAGCCACGGATGCGACCGCAGCGACAGCCGGCCGGTGAACAGCACCCCGCCCGCATCGGCCAGCTCGACCGCGGCGCCGAGCAGCGGATGCCCGGCGGCCACCTGGCCCAGGCCGGTGACGTTGCCCACCCGCATGGAGGCGTTCGGCCAGTACAGCTCGTGCTGGAAGGCGTAGGTGGGCAGGTCGACGCGGTGGGCGCCGGTGTCCGCGAACACACTCGCCCAGTCGACGGCGCCACCACGGACGAAGACCTCCGCCAGCGAGGCCAGGAACCGGTCACTGCCACCCTGGTCCCGACGCAAAGTGCCCACGACCACAGCAGTCACATCGACGTCGTCGACCGTCTCCTGAACCCCGACCGTCAGTACGGGATGGGCGCTGATCTCGATGAACGCGCGGTGGCGCCGGGCCAGCAGCTCCCGTACGGCGGGCTCGAAGCCAACCGTCTGCCG
>NZ_JBHWES010000158.1:0-5230 GCF_042734105.1 Streptomyces sp. NPDC059679 | reverse complement strand
CCGACCTCTCGCCATTCATCGGCCCGCTCCGCCCCGCGCCACGGGTTCGAAGCTGCCCTTGATCACCAGCCTGCCGGACAGATTCTGCAGGTCAGGGCGACCATCCTTCTGTGTGGTGCCCTGCCGGGGGCTCTCACCTGCGACGAGCTCCGAGGAGGTCGTCACCGAGGCAGCGACTCAGGGTTTGATTGCGCTCGCTACTGAGCGGTGCCGCTGTGGGTTCTTGGCTGACGTACGCTCACTCGCTTGGCACACTATTTTCTCCGGCGGCAGGCAAGCTTCCGTGCGTGAGTCACCCACGCGACGGGACGGCAACTCCCCGGCGCGTCGGCCAAGCGCTTCGTGTCCATGGATCGGACTCGACGGGGCGTGTCAGGCATATCGAGTTGTTCACCACATCGGCTGGTGTCTCCTGCGGCCGCTGTGCACAGTGTTCCGTCGTGCGGTAAGCGATGGGTATGGCAGAAACAGTGCAGCAACACAGAGGCGAACCCACTCGCGAGCAGGGTTCGCAATCCGGCCGTGCCGAAGACGGCGCGCCCCTCGCCACGTATATGGTCCCGGGCGAGGGGCGCAGCGCCCCCTCAGGATGGACTTCATGGTCAGGCTGGCTCACGGTCAGCCCGGCGAGGAGATCGCCAAAGTCCAGGCAGCCGTCTTCCGCGACATCCTCCTCCACCTGTCCGCAAGGCAAGCCGAGAGCTGAAGTTCCCCACAAGCTCATCCGAGCAGGGCACTGTCGGCTCGAGTTCACGCCCTGCGCTGTTCTGGCCCTTCCGCGGTGTTCTGTGCTTGGTCGGCGCGCCTGGAGGAGGTATCGGAGCGGATCATCGCCACGAGCATGCGTGACCGTGCCGCGCCGACGTGCAGCCGTTTGCGGAGCGTTTCCGCGGAGATCGGCCGCTGGTAGGTCTCCCAGTGGCGGGCGTCTTCCTGTCGGGCGCGCTCGAACAGATCGTCACCATCAGGTTGCTGTTCCGATGTGGGGAAAGAGTTCGTGGTCTGGCCACCGTTCGCGGGAGCCCCTGTCTGATTGATGCGCGGCGGGCTCTCGACGCGGTCCTGTTCATGCTGCGGTGTCGCGGATTGCCGTGTCGCGCCTTGCCGGTTCGTGGTGGCGAGTGCGTGGAGCAGTCCGGGCCCGACCTCGGCCCAGCCGATCAGGAGGACGGGGCCGACCGCGTCGAAGGCGGCCTTGCCCAGGTGTGCGGCGATCAGCGGGTCGGCTGTGTTCAGTGCCAGGGTCATGCCGCTGGAGAGCACCAGCAGCCGCCTCGCCGGACGCAACTGCTCCACCGGTGCGCCGTGGAGGGCGAGGTAGCGGATGCCCAGCAGCAGGCCGAGGATGGACAGGTCGACCGCCGGGGCGACCAGCGGTGCCACCCACGGCGGCACGCCCAGCCTCAGCGCCAGGTTCCATACGTTGCCGAACCCGAACAGGAACGTCAGGCTGACGACGGCCGCCATCATGCCGGTGACCGCCCGGACCGTGGCCGCGCTGTCCGGTGTCCCGTCAGGCGTGTGGGCGAGAGGTTCAGACATTCTCGCCGATTCCCATCCGCTGGTGGGTTTCCTGGGCGCGTTCGGCCGCCGCGCTGGCCCCGTAATGACGGGGCATGTCCTCGGAGACCCAGCCCATCAGCAGCATCAAGTCACCCGAATCCCCGCCGCCCCGCTTCCACTCGTGCGCGAAGTTGTGCCGCCACCGGTGCGCATGCACCCCCGTCACCCCCGCCGACAGGCCACGCCGCTTAAGCATGATCTTGATGCCGTTCGGCGCCAGCCGCCGCCCGCCGCGCTCGGCCAGCCACAGGTCCGGCAGTTCGGCGCCCTTGCGCTTGGCGCGGGCCCGCAGATACCGGCTCACCGCCCGCGCCGTCTTGGGCCCGAACCGCACCCGGCGGTCCCGCCCGCCCTTGCCGTGGTAGTGCACCGAGTCGGTGGTCAGGTCGATGTCGTCCAGGGTGAGGTTGCCGACCTCGGACAGGCGGGCGCCGGTGTTGTAGTAGAGGCGGATGATGGCCTCGTCCCGCAGTTGGAGGAACGCCTTGCCCTTGCAGGAGGCCAGCACCTTCTTGGTGTCCTCGTCCCGGATCACCGGGATCAGCTTCTTGACCGTCTTCGGCTGACGGACGCGCTCCATCGGGGAGCGCTCGATCTCCTCCTCATCGAGTATCAGCCACTTGAAGAACTGCTGCAGCCCCTTGTGTTTGTTCAGCGCGGTCGACGCCGACCGCGTCTCGATCATCCACCCCTGGAAGGCCTCCACGTGGCCCCGGGTGACCTCGGTCGGGTCATCGGCGGCGTCCTGGGCGTCGAGGTCGGGCGTGGCGTGCTGGGCCAGGTAGCGGGCGAGCTGGGCTGCGGCCAGGAGGTAGTTGTAGCGGGTGGTCTCCGGGTAGTTGCCCGCCCGCAGGGAGCGGTCCCAGTCGCGCAGGAACCCCTCCCAGGTCTTGGAGAGCCCTGTGGTGATCTTGTCGAGGTCCAGAAGCGGCATCGTCGGAAAGCCTCCGAGTCAAGGTGTCGGTGAGCGGCGTGCTCGACCTCGACGTCGGGATCCGGAGCGCGAAAAGAGGGCCCTCACAGGTGTTGACCTGCAAGAACCCTCTGCACCGTCGGGACGACAGGATTTGAACCTGCGACCCCTTGACCCCCAGCCCAGTGACCACTCTCGGTAGCCAATCGTTTCATTCTTGTAGCGGTCCGCTCGGGGCGGTACGGAGCGATACGCCGCCAGTCACGGAGGGAGCCCCGCACGCGTGTCACCCCCCTCGACAGCGGTGCCAAACATTCAGCTTGCCGCAGAGACCGAGAGGGCCGTTCACGTCGCGGGGTCGACATGCGACCCTCGTCGACACCGCCTTCATTCCCCATCGCCCACACTCCATTCCCGCAGAGACGATTCGCAAGCCGGCCCGATGGAGTCCCGCGCGGCATCGGTATATGCTTTTTGGTATGGGTGAGCGGTACGACATCGAGCTTGAAGCAGAAGTCCAGCAGTGGCTGGACTCGCTCCCACCCACCGACTACCTGCGCGTGATGAAGCTGGCCGACTTCCTCGCCGACCACGCCGAGACACTCGGCGAACCCCAGACCCGCCACCTGGGCGGCAAGCTACGCGAACTACGGTTCTCCCTTCACCGCCGCGAACAGCGCATCACCTACTGGCTCGCCCCCGCCCGGCGCATCGTCATGCTCACCGTGTTCCACAAGACCCGCATGCGCGAAACCGCAGAAGTCGACCGCGCCCACGCAGCCCAGCAACGGTGCGAAGCCAAACACCGCCCCGCCGACAGCCACCAGATCTACGACCGCAACGTGAAGGAGGAAGAACTGTGAACCACTCCACATGGAAGACCCACCGAACCAAGGAACTGGCCGACGAGGAAACCGGTCTCGCCTCCCAGGCTCAGCAGATCTACGACGAAACCGGGCTGGCCATCGAAATCGGCCGCACCGTCTACCAGCGCCGCACCGAACTGGGCTGGTCCCAGACCGAACTCGCCCGCCGCGCCGGAATGACCCAGCCCGCCATCGCCCGCCTGGAAACCAGCCTCACCCTCCCCTCCACCCGCACCCTCCTGCGCGTGGCCAACGCCCTGGGCCAGCCCCTCCACATCACCATCGGCCACGCAGCCTGACCAGGGGCGACGAGTCTCCGAACGGCACACGGTTTTCAAGAACCCGGCCGTGGCACAGCATTCATCTACCAGGCTGTATGCCATGGATGGAGCTACTGGAGGCACGGTTCTCGCCCTGGTCGGTGTCCTTCTCGGGACCACAGGGACGCTCGTAGGGCAATACCTGGCGACGCGCGTCGAGGTGCAACGCGACCGTCAACAACGCAAAGATGTAGAGCGCACTGAGCGCAAAGAGGCCATCTCGGTATTCCTGGCTGCCGCGCAGCGCGTCGAGTTGATACTGGATCGCCGAAAACTCGGCCTTCCTGCCTCTGATGACCCTGCAGACGAGAGACTGCACGACCTGTGGCTCGCGAAGAAGGCCGTCGAGCTGACCTGTTCGCATCAGACAGCACAGGTCGTCCACGACTACACCAAGGCCCTACACGCACACATGCGCGACGCAGTTCCAACTGGACAAGGTGCCACCAAACGCGAATGTCGCCACGCCTTCATGGAAGCGGCCCGGGACGCTCTGGAGAGCGGCCGCCCAAGGATCAGGCGGTGACCCCACACGGGTTATCCGTGACTCCATGACGAACGCGATCTTCACCAAACTGCGGTCAGAGCCAGATCCAAATATCCCCATCACCCCACGCGAAGGCCTCCCGTCCCAAGCGCCACGGTCGGCCACGTACCGTCCGCTGAGGGGCCACGAAGTTTCCGGACAGGCACCCAATAGGGTTGTCCTGAACGAGGAAACGAGGAAGAAGTGGCGCCTGCGCCGGCCGTCGACGCGGACGACCGGGACAGCTTTCGCCCGCGCGCTGGAGCGGGTGGACGAGATCGGCGCGTACCGGCTCGGGCGGCTGAAGCTGTCGCAGATCCCGCCGAACCGGATGGCCGCTTTGGCCCGGTACGCGCTGGGGTCAAAGGCGCCGCTGCTGGAGCGGGCGGCGGAGCCCAAGCGCACGGCGTTGCTCACCGCGGTGATGCGGCACTTGGAGGCGAAGGCGATCGACGAGGCCCTGGACCTGTTCCAGGTCCTGATGGCCACCCGGCTGCTGAACACGGCGAAGCGGAAGACGGAGAAGGAGCGGCTGTCCACGCTGCCGCAGCTGGAGAAGGCGTCACGGGTGCTCGCGCGGGCGGCGAAGGTGCTATTCGGGGAACTGGAGCTGGTCGAGGAACACGGCACGGACCTGGACGTGGCCGCGCTGTGGGCGGCGGTGGAGGAAGTCGCCCCGCGCGCCGCCGTGATAACCGCGGCGGCCACGGTGGTCTCGCTGGTGCCCGAGGACGAGAACTCGGCCGAGGTCGCCATGCGGGCCGCGCTCGCGAACCGGTATGCCACGGTGCGCCCGTTCCTGTCGCTGCTGGGCGAGTCGAAGGCGCTGGACGCGGCGAGCGCCGGGAAGCGGGTCCTGATCGGAGTGCGCGGCCTGCCGGCGCTGGCCCGGCGGAAGGTGGGCGTCAAGCCGCTGCGGCCGCGCGAGGTGGATGACAAGCTCGTGCCTGTGCCGTTCGGAAACTCATCGCTGCTGCTCGGAGCGGGTCTGGCGTTCCATCACGGTCTACTGGAACCCTGTCCGGGTGATCGTCTCTCTGGT
>NZ_JBHWES010000157.1:0-5256 GCF_042734105.1 Streptomyces sp. NPDC059679 | reverse complement strand
GGTGTGCAGGGACGCGGCGCCGGACGCGCGGGCCGTACGGTGCGTACGCGGAACGTACATACGCGGGTGGTGCTACGGGCGTATCAGACGTTGACGCCGAAGTCCTGTGCGATGCCGCGCAGCCCGGAGGCGTACCCCTGGCCGATCGCCCGGAACTTCCACTCCGCCCCGTGCCGGTACAGCTCGCCGAAGACCATGGCGGTCTCGGTCGAGGCGTCCTCGGTCAGGTCGTAGCGGGCGAGCTCGTTGCCGTCGGCCTGGTTGACCACGCGGATGAACGCGTTCCGAACCTGGCCGAAGCTCTGCTGGCGGGTCTCGGCGTCGTAGATCGACACCGGGAAGACGATCTTGGCGACATCGGCCGGCACGCCGACCAGGTTCACCTTGATCTGCTCGTCGTCGCCCTCGCCCTCACCGGTGAGGTTGTCACCGGTGTGCTCGACCGAGCCGTCGGGGCTCTTCAGGTTGTTGAAGAAGACGAAGTTCTGGTCGCCGGAGACCTTGCCTTCGGCGTTGGTCAGCAGGGCGCTGGCGTCGAGGTCGAAGTCAGTGCCCGTGGTGGTGCGGACGTCCCAGCCCAGACCCACGGTGATGGCGGTCAGGTTAGGGGCTTCCTTGGTCAGCGAGACGTTGCCGCCCTTGCTGAGGCTGACTCCCACGAGTCCTCCTAAAAAAGGTTCGTCAGGAGCACGGTGTGCCCCTTCATTGCTATGCCGGGTGCCGGGGGCGCCGCCAGGCGCGGCCTGGGGCGCCCAGGGATCCCATCAGGATCAACGCGTCGATCCTAGTGAGCGGTTCCCCCTCGTCACAGGGTTTCCGTCGTCACCAGGATTCCGGGGCCTTACAGGGTTTCCAGGGCCTTGACGTATTCGTTGAGGTCCCGGGCGTCGGGGAGGCCGTTGACGACGGTCCAGCGGACCACGCCCTCCTTGTCGATCACGAAGGTGCCGCGCACCGCGCACCCCTTCTCCTCGTCGAAGACGCCGTACGCCCGACTGGCCTCGCCGTGCGGCCAGAAGTCCGACAGCAGGGGGTACTCAAGCCCCTCCTGCTCGGCGAACACGCGCAGCGTGAAGGGCGAGTCGTTGGAGACGGCGAGCAGCTGCACCTCGTCGTTGACGAACTTGGGCAGCTCATCGCGCAGGGCGCACAGCTCGCCGGTGCACACGCCGGTGAAGGCGAACGGGTAGAAGAGGAGGACGACGTTCTTCTCACCCTGGAAGTCGGAGAGCCGGACCGACTCCCCGTGCTGGTTCTTCAGCTCGAAATCGGGGGCCTTCGCGCCGACCTCTATCGCCATGGGTGGCATCCCTTCGCTGGTAGCTGATGTGCTGGTTGGCTGGTTTGGCTGGGGTCACCCTACGCGCAGAGCCCCCCTCCGAAGGTTACGGAGGGGGGCTCTCAGCGGGGTGTCGCGGTGTCGGCTCAGCGCTTCGACTTCGCGGCTTTCGGGGTGACCAGACGGCTGCCCGTCCAGTCCTTGCCCGCATTGAAGCTCTTGGTCTGGGACAGGCCGGCGGTGGTCGCGGCCTCGTTGATGTCGCTCGGCTCGACATAGCCGTCACGGCCGGTCTTGGGGGTCAGCAGCCAGACCGGCGCGCCGTCGTCGATCATCTGGATGGCGTCCACCAGCGCGTCCGTCAGGTCGCCGTCGTCCTCACGGAACCACAGCACGACGGCGTCGGCCACGTCCTCGTAGTCCTCGTCGACAAGCTCCTGGCCGGTGATCTCCTCGATGGCCTCGCGGAGCTCCTGGTCGACATCGTCGTCGTAGCCGATCTCCTGGACCACCTGATCGGGCTGGAAACCCAGCCTCACGGCAGGGTTGGTCCGCTCCTCCGCGTGGTCCGCGGTCGCGCTCACGGATTGCCTCCTGTCATCTTGCGTTCATTCTTCAAGTCGTTGTGCGCCACGCGCGTGCGCGGGGCATGGGGCGTAGTCCACACGGGCCGGGCGGATCGCGCAAGTACCTGGCCAGCGATCCCGCCCAAACGTGGGGGGTCCGCCCATACGGCGTTCAACGGAGCATTGGGGGAGTGTCGCCGCAACTCCCATCATGGACGAACAGCCACGAGTGAGTCACATCACTCCAAAATGTCCCGTTTGAACACGCGTACCGACACGATACGCCGGGTAGGCCCCCCAGGGCCGAACGGGCGTACGCGTACCCCGTGCGGGGTGAGCGTATGGTTGCGGTTTGGCCGTCGCACCCCGACGCCCACGCAGCGCCAGTCTCACCACGTGATGGTTACCACCCGGTAGAGGTGACGTATCCCCTACGCGAGGTACACGATGGAGATCGGCGCGACCCAGCAGAGCACGAATCCATTGCGTGCACAGCACGACCGAAAAGCGAAGGAATAGCGTGGCTTCCGGATCCGATCGCAACCCGATCATCATTGGCGGCCTTCCCAGCCAGGTCCCGGACTTCGATCCCGAAGAGACCCAGGAGTGGCTCGACTCGCTCGACGCAGCTGTCGATGAGCGAGGCCGGGAACGTGCCCGCTACCTCATGCTCCGCCTGATCGAGCGCGCCCGCGAGAAGCGCGTCGCGGTGCCCGAGATGCGCAGCACCGACTACGTCAACACCATCGCCACCAAGGACGAGCCGTTCTTCCCCGGCAACGAGGAGATCGAGCGCAAGATCCTGAACGCGACCCGCTGGAACGCGGCGGTGATGGTCTCGCGCGCCCAGCGCCCGGGCATCGGCGTCGGCGGCCACATCGCCACCTTCGCCTCCTCCGCCTCGCTCTACGACGTGGGCTTCAACCACTTCTTCCGCGGCAAGGACCGGGGCGACGGCGGCGACCAGATCTTCTTCCAGGGCCACGCCTCCCCCGGTATCTACGCCCGCGCCTTCCTCCTGGACCGGCTGGACGAGGCGAACCTGGACGCCTTCCGGCAGGAGAAGTCGAAGGCCTCCCACGGTCTGTCCAGCTACCCGCACCCGCGGTCGATGCCGGACTTCTGGGAGTTCCCGACGGTCTCCATGGGCCTCGGCCCGCTCGGGGCGATCTACCAGGCGCGGATGAACCGCTATATGGAGGCGCGCGGCATCGCCGACACCTCCAAGTCGCATGTCTGGGCGTTCCTGGGCGACGGCGAGATGGACGAGCCGGAGTCGCTGGGCCAGCTCTCCCTCGCCGCCCGTGAGGGCCTGGACAACCTGACCTTCGTCGTCAACTGCAACCTGCAGCGCCTCGACGGCCCGGTGCGCGGCAACGGCAAGATCATTCAGGAGCTGGAGTCGCAGTTCCGCGGCGCCGGCTGGAACGTGATCAAGCTGGTGTGGGACCGCACCTGGGACCCCCTGCTCGCGCAGGACCGCGACGGCCTGCTGGTCAACCGGCTGAACACCACGCCCGACGGCCAGTTCCAGACGTACGCGACCGAGACCGGCGCCTACATCCGCGAGCACTTCTTCGGCGACGACCAGCGGCTGCGCAAGATGGTCGAGCACATGACCGACGACCAGATCCTGCACCTGGGCCGCGGCGGTCACGACCACAAGAAGATCTACGCGGCGTACGCGGCGGCCAAGGCCCACAAGGGCCAGCCGACGGTGATCCTGGCCCAGACGGTCAAGGGCTGGACGCTCGGCCCGAACTTCGAGGGCCGCAACGCGACCCACCAGATGAAGAAGCTGACGGTCGACGACCTCAAGCGCTTCCGCGACCGGCTGCACCTGCCGATCCCCGACCAGGAGCTGGAGTCCGGCCTGCCGCCGTACTACCACCCGGGCCGGGACTCGGAGGAGATCCAGTACATGCACGACCGGCGCAAGTCGCTGGACGGGTATGTTCCGACCCGCGTGGTGCGCGCCAAGCCGCTGCAGCTGCCGGGCGACAAGACGTACGCGACGACCAAGAAGGGCTCCGGTCAGCAGCAGATCGCCACCACCATGGCGTTCGTACGGCTGCTGAAGGACCTGATGCGGGACAAGGAGATCGGCAAGCGGTTCGTGCCGATCGCGCCCGACGAGTACCGCACCTTCGGCATGGACTCGCTCTTCCCCTCGGCGAAGATCTACTCCCCGCTGGGCCAGACCTACGAGTCGGTCGACCGCGAGCTGCTGCTGGCCTACAAGGAGACGCCGACCGGGCAGATGCTGCACGACGGCATCTCCGAGGCGGGCTGTACGGCCTCGCTGATCGCTGCGGGCTCGGCGTACGCCACGCACGGCGAGCCGCTGATCCCGGTCTACGTCTTCTACTCGATGTTCGGCTTCCAGCGCACGGGCGACCAGTTCTGGCAGATGGCCGACCAGCTCGCGCGCGGCTTCGTACTGGGCGCGACCGCCGGCCGTACGACCCTGACCGGTGAGGGTCTGCAGCACGCGGACGGCCACTCGCAGCTGCTGGCCTCGACCAACCCGGCGGTCGTCGCGTACGACCCGGCGTTCGGCTTCGAGATCGCGCATATCGTGCAGGACGGTCTGCGCCGGATGTACGGCGAGGACAGCGAGGACGTCTTCTACTACCTCACCGTCTACAACGAGCCGATCCGGCACCCGGCCGAGCCCGCCGACGTGGACCGCGAGGGCATCCTCAAGGGCCTGTACCGCTTCAAGGAGGGCGAGAAGGGCGCCATCCCGGCGCAGATCCTCGCCTCGGGCGTGGCGGTGCCGTGGGCGATCGAGGCGCAGCGCATCCTGGCCGACGAGTGGGATGTGAAGGCCGATGTGTGGTCGGCGACCTCCTGGAACGAGCTGCGGCGCGACGCCGTCGAGGCGGAGGAGCACAACCTGCTCCACCCGGAGGAGGAGCAGCGCGTTCCGTATGTGACGCGGAAGCTGGCGAACGCGGAGGGGCCGAAGGTGGCCGTCTCCGACTGGATGCGGGCCGTTCCGGACCAGATCGCACGCTGGGTGCCGGGCAGCTACCAGTCGCTGGGCGCCGACGGCTTCGGCTTCGCCGACACCCGCGGGGCGGCGCGCCGCTTCTTCCACATCGACGCGCAGTCGGTCGTCCTGGCGGTGCTCACCGAGCTCGCCAAGGAGGGCCGGATCGACCGCTCGGTGCTCAAGCAGGCGATCGACCGCTACCAGCTGCTCGACGTGGCCGCCGCCGACCCGGGCGCGGCCGGGGGCGACGCGTAGCCTCCCCTCTCCGGGGCTCCGCCGCGGACCCCGGTCAGCAAAACGCCGGGCGGGCTGGATCTCGTGTGAGATCCAGCCCGCCCGGCGTTTTCCGGCTCGGCCGGCGTTTGCGATTGGCAGCACTGCAGGCAGGGGCCGCGAGGGACCAGCCCCTGCCC
>NZ_JBHWES010000156.1:0-5338 GCF_042734105.1 Streptomyces sp. NPDC059679 | reverse complement strand
GCTGGGGACCGGGTTGCGGGTTGGCTTGCTGACCGGCCTGGGGGTCGGCCTGTGGGCCGGCGCCGCGGGCATGGCGATGGGCCCCCGAACCCTGGCCGTCGGTTTGGGCGTTCGCGCTCGCGACCGCCGGCTGCTGCTCCTCGTCGGGGTGGCGGCGGGCGCGCCGGCGCCCGGTCGGCTGCGGTTCCCCGGCCGCGGTCGGCTGCCCCGGGGTGGTGTTGTCGCCGTCGGGCGCGGGCGCCGCGGGCCCCGCGGGCGCGGAACCGGCGTGCGCGCCGCGGTGACCGGCGCCCTGGGTGCTCGGCGTACGCGGGTCGGCGCCGCGCGCGGGGGGCTGTCCGTCCGCACCCCCGTTGGCACCGCTTCCGTCGGTTCCCGCGCCGTTCGTACCGGCGCCGTTCGTGCCGGCGCCGTTGGTTCCGCCTGCGGCCGCGCCGGTCGCGCCGGCCGGGCCGCGCCGTGCGCGCCGTCCGGTCGGTCCGGTCGGCGTCTGGCCGGTGCCCGTGCCGTTCGTCCCGCCCTGGCCGGCCGCGGAGCCTGCACCGGAGCCCGCGCCAGTCTTCCCGGCGCCGGTGCCTCGGCCGGCGGTACGCCCCGACGCCCCTGCGGCGCTCTCGGCCTGGTCCGTCTGGTCCGCCTGGGCGGCGGCGGCCGCGGAGATCGGCACTTCGAGGACGTAGGCGTGCCCGCCCATGCCCGGCATCTCATGCGTCTGCAGCACGCCCCCGTGCCGCCGTACGATCCCGCGGACGATCGGCTCGTGTACGGGATCGCCGCCCGCGTACGGCCCGCGCACCTCGATCCGTACGACATCGCCGCGCTGCGCCGCCGCGACCACGATGGTCGAGTCGCCCGTCGCGCCGCCCGGGCCCCCGGCCGCCTTGCCGGTGGAGTCGACCCCCGCCACGTCCGCGATCAGGTGCGCCAGCGCCTGCGCCAGCCGCTCCGCGTCCACCTCGGCCTCGATCGGCGGCGCGTGCACGGCGAACTGCGCCCGCCCGGGGCCGATCAGCTCGACCGCGCCCTCGACGCCGTCCGCGACGACCTCGTCCATCGAGACCGCGTGCCGGGTGAACTCCTCGTCGCCCGAGTCGAGGTGCTGGTAGCTCAGGACGTTGTCCACCAGCGTGGTCATCCGGGTGTACCCGGCGGCGAGGTGGTGCAGGATCTGGTTGGCCTCGGGCCACAGCTGCCCGGCCGGGTCGTCGGCGAGCACGCCGAGCTCGCCGCGCAGCTCCACCAACGGGCCGCGCAGCGACTGGTCGAGGACGGCGAGCAGCTGGGCGTTGCGAGCGGCCAGCGCGTCGTACCGCTCGGTGTGCGCTTCCCGCTCCTTGGCGAGCTGCGCGGTGAGTTCCTTCCGCTCCTTGGCGAGCTGCGCCGTGAGCTTCTTCTGCTCCTCCGCGTGGCGCGCGGTGAGCTTTTCCAGCTCCTTCGCGTGCTTGGCCGTGAGGTTTTCGACCTCTTCCGCGTGGGTCGCCACGAGGGTTTCCTCGGTCCGCCGGTCGGTGAAGGTCATCACCGCGCCGACCAGCTGCTCCCCGTCCCGCACGGGCGCGGTCGTCAGGTCGACCGGTACGGGGCTGCCGTCCTTCGCCCACAGCACCTGGCCGCGCACCCGGTATTTACGGCCGGAGCGCAGGGTCTCGGTGAGCGGGGACTCCTCGTACGGCAGAGGGGAACCGTCCGGGCGCGAGTGGTGTACAAGAGGATGAAGCTCCTGACCGCCCAGGTCACTGGCCCGGTATCCGAGGATCTGCGCCGCGGACGGGTTGACGAGGACCACCTTGCCCTCGGTGTCCACGCCGACCACGCCCTCCGCCGCCGCGCGCAGGATCATCTCGGTCTGGCGCTGCTGGCGGGCGAGCTCGGCCTCCGTGTCGAGCGTCCCGGTCAGGTCGCGCACGACGATCATCAGCAGTTCGTCGCCGGTGTAGCTGTACTGGTCGGCGTAAGGGGTCCTGCCGTCCTCCAGGTTGGCGCTGGTGACCTCGACGGGGAACTGCATGCCGTCGGTGCGCCGCGCGATCATCCGCGTCGGCTTGGTGTGACCGCCCTCGTCCTCGTCGCCGGGGCGGCGCATCGAGCCCGGAATGCGATTGGAGTCGAAGGAGGGGAGAAGATCCAGCAGACCACGGCCGACCAGCGCTGTTCCCGGCACCTCAAAGGTCTCGAGCGCGATGTGGTTGGCGTTGACGACCGTGCCATTGCAGTTGACCAGCAGCAGTGCGTCGGGAAGGGCGTCGAGTATGGCTGCGAGGCGAGCAGCGCCTCGGGATGGCCTGCTGCTCACGACGACGCTTCCTCCCTGATGTACCGCACCTTGCCCCGACACTCGCGGTCGTTGTGCCGCCCCGTCCGTGGAGTGTCCTCAGGGGAGTCTACGGGCAGCGGGGGCGGACGCGGCGGTAGATGAGAGGGAGGTCGCAGCACGACGTACGCGTCTCGGCGCACGCCCGGACAAACCTCCTTGGTCTGCTCTCCGGCCGTTCTGTCCCAGGCCTGGTCAATCTCCAGGTCAGCTCCCAGGAAGACGCAAAACAACGGAAAATCTGTCCCATCGGGCGATCTCGCAGCCGTTGACCCGCGAGAACTCCGCGTCCACCGGCCGCCCCGCCCAACGACCGCGCAGCTGCGCGGTGGCCGGCCCCCCGTACTGCCCCGTGCACATCGCCCCGGGCGGCACGGGCGCGAACGGATCCCTCCCCCACACCGTCGCCGAGTCCAGCTGATCGCACGCCCCGTGCGCGGCCGGGTGTGTCCCGCCCGTGGGATGACACGCCAGCGTGTACGTGACAGAGCCCGCGGCACCACCGCCCCGCGACACGGTCACGATCAGGTGATCGGTGCCCTCCTCGTCATACGGCATCGGCAGCGGCACGGGCGCGGCCGCCCAAGCGGTGGCGCTCATCGCGGTGGCGGAGGCGGCCGCCGTGACGACGGCGACGGCAAGGCGGTGCAGCAGGGGCATGGGCGCGCTCCAGGTGTGATCACAGCGGGGCGCACTGCCCCTGCCCCTCTAACGCGCCGCCGTCGTGCGCGTTGCGCCGCCATAAGGGCTTTGCGATGCGCCCCGCCAGCCGAGTACCGTAGGCGGCGATTGGTGACATCCCCCTGGGCTGTGACATCATCTGCACACACCGCATCTCGCTCGCGCGAATATGCTCGGTGTGCATGGAGGCTTCGCCTAGTCTGGTCTATGGCGCCGCACTGCTAATGCGGTTTGGGGTAACCCCCCATCCCGGGTTCAAATCCCGGAGCCTCCGCACTCACCGGAGCCCCGGCCCCACGGCCGGGGCTCCGCTGCGTTTCCCCACTCTCGCGTGAACCCCTACCCGCCCAGCTACGCCGTTCGTGGCCTTCCCGGGCCCTGGCGCGGTGATCATCCGACGGCCGCATCCCATGAGTGCCACGCCTCCTTTTGCCGTACGCGCGGAGGTTCCCCCGCCGATCTTCCGGATGGCCGCCAAAAGAGAGTTTTCCCAGCTCAGAGGGGGTAAGGGAAACGGATTTCGTCTGACGCCGCAGGTCATGTAATGTTGTCCCCGCAACGCCGACCGGCAAGAAAGATCGCCGGGAAGCCAAGCGCTCGTAGCTTAACGGATAGAGCACTTGACTACGGATCAAGAGGTTGCAGGTTCGAATCCTGCCGAGCGCGCCCCAGATCAGAGGCCCCTTTCGATTATCGAAAGGGGCCTCTGGCGTATGCGTTGACAGCAACGGTGACAGCAACCGCCGCGCGGCACTGATCAGACGATCGCGAGGACTCCGCCCAAGCCGTCACCGTCATCGCCGTCGTTGCTGTCACGGAGGACGGCTCCCACGCGATCGAAGGCGGACCGCTGCGAGTCGATCCGGACGAACGTGTAGATGTCCATGGTCACGCGAATGGAACTGTGACCCAGGACTTCCATGATCATCCGAGCATCGGCCCCCTGCTCATGGAGCAGGGACGCGCAGGTATGGCGGAGGTCGTGAAAGCGGACGCGGCGGATCTTGGCTCTGTCACACATCAGGCTGAAAGCGCGGTTCAGGTTGCGCGGCTCGATCGGCGTTCCGTACCGGGTGGTGAAGACGAGATCATTCGCATCGCCCTTCCACTCCTCGGCCGCGATCTTGTCCGCCCGTTGCTGTGCCTTCCGGGCCCGGAGCGCGGTGATGCACTCGTCGGGGAGGGCGACCCGCCGGGCGGATCGCTCCGTCTTGGGGGAGGAGATCACCAGCTTCCCGCCGACACGCTGAAGCGTCTGCCGGACGGTGAGAACGCCGTCATGCAGGTCGATGTCTTGCCAGCGAAGCCCCAGCACTTCCCCACGCCGCAGCCCGATCCGTACGGCCAGCTCGTAGACGGCCCACAGCCGGTCGCCCCGCGCGGCGGCCAGGAACTGACGTCCCTCCCGAGCTGTCAGCGGCTCTATCTCGCGCTTCGTGCCCATACCCAGCTCGACGTTCCGGGCCACGTTGCGCGGCAACTCGTCCTCGCGTACGGCGTGCTGGAGAGCGGCCCGCAGGATCACCAAGAGGAAGCGCACGGTCCGATCGGACGGGTATCCCTCGCAGCACTCGCCGAGCGCGCAGCACCGGCGCTTGCGCTCCGGCCGGGCTTTGTCCTTGCCCTGTGCACAGCACTGGCAAGTACGCGCGGTCGTGACGAGGAACGAGCGGATATCGCGTGCGGTGAGCCGCGTCAGCTTCTTCTTGCCGAGCCCCGGTATGAGGTAGTTCCGCACCAGCGACTCGTATGCGGCGTACGTGGTGGGCCGGACCTTGAGGCGTGCCACGTGCGTCAACCAGTAGGTCATGAACTCGCCTACGGTGAGCTTGGACGTGGCGGCGGGAAGCCCGCTCTGTGAGTCGGCCTTGAGCCGGGTCAGCTTGTCGTGGACGTCGTCCCAGGACTTGCCGTAGACGTACTGCCGCTTGTACGTCCCGTCAGCGGTGAGCACATAGGCCGACCCCGCCCAACGGCCGTCCTGCCGCTGCCAGATCGAGCCCTCACCATTCGCGTTCTTCTTGCCCATCAGGCGGCCTCTCGTTCGGTCTGTCGGGTGATGTAGTCGTGCAGGGCGGTTTCGGTGATGCGGCGGCAGCGGCCGATGGCCAGGGAGGCCAGTTCGCGCGAGCGGATGAGGTTGTAGACCGTCCAGCGGCTGACCTGGAGTCGAGCGGCGACCTGGTCCACGTTGAGCAGGGCCGTCACAGCCAGGGGGCTCCTTCCGTCTTGAGTCGTTGGGCTTGGGCGCGGTCGTGGCGTACTTGGGCGGCAATGAGTTCTTCGCCGGGGCTGTAGCCGGAGGCGAGGTATTGCCAGTGGGAGAGGACGAGGGTGGTTTCCTCG
>NZ_JBHWES010000155.1:0-5957 GCF_042734105.1 Streptomyces sp. NPDC059679 | reverse complement strand
GTTGATTCGGCGCGGGCGTGGCAACCCCCAGCTCGACTAACTCCTGCACCCGGGCGGCTTCCGCGCGGGTGCAGGAGATCGTCGAGCTGGCCGTCCGCTTAGGCGGGTAGCGGCTTCGACGCGGTCTTCGGCAGTCGCGCGACGGTGATCACTCCGATGAGCGTTACGGCGAGGATCCAGTAGACAGGGCTGGTTCTGCTTCCGGTGCCGGCCACGAGGGCAGCGGCGACGAGTGGCGTGATGCCGCCGATGATCACGCCCAGGTTGTAGCCGATCGCGATGCCTGAGTAGCGCACGCTTGCCGGAAACAGCTCCGTGGCCAACGGCCACGTAGGCACCTGCGCCCACCCGGTGAAGAACATGAAGACCAGATAGACGGCCCCGACGGCCCAGAGGTTGGTTGCCGCGATGAGGAGTGCGAAGACCGGCCAAGCGATGACAGCGAAGATAATGTAGGACGCCAGCAGGATGGGCTTGCGGTCGTAGCGATCCGTCAACTTGCCCGCCCATGGGTAGGTGAAGGTGGCCAGGGCGATGCACAACGCCGATGTCCAGGCGACGCCTGTGGCGGAGAATCCTTCCTCCTGCAGGAAGATGGCGAAGTAGGCGACGCCGAAGTAGCCGGTGCCGTTGAACGCGATAGCCAGGCCCGCCACACGGGCGACCGACAGCGGGTGGCTCCGCAGAGCGGCCAGCATCGGACTGCGTACGATCGCGGCCTTCTCCTTCAGCTCTTGGAATTGCGGCGACTCCTCGACCCGCAGTCGAGCCCGCAGACACACCACAGTGAGGACCAGCGAGAGGAGGAACGGAATCCGCCAGCCCCACGTTGCCATCTGGTCGGCCGGAACCAGCAGCCGGACCAGCCCTACGACGCCGGCGGCCACGGCGAACCCGAGAGTGGACCCCATGGAAACCGTCGATCCGTAGAAGCCCCGCTTGCCGGGCGGCGCCAGCTCGGCGATGTAGGTGGCCGCGCCACCGATCTCACCACCGGCAGCGAACCCCTGGGTGAGTCGCACAACGACGATGGCGATCGTCCCGGCGACTCCGACCTGTCCGTAGGTGGGCAGCAGGCCCATCACGCCGCACGCCGCGCCCATCATCACGATCGTCGCGACGAGGGCTGTCCGGCGGCCGCGGCGGTCGCCGAGGCGACTGAAGAACCAGCCACCGAGCGGACGGATGAGGTAGGACGACGCGAACACCGCGAGCGCGGACAGGGTTGAGACCGTCGGATTGTCGCTGGGGAAGAACAACGGTCCGATGGTGAGCGTCAGAAACCCATAGACACTGAAGTCGTAGTACTCGATCAGTGTCCCGACGCCGCCCGCCAGCGATGCACGCCGGGCGGACCTCAAGCTGATCGTCTTTTCGGAATGTTGTGCCGTCGTCATTGACTCTCCTTGTCACACCAGGATGGGAGATGCGCCGTTCGGCCGCCCTCGCCGCGCGAGGTCGACGCCGTCACGTTGCTCGGCGCGATCAGGGGGGTGGGTCCTGACTGGACCCTTCCGTCGGGTCAGGCTCCGAGGCACTGTGGCGAGGTCGGCAGTCGCCGGGGCCCGATGCTGCCTCAGGGGGCTGAAGCCCCAATCTCTCTGGATTCGAGCGGCGCAGCCGTCAGGGCTACCTCGTCGGTGACTGCTGATTCGACGACCGCGGGATGGCCATCGGATGATGGGACGCATTGATAGAGCGCCGCCGATCGCATGCCATACCTCGTGGGTCAGCAGGAACTGCGTACGCACACACTCGATGCACTTCGCATGTGCTGACTCTGACCCGTCGTACACAGGCGCGCAATGCACTGATACGACTGGACTAATTCAAATTCCACAAGTATGGCTTCAGAAGAGACATGATCCGGGAGTGGCGCACAGGAATGGAATTAAGTCAGCATTGTCGAACGACTCAAGCCGCGGAGCGGTCCGGGGAAGCGAACTGCTCGGGCCAGAGCGGAAGCCGGAGAGGATCTGTGGTCGTCGTGCCTGTAGCGCGCTCACCGGGTCTGCGCCGCGGTGCCGGCTTGCGCTGCTCGGAGCTGTTGTCGTGTCAGATCGGGAGCTGCATAAGTCCACCCATTGCTGTATGCGCGTCAGCAGATGTAGGAGCCACGGCCAACTCATCAAGGTTCTTCGCTAATGCGACCGCGGCCGTAGGTGGTTCGCGATCACTGTGTCGTCATTCCCGCCGTACATTTCGTCGATCAGCGTAGCGAATGAATTCACTACCGCGTTCCGCTTGACCTTGCCATTCGCGGTCCGCTCGCCGCGTTCGGCCTCGAGGGGCCGAGGCAGCACACGGAAGTCCTTCAGCCGTTGCGCGCGTGCGAGGTCCGTGTTGACTCGCCCGAGCTCGGCTCGCAGGCGTTCGGACAGCGCCGTCGTAGTCAGCGCCTTGGCCTGTGTGCTCGGCTCGAGCAGCACGGTGAGGCACTTGCGCGTGTCGCCCACGACGATTGCTTCGCTGATCAGTGAGCTCTCCTTCAGCCGGGTTTCGATCGGCTGCGGATTGATCGTTTTGCCGCCGCTGGTGATGATCACGTCCTTCTTTCGGCCGATGAGGCGGATCTCACCGTGCGCGGTACGCTCGATCAGGTCGCCGGTACGGAACCAGCCGTCCTGCAGAACGGCAGCTGTCTCCTTGGGGTTGCGCCAGTATTCGCGAAACAGCAGTGGTGCGCGGACCAGCATTTCACCATCATGCGCGACCTCGACCTGGAAGCGTGGGTCCGGGAATTTCCGACCAATATATCCCGGGCGCGGAAACGTCTGGTCGAAATGAGCAACGGGGCAGCCGGCTGTTTCGGTGAGGCCATAGCATTCGCGGAGATCCAGCCCCCAGATCTGCCACAGCGCGATGACGTTCTCGGGCATCGCGGCAGAGGCGGTGAAAGCGACGCGCAGGCGGTCCAATCCGACGCTTGCCCGCAACGGCAGGAAGACACGGTGAAGCACTGCGGTGTATGCGATCCGCAGCAATACCGAGGGATGACCACCGGACCAACGGCGCTCGGCCATTCGGCGACCGACCCACATCGCGCCTTTGTAGGCGTACCGGCGCACCCGGGGCCAAGCCCGCGTTCGTGCGATCAGCTGGCCGGCGACCTTCTCGTAGAAGCGCGGGGGCCACAGCAGCGCCGTCGGTCGCACGGTGCGCAACGCGTCCTCGTAGTCCTCGATGCGGCAGTACGTCACCACGAGATGCGAGAGCAGCGGAGTGAAGATCAACAGCAGCGCCGGCGCCACGTGGGCCAGCGGCAGGAAACCGACGATGTCCAGCTCACGGCTGTCGAGCTCCGGATAGAGGCCGACGACGGTCTGGACCGAGTGCTGAAGCGTACGGTGCGAGTGTGTGACGCCTTTCGGAGCTCCTGTGGAGCCCGACGTGTAGAAGAGAACGGCGGGGTCGTCGAGTGCCGTGGCAGCGACCATCTCGACCAGACGGTCGGATACGACGCTCGGATGCCGCGCTCCCTCTGTGCGCAACTCCTCCCACGTTGTCCCGGTGATTGCCCCAGGCAGCGCCGGCGGGGCGGTGTCCATGCCGACGACGAGCCGCAGCTTGGGTGTGCGGGCCGCGATCTCCGCCACCTTGTCGAGCTCCGTGGTTGCCTCGCCCATAAAGGCCACTGCCTCGCTGTGCGCCAGGATCTGCTCGATCTCGGCGGGCGAGTTGGTCGGGTAGACGCCCACCACCACGCCGCCGACACTCTGCACGGCCAGTGCGGCGAAGGCCCATTCGGGGCGTGCGCTGCTCATCACCGCGACGCGATCGCCGTGCCGCACGCCGTGGTCGACAAGGCCGAGCGCGATCTCGCGTACTCGATCTCGGTACGTCCGCCACGTGGTCGCGTGCACAACCCCATCGCGCCAGTGGCGCAGCGCGACAATGTCGGGGTCGGAGCGCGCACGATCAAGCAACAGCTGCGGATGCGTCCGGATCGGTTCAAAATTCATCAGATCCATCGCACAGCCTCTCCGCGGATCCACCAGAGCTGACCCGGGCTCGATACGTTTCATGTAACACCCTGCTCCGAGGTGGAGGAAATCACCGCGGCACCACATCACCGGCTCGCAGCGCATGACCGCTGCGGCGTCGAAGGGAAGCGGGCCCATACACGGCTCATGGCGAGCCCGACCGGGGCGCCGGTCAGTCTGGAGTAACGCAGGAGGGAGGCGATGGCGTGTAGTGCCCGATCGCCCCCCGCGGCGCGCGACGTGGAGGGCGACGCTCGCCGACATCCGGGTCATCCCGAAGCGCCGGGTTACCTCACGGTCACCAACCCTGGCCTGGATCAGGTCAGCGGCTACGAGCCGCGTCCTTGAAGACCCCCGCTCCTGTCAGATCGCGTCCGCGGGGACGAGCAGCGCGTTGATCGCGGCGGTGCGGATGGTCGTCGCGACGATGTCGGGATCGAGGCCGCTGTTGAACTGGGGCACCGCGTTGATCATCGAGAAGACGGCGTGTGTGAGAACGCGGGTCTGCGCGTCTGACAGGTCGGGCCGCAGCCGGGTGACCAGTCCGCTCCACTCTTCGGCGTAGAGGCGCATCATGCGCCGCATGCGATGGCGCTCGTCTTCCGGGACGTTGTGTTCGTTCTTCAGGAACACCAGCGTGGACGGAACGTTCTGGAGACTGCGTTTGACGTGGTAATCGATCATCTCCTCGAGTGCCTTGCGGGGATCCGTCACCTCGGCTGCCGTCTTGCGGGCATGAACCAGCAGTTCGTTGAGCGGATCCTCGAGCACCGCGATCAGCAACGCCTGCTTACTCGGAAAGTGCCGGTAGAGCGCGGGGCCGGTCACACCGGCACGCGCGCCGATCATCTCAGTGGTGACCGCATCGAAGGCACGCTCGTTGAACAACTCTCCGGCGACCTTGATCAGCACCTGCCGACGGGTGGCACGGGGAGACGCGGTACGGGGGGTAGGTGAGCTCGACACATGTAGAGTCTAGTCTAGGTGAGCGGCCGATAACGTGCCCTTGCGTGTTCTGCGAGCAGGTCGGCCACCGCGGTCAGACAGGCGAAGCCCAGCTCAGACGACATGCCGCGCGGATCACCGAGCACCCCGCTGGGTGCGACTGCCTTGACACCGTCAGTGAATACGCGGGCCAGCAACCCCTCATCCATGGACCCGGTGAAACCCGCGGCGGCGCGATCGTTCCTCACGACGTCCGGCCGCACGGCTAGCATGATCGAACTTTCGGCGACATCGGCATGGCCTCCGACGTGGTCGGCGAGGCCGGCGACGCGTTGAGCGGCGTCGCGCCACGCGCGGAGGACCGCTGCCGAGTCTGCGAACGCGATGACATCCAGGCCGGAGGGAAGCCGCGCGGCGAGCTTCGGCTCGATGTCACCGAGCACCGGGTAGTTGCCGATATGTGCCGAGAAGATCAGCACCCTGCGGAAGCCGTGCGTGGCAAGGCTCGCGCAGCAGTCGGCGCAGATCGCTTCGAGCGTCTCGGCCCGCAGCGAGAGCGTTCCGGCGAAGCCGAGGTGGTGCGACGAGCAGCCGATCCGCACCGTCGGTAGCACGAGCGCGTCGCCAAGCCGCTCGGCGACAAGAACACCCAATCGATCGGCGTGATCACTGTCGACCGACATCGGCAGGTGCGCACCGTGCTGCTCCGTGGCGCCCAGCGGCAAGACCGCCGTACGCATACCGCTCGCGATGGCACTCGCGATGTCAGGCGAGGTCAAACGCTCAATCCGCAACTCGCTCATGTGTGGTCACTCCTCCTCCTGTGCCTGCTCGACCCGTACCTCGCGGATGCGTCACTACTCGGCGGATGGAGAGAGGCCCGCAGTCGAGGCTTACACACGTTACTCATAATTAACACGTTCACCATCCCTCGGGGGCCTTGACCTGGGCTGAGCTACGTCCTACGTTATCGCCCACTAACATTTGTCGAAAGGGTCGGTATGGACTTCATCCTCATGTCTGAGGGGG
>NZ_JBHWES010000154.1:0-6306 GCF_042734105.1 Streptomyces sp. NPDC059679 | reverse complement strand
GCACCCTCCCTGTGCGGGGGTGCCGCCGCCCTTCGGCGTTACGGCGCTGTACGGCTGAACGGCTCAGTAGGGGCCGTTGACGTTGTCCATCGAGCCGTACCGGTGCCACGCGTAGTTGCACGCGGCGGTGATGTTGGCGACCGGGTCGTAGATGTCCCAGGAAGTGCCCTCGACGTGGTAGGCCTTGAAGGTCGGGTCTATGACCTGGAGCAGGCCCTTGGAGGGAATGCCGTTCTGCGCGTTGATGTCCCACAGGTTGATGGCGCGCGGGTTACCGCTCGACTCCCGCATGAGGTTCCGGTAGATCCCGTTGTAGCTGCCCGGGATGCCCTTCTCCTTCATGATGGCGAGCGATTCCTTGATCCAGCCGTCCAGGTTGTTCGCGTAGACCGGCTTACGCGCGGCGGCCCGGCTCGCGGCCTCCTTGGCGGCCCGCTCCTTGTCCGCCTTCTCCTTGGCGGCCTTCTCCTCGGCTGCCTTCTTGGCGGCGGCTTCTTCGGCGGCCTTCTTCTTCGCGGCTTCCTCGGCGGCCCGCTTCTTGGCGGCTTCCTCGGCAGCCTTCTTCTTCGCCGCCTCCTCGGCCGCCTTCTTCTTCGCGGCCTCCTCCTTCGCCTGCTGCGTGGCGAGCTCGGACTGGTGGACGAGGCTCTCGTGCTGGGCCTCGTGGTCGACGACCTGTTTGCTCCAGGCGACGGGTTTGGCGGGCAGTTCCTTGGTGGCGGTCGTGTGGCCCTCGGGGGACTGGCCCGGGACGACTGCGAAGGCGAGGGCGGCGGCGCCCGCGGCGGCGATGCCTGCGGCGGAGAACTTGTGCGTCTTGGTCAAGCGGCTGTAACCGGGAATGCGGGGGACGGGCATGGCGGACTTAACCTCTTCCAATCGCTCGAGTCGCAGGCCAAATCGGCGCTTGGGAGCGCCGTGTTCTGATCTACGGCGCCGTGCGACTGGGAAATTCTTAGCGCCCGCAAAATGTTGTGGCAAAGGTGTGACATACGACCCTGCTTAGTGGACACCTGGTCCGCTCCCGCCTGCGCGAGCGGCCGTATTCCCCGCTCACGACTGCTTTAAAACGTCCACTAACCGTGGTCGTACGTGATTCAGGTCCTGTGTCAGGGGTCACAACGCCGAGACTTCCGTATCGCGTGATGTGCCTGAGCAAATACATACTGTGGTCGCCATTCCGGATCATCGCGACGCGCCGCTGCAAAGCGAATTCCTCCCCCCTCGGGACTAGGACTTAGGTCCCGGGGAGTGCCGCCGACCGGCCGATATGCCCGAGTCGCGACCGCCGGTACGGTGTCCGTCATGACAAAGGGACGCGGTGCCGGGGCAGGGGCGGGCCTGGCCAATGTGAGTGGTGCGCTCCTCGCCATGAGCAGACACCTGGAAGTCCGTGATGTCCTAAAGACGATCGTTGTGTCCGCCCGTGAGGTGCTTGATGCGGAGTATGCGGCACTGGGGGTTCCGGATGACCATGGGGGCTTCGCCCAGTTCGTAGTAGATGGGGTCAGCGAGGAGCAGTGGAAGGCCATCGGCCCGCTGCCCCGCCAGCACGGAATCCTGGCCGCGATGCTGCGCGACGCCACCCCGCAGCGGCTGGCCGATGTCCGCCTGGATCCGCGTTTTGAGGGCTGGCCCGACGCACACCCCGAAATGTCCGACTTTATCGGGCTTCCCATTGCCGACGGCGACGAAGTGCTCGGTGCGCTCTTCCTCGCCAACAAGCGCTGCCCCAAGCCGAGCGGAAGCTGCGGATTCACCTTCGAGGACGAGGAACTGCTGGCCATCCTCGCCCAGCACGCCGCGATCGCCCTCACCAACGCCCGGCTCTACGAGCGCAGCCGCGAGCTCACCATCGCCGGGGAGCGCGCCCGGCTCGCCCATGAGCTGCACGACGCCGTCTCCCAGAAGCTGTTCTCCCTGCGGCTCACCGCCCAGGCCGCCACCGCGCTCGTGGACCGCGACCCCGCCCGCGCCAAGGGCGAGCTGCAGCAGATAGCCGCCCTCGCCGCCGAGGCGGCCGACGAGCTGCGCTCCGCCGTCGTCGAGCTGCGCCCGGCCGCCCTCGACGAGGACGGCCTCGTCGCCACCCTGCGCACCCAGATACGGGTCCTCGACCGCGCCCACACCGCCCGTGTCACCTTCGCCGCCCACGGCGTCCGCGCGCTGCCGGCGGCCCAGGAGGAGGCCCTGCTGCGGGTGGCCCAGGAGGGCCTGCACAACGCCCTGCGCCACGCGGACGCCGACCGGGTGGAGGTCACCCTGGCCCGCCACGGCCAGGGCGCGCTGCTGCGCGTCACCGACGACGGGGCGGGCTTCGACCCCTCGGCCGTCCGCCGGGCGGGGCGCCACCTCGGCCTGGTCTCGATGCGCGACCGGGCCGGCGGTGTGGGTGGCCGGCTGGCCGTGGAGTCGGCGCCCGGAAAGGGCACCGTGATCGAAATGGAGGTGCCCGGTGGCTGAGCCGGCCCGTGGGATCCGGGTGTTGCTCGTGGACGACCACCAGGTGGTGCGGCGCGGGCTGCGGACGTTCCTGGAAGTGCAGGACGACATCGAGGTGGTGGGGGAGGCGGCCGACGGCGAGGAGGGCGTGGCCCGCGCCGAGGAGCTGCGGCCCGACGTCATCCTGATGGATCTGAAGATGCCCGGCACCGACGGCGTCGAGGCGCTGCGCCGGCTGCGCGGCCTCGACAACCCGGCCCGGGTGCTGGTCGTCACCAGCTTCACCGAGCAGCGCACGGTCGTCCCCGCCCTGCGCGCGGGCGCGGCGGGATACGTCTACAAGGACGTGGACCCCGACGCCCTGGCGGGCGCCATCAGGTCCGTACACGCCGGTCATGTGCTGCTCCAGCCCGAGGTGGCCCTGGCGCTGCTCTCACAGGAGGAGACGGGTGGCGGCCAGGGGCGGGGCGGTTCGCTCACCGAGCGGGAGCGCGAGGTGCTGGCGCTGATCGCGGACGGCCGGTCCAACCGGGAGATCGCCCGTGCGCTGGTCCTGTCCGAAAAGACCGTGAAGACCCATGTGTCCAACATCCTGATGAAGCTGGACCTCGCCGACCGGACGCAGGCGGCGCTGTGGGCCGTACGCCATGGGATCGGGGCCTAGGTGAGGTGAATTGCCTGGATTGTCGCAATAAGCGGCCATCTGTTGGTGATACGGGAGTGCCGTCGGTCGAGCCGAGATTCATACGGTCGGGTGTATGTCACCCGGACAGCGCAACCCGGTCCGCCCCGCGCCGTTTTCCAGGGCGGCTGCGGCGGCCTGCCGCAGTGTTGCGCTAGAAGGGTCTTACCAAGTGAAGAACATCAAGAAGTTCGCGGCCGTCACCATCGCGGTGGGCGGCCTCGCCCTCGCGGGTGCCGGTGCTGCCTCCGCCCACGGCCCCCAGGCTCAGGGCCAGGCCGTGAACTCCCCGGGTGTCGTCGCCGGAAACGAGGCCCAGGTGCCCGTGTTCGTCCCGGTCAACGCCTGCGGCAACGCCGTCCGTGTCATCGGTGTGATGAACCAGACCTTCGGCACCCCCTGCGGCAACCGCTGAGCATCCCCCCTCGCGTCACCCACCACCCCGGCGGCCCGGCCGCCGGGGTGGTGTGACGAGAGGTCCCGGGAGACGGGAAGCCCTCGCGCGGGCAGGTCTCAGAACCCGCCCCGCTCCAGCTCCTCCACATACGCGTTGTACGCCGCCACCTGCGCCCGCCGCGCCGTACGCTCCACCGGCCGCAGCGCCTCCGCCCGCGCCGCGATCTCCGACGCGCTCACCGCCGCGCCGTGCTCCCCGGCGCCCGCGCCCGCCCCGTGGGCGATCTCGATCAGCGCGCCCACCCGCTGCGCCAGCTCCAACACCCGCAGCGCCCGCGGCGGATAGCCCGGGGCGAGCACTTCGCGCCCCCGCCCCGCCCGCGCCCGATACGCCTCCAGGGCCGCCTGCGCGGCCGGCCCCGCCCCGGCGACATTCAGCCGCGACAGCACCTCGGTGGCCTCCCGCAGCGCCTCCGCCAGCTCCCGCTCGGCCTCGCCCAGCGACGGCACATCGGCCGGCGGCGCCTCCCGCACCGGCAGCGAGCGCCACACCACCTCGCTGTGCACATCGCCCTCGGGCCCCGCCTGGAACACCTCGGGCACCAGGCCCAGGGCCACCCCCGTCACGATCACCGCCTCGCCCGCGTCCAGCGCCCGCGCGTTGAACTCGGGCGGGCCGCTCAGCCCCAGCGGATGGCCCGCTATGGGCAGCGCCACCCGCAGCCCCTTGGCCCCGAGCGCCCGCAGCCGCCCGAGCGCGAGCGTCAGCCCGACCGGGGCGGTCTCCCCGGGCATATCGGCCACACGGTGCGAAGCGTCATCGGCCGCGATGCGATGCGCGGCCTCGTCCGGAGAGGCAAGTCCGGCAAGAAGGGCATTTCCCCAGGCGGCAAGGCGCCCTGAGCGCGGTTCATCGAGCATGGCCCCAGCCTAAGGACTGGCGCTGACAATACGTGGCGTAGGTTTTCCCCTGGGGGCGGCGCCTACAGGCGCACGCGATACTCGAGACTGCAATGGGAGACAACGCGCTCATGAGCGATGTTCTGGAGCTGGTGGACGTATCCGTGGTCCGCGATGGTCGGGCTCTGGTGGACGAGGTCTCCTGGTCGATCAAAGAGGGAGAGCGCTGGGTGATCCTCGGGCCCAACGGCGCCGGCAAGACCACCCTGCTCAACGTGGCCTCCAGCTATCTCTTCCCGAGCACCGGGACCGTCCGGATCCTCGGCGACAAGCTCGGCGCGGTCGACGTCTTCGAACTGCGCCCCCGCATCGGCATGGCCGGTATCGCGATGGCCGACAAGCTCCCCCGCCGCCAGACCGTGCTCGAGACCGTGCTCACCGCCGCGTACGGCATGACCGCCCACTGGCACGAGGACTACGAAGCCGTCGACGAGCAGCGCGCCCGCGCCTTCCTGGACCGCCTGGGCATGACCGACCACGTGGAGCGGAAGTTCGGCACCCTCTCCGAGGGCGAGCGCAAGCGCACCCTCATCGCCCGGGCCATGATGACCGACCCCGAGCTGCTGCTCCTCGACGAGCCCGCGGCCGGCCTGGACCTCGGCGGCCGCGAGGACCTCGTACGGCGCCTGGGCCGGCTCGCCCGCGACCCGCTCGCCCCCTCGATGATCATGGTGACCCACCATGTGGAGGAGATCGCCCCCGGCTTCACCCACGTCCTGATGATCCGCCAGGGCAAGGTGCTGGCGGCCGGCCCGGTCGAGACCGAGCTGACCTCCCGCAACCTCTCCCACTGCTTCGGACTCCCGCTGGTCGTGGAGCGCAACGGCGACCGCTGGACCGCCCAGGGCCTGCCGCTGAGCTGATACCCCTGACACCCCTGACATCCCGGACACCCTTGCCCCGAGGCCCGGGTGCCACCCCGGGGGTGATCCGCGCTCTGTTCCCGGACACACCCCGAGAACTACCATGACCTTGTGGATCCTTGGGTGTGGTGGCTGATCGCCGCCGTAGGGCTGGGCATTCCGCTCGTGCTGACCGCGATGCCGGAATTCGGCATGGTCGCCGTCGGCGCTGTCGCCGCCGCGATCACCGACGCGCTCGGCGGCGGCGCCGTGTTCCAGGTCGTGGTCTTCTCCGCGGTCTCCGTCGCGCTGGTCGCCGTCGTCCGGCCGATGGCGGTGCGCAGCCGCACCCAGCGGCCCGGGCTGGCCAGCGGGGTGGAGGCATTGAAGGGCCGCCAGGCCGTCGTCCTCGAGCGGGTGGACGAGAGCGGCGGCGGACGCATCAAACTCGCGGGCGAGGTGTGGTCGGCCCGCGCCCTCGACCCCGACCAGGCCTATGAACCGGGCCAGCAGGTCGATGTCGTGGACATCGACGGCGCCACGGCTGTGGTCATGTGAACCACCGAGGTCATGTGAACCACCGAGCCGTCATACGGGGATACGAGCCGGATACCAGCCCCAGGCCGCACGGCTGCCAACTGGCCCTCAGATCTGACAGACTCGACTCGAGATCGACATCGCTATCGAGATCATCGAGACCAACGAGATCTTTGACATCGCCATCGAGATCGACGACCAGACCTGATCATCCCGATCAACCAGAAGCATGAAGGGCACGGGGAAGCCGCTGTGGAACCGATCATCATCGTCCTGATCATCCTGGTGGTGCTCGTCTTCGTCGCACTCATCAAGACGATCCAGGTCATCCCGCAGGCGAGCGCAGCCATCGTCGAGCGCTTCGGCCGCTACACCCGCACCCTCAACGCGGGCCTCAACATCGTCGTGCCGTTCATCGACTCGATCCGCAACCGCGTCGACCTGCGT
>NZ_JBHWES010000153.1:0-6369 GCF_042734105.1 Streptomyces sp. NPDC059679 | reverse complement strand
TCCTCGCCACCCGCCTCATCAGCCGCATCCGCACCACCCTGGACGTCGAACTCACCATCCGCGCCCTCTTCGAAACACCCACCGTCGCCGGCCTCTCCGAACACCTGCAAACGTCCAACGGCCACGCCACACGCCCCAAACTCACCCCCCAAGCCCGTCCCGAGTCCGTACCCGTCTCCTTCGCGCAACGCCGGCTGTGGTTCCTCGGCCAACTCGAAGGCCCCTCCGGCACCTACAACATCCCCATGTCGCTTCGGCTACGCGGCCAACTGGACATCGAAGCCCTGCGCCTGGCCGTGGGGGATGTGGTTGGGCGGCATGAGAGCCTGCGGACACTCTTCCCCCAGACCGACGGCCAGCCCCGCCAGCACATTGTCGAGGGTGATGCGGCGGTGCCGCCGCTGACCGTGACCGAGACGGTCACGGAGGAAGAGCTGCCCGAAGCCCTGGCCCGTGAGGCCCGCACGGGCTTCGACCTCACCCGCGACCTTCCCCTGCGGGTGCGGCTGTTCGTGCTCGGGCCGCAGGAGTACGTACTGCTGGCCGTGGTGCATCACATCGCCGCCGACGGCTGGTCGATGACACCCTTCGCCCGCGACCTGTCCACCGCCTACCAGGCCCGCACCAACAACCACACCCCCCACTGGCCCGCCCTGCCCGCACAATACGCCGACTACACCCTGTGGCAACGCGACATCCTCGGCAGCGAAGACGACCCCGGCAGCCTCATCTCCACCCAGCTGGAGTACTGGACCACCACCCTGGCCGGCGCACCCGAACAACTCGAACTGCCCACCGACCACCCCCGCCCCGCCACCGCCTCACACCACGGCAACAGCATCACCCTGCACATCCCCGCAACCACCCATACCCAGCTGGCGGAACTCGCCCACGACAGCGGCGCAAGCCTCTTCATGACCCTCCAGGCCGCACTCGCCGTCCTCCTCACCCGCATGGGCGCCGGCCACGACATCCCCATCGGCACCCCCATCGCCGGACGCACCGACGACGCCCTCGACAACCTCATCGGCTTCTTCGTCAACACCCTCGTCCTACGCACCAACACCCACGGCAACCCCACCTTCCGCGAACTCATCCACCACACACGAGAAACAGACCTCACCGCCTACGCACACCAAGACACCCCCTTCGAACGCCTCGTCGAAGTGTTGAACCCGCAACGCTCCCTGGCACATCACCCCCTGTTCCAGGTGATGCTCACCCTCCAGAACAACACCCATCCAGACCTGGACCTGCCCGGCCTGGACATCGTCGAGCAGCCGTTGGGCGCGGTGCCAGTCAAGTTCGATCTGACGGTCAACCTCAGCGAATCCCGCACGTCCGACGGCACGCCCAACGGGCTGACTGGGCGAATTGACTACCGCACCGACCTCTTCCATGCCACGACCATCGAGGCGTTGGCTGCTCGGCTGGTGCGGGTTCTCGAGTCGGTCACCGCGGATCCGGATCTGCGCGTCAGCCAGGTCGACGTCCTCGGCGAGGCCGAGCGGCATCAGGTCCTCACCCGCTGGAACGACACCGCACACCCGCTTCCGGACGCCCTGCTGCCCGAGCTCTTCGAGGCCCAGGTCAAGCGCACCCGCGACGCGGTCGCGGTCGTCTTCGAAGGACAGGCTCTGACGTATGGCGATCTGAACGCCCGGGTCAACCGGCTGGCGCGGTATCTGATTGCCCGGGGCGCAGGGCCGGAGCAACTGGTAGGGGTGGCGCTGCCACGCTCGGCCGAACTGGTCGTAACCCTCCTGGCCATCCTCAAAACCGGCGCGGGATACCTCCCCATCGACCCGGACTACCCCACCGACCGCATCCACTACATGCTCCAGGACGCGGCCCCCACACTCCTGGTCACCGACACCACCACCTCACCCACCCTCCCCCCGGCCGACGATCTGCCTCGCATAGAACTGGACACGGCCGACACCCGTATGGCCATCACCGCACACCCCGCCGCCGACATCACCGACACCGACCGCATCGCGCGCTTGTCGCCGCTGCATCCCGCCTACGTCATCTACACCTCCGGCTCCACCGGCCACCCCAAGGGCGTGGCGGTGCCGCACCACGGCGTGGTGAATCGGTTGCTGTGGATGAAGGCGGAATATGGTCTGGCTGCCGATGATCGGGTGTTGCAGAAGACGCCGTCCGGGTTCGACGTGTCGGTCTGGGAGTACTTCCTTCCGCTGATCGCGGGAGCGGTATCGGTCGTCGCGTCACCCGGTGTCCACCGGGATCCCGCCGAGCTTGCCGCGCTGATCCGCGATGCCGGGGTTACCACGGCACATTTCGTACCGTCGATGCTGCGCGAGCTCATTGAGGAGCCGACCGCGTCTGCGTGCGGGAGCTTGCGGAACGTTGTGTGCAGCGGGGAAGCACTTCCGGCGGAGCTGCAGAACAAGGCCCTCCGCACGCTGAACTCGCGTGTGCACAATCTCTACGGGCCCACCGAGGCCACCGTGGATGTGACCTACTGGGAGTGCCGGGAGAGCGACGACGCCTCGGTGCCCATCGGCCGTCCGGTGTGGAACACGCGCCTGTATGTGCTGGACGACCGGCTCTCACCGGTCCCCGTCGGAGCTTCCGGCGACCTCTACGTCGCCGGCGCGCAAGTGGCGCGAGGCTATCTGGGACGGCCGGGTCTGACAGCCGAGCGGTTTGTGGCCGATCCGTTTGGTGAGACCGGGGCGCGGATGTACCGGACCGGGGATGTGGTCCGGTGGCGGCCGGACGGGGCCCTGGAGTTCCTGGGGCGTGCGGATGGCCAGGTGAAGGTGCGTGGCTTCCGTATCGAGCTGGGTGAGGTGGAGAGTGTCTTGGTGGCGCATGGCACCGTCGCCCAGGCCGCTGCCGTGGTGCGGGAGGACCGGCCCGGCGAGAGGCGCTTGGTCGGCTATGTCGTGCCTGTGGGCGGGGGAGCGGCGGTCGACACCGCCCAGGTGCTTGACCTGGTGCGGGACCGGTTGCCGGACTACATGGTGCCGTCGGTGTTGGTGGTGCTCGAGCGGCTGCCGCTGACCCCGAACGGGAAGCTGGATCGGAAGGCCCTGCCCGCTCCGGACTACGGCGCGTCGGCTTCGGGACGGGCGCCGCGGACGCCCAGGGAAGAGCTGCTGTGCGGGTTGTTCGGCGAAGTCCTCGGCGTTCCCAAGGTCGGCGTCGATGACAGCTTCTTCGACCTGGGTGGCGACAGCATCGTGTCGATCCAGCTGGTCGCCCGCGCACGGGCAGCAGGCCTCGTCATCACCCCGCGGGACGTGTTCGAGCGGAAGACTGCGGAGGCTTTGGCGCTGATCGCGACCGATGTCGAGGCGACGGTGGCGGACACGAAGAGCGACAGCCCATTCGGCGCTGTGGCTCTGACACCGGTCATGCATCAGCTGCGTGAGCGGGGTGGCTCCATCGACCAGTTCAGCCAGGGGGTGTTGCTTCAGGTTGCCGAGCGACTGGGGCTGGAGGAACTGGTCGTGGCGGTGCAGGCGATCCTGGATCACCATCATGCGCTCCGTGCCCGACTGATCGACAGGGACGGGGAATGGGAGCTCGAGATCCCCTCGGTCGGTGCCGTGCGAGCGGCGGAGTGTGTGCGGCGTGTGGACGTGGCCGGTCTGGCCGAGGACGCTGTGGGCAAGATGATCGGGACTGAGGCGGAAGCCGCGCGAGAGCGGCTTTCACCGAGGTCAGGGGCGATGGTTCAGGCGGTCTGGTTTGACTTCGGCCCCGACGCGCCGGGACGGCTGCTGGTCGTGGCGCACCACCTGGTGGTCGACGGGGTGTCCTGGCGCATCCTGCTGCCCGACCTCCATGCGGCCTGGGAGGCGGCCACGGCCGGGGCCGACCCTGTCCTTCAGCCGGTGGGTACCTCGTTCCGCCACTGGGCCACCAGGCTGGTCGCGCAGGCGGATGAGCACCTTGTGGAGCTGCCACTGTGGGAGAGGACTCTCGACGCCCCGGATCCCCCGTTGGGTACGCGGGTGCTGCAACCGGGCAAGGACACCTGGGCGACGGCGGGGGACCTGACATTCGCACTGCCAGTGGAGCAGACGGCCTCTCTCCTTACCCACATCCCCACACTGTTCCGCTGCGGCATCGACGATGTCCTGCTGACCGCTCTCGCGCTCTCCATTGACGGCTGGAGAGATGGCACTGGGGCCGGCGGTGGTACGGATCTGCTGGTCGAGCTCGAGCGACACGGCCGCGAACACCTGGTGGACGGGACTGACCTGTCCCGTACGGTCGGGTGGTTCACGAGCACGTTCCCCGTGCGTATCACCACGGAGACCCGGGGGAGGGGCGGCCTGCGTGGATCCGCTGTCGATGGCGCGCTGAAGAGCGTCAAGGAACAGCTGAGGGCTGTGCCACACAGCGGTATGGGATACGGGCTGTTGCGCCATCTCCATCCGCAGGGAAGCCCGGATTTGCGACAAAAGGGCAGCGCTCAAATCCTCTTCAACTATCTGGGCAGGGTGGCTGTCACGGGGGAGAACCATCCACAGGCAGCGGCGAATTGGACCGTCGTTCCTGGCAGCAAGGCGGGAGCTGGAGCCGATCCGGATATGCCGATGAGCCATAGCCTCATCGTCGACGCGGTGGTTCAGGACACCCATGACGGGCCGCAGTTGATGGTGACATGGTCGTGGCCGACCGGTGTGCTCACGGAAGAACGGGTTCAGGATCTGGCGGACTCTTTCCTTGAAGTCCTCGCACTCATGGCGGACCGTGCGGCACAGCCGGACGCCGGAGGGCTTACCCCGTCCGATGTAGGGCTGCTCGACCTGAGTCAGGACGAAATCGACGAGTTCGAGCTTGCTGAGATGGAAGACGGAGCGGAAGGGAATCTGCTGTGAAGCGTTCGAACATCGAGGATCTCCTGCCGTTGTCGCCCCTACAGGAAGGGCTGTTCTTCCACTCTCTGTACGACAATGAGGCGGCGGACACCTACGCCGTTCAGGTTGTCATCCGGCTGACCGGAAAGCTGGACACCAGCGCGCTCAGGCTCGCGGCAGAGGCGATGCTCGCGCGGCATGCGAGCTTGCGGGTCCGCTTTCGCTACCGCAAGTCAGGGAAGCCCATTCAGATGGTGATGGGCGAGGTTGAATTGCCCTGGCGTGAAGTCGATCTGGAACACCTTGAATCGGCTGAACAAGACGCCGAACTGGCCCGGATCGCAGAGGAAGACCGGGCTCTGGGATTTGAGCTGAGCAAGGCTCCGCTGCTGCGTTGCACGCTCGTCCGGACGCGCGAGGACGAGCACTGTCTCATCTGGTCGAACCATCACATCCTGCTGGATGGATGGTCCAATGCTGTTCTCTTCCGCGAGCTGTTCACGCTCTACAAGTGTCGCGGCGATGATTCACAGCTGCCGTTCGTGCCGTCCTATCGGGATTATCTGGCGTGGATAGCCAGGCAGGACACCGGAGCCGCGGAGACGGCTTGGCAAGAGGCGTTGGCCGATCTGGACGGGCCCACCCGTATCGATATTTCGGGGAAGAAGCAGACCGCTGCCGCCCCCGACCGGCTGACGCATACGGTTTCGCAAGAGCTGGCCGACGCGCTGAGCGCCACGGCACGCGCTCATGACCTCACGCTCAATACCCTGATCCAAGGTGCCTGGGCCATCTTGTTGAGCCGGATGACCGGGCGCGATGATGTCGTCTTCGGCGCCACTGTGGCCGGTCGGCCGCCGGAGATCCCGAGCGTCGATAAGATGGTCGGCCTGTTCATCAATACTCTGCCTGTGCGCATACGTCTCGACTCTTCCCAGCCGTTGGGGGAGTTGCTGACGCAGGTGCAGGATCAGCAGGCCCGTCTTATGGACCACCAGCACCTGGGGTTGTCTCGCATTCAGCGTGTGAGTGGCCATGAGGAGCTGTTCGACACAGTCGTTGTATTTGAGAACTATCCGGTGGAATCCGCGGCGTCCGCGGCACTGGACGAAGAAGTACAGGTCGCGGACATCTCCGTGCGCGATGCCACTCACTATCCAGTCAGCCTCATGGTCGTTCCTGGGCGGGGGTTGGAACTGCGGCTGGATTATCAGCCTGATCTGTTTGAGCGTGAGTGGGTGGAGGCGCTGGCTGATCGTCTGGTGCGGGTGTTGGGGGCGATGGCCGCTGGTCTGGATGTGCCGGTGGGGCGGGTTGATGTGCTGGGTGAGGCCGAGCGGCGGCAGGTGCTGTCCGGCTGGAATGACACGGCGCGTCGGATGCCGGATGCGGTGCTGTCGGAGTTGTTCGAGGCGCAGGTGGAGCGTACTCCTGACGCGGTCGCGGTCGTCTTCCAGGGCCTGGAGTTGACGTACGCGGAGCTGAACGCGCGGGCGAACCGGCTGGCCCGGTACCTGATCCGGCTGGG
>NZ_JBHWES010000152.1:0-6533 GCF_042734105.1 Streptomyces sp. NPDC059679 | reverse complement strand
CACCGACACGCCGTTGCGTCGGCGTGTCGGTGTCCCAAACTCACCACAAAGTCACTGCCGCCTGCGCGGCGGGGTGGTCGGTCGACGTTACTGCGGACCCGGCTGGGAACCGTCCTTCTGCTGCACCTCGTTCGGGATCGCCCCGCCGAAGCGGCGGTCGCGCGAGGCGTACTCCAGGCAGGCCCGCCACAGGTCGCGGCGGTCGAAGTCCGGCCAGAGCACGTCCTGGTAGACCATCTCCGCGTAGGCGCTCTGCCAGATCAGATAGTTGGATGTGCGCTGCTCGCCCGAGGGCCGCAGGAAGAGATCCACATCCGGCATATCGGGGTAGTAGAGGTACTTCGCGAAGGTCTTCTCGTTCACCTTCGACGGGTCGAGCCGGCCCGCCCTGACATCCTCCGCCAGCGCCTTCGCCGCGTCCGCGATCTCGGCCCGGCCGCCGTAGTTCATGCAGAAGTACATCGTCATGGCGTCGTTGTCCTTGGTCTGCTCCTGCGCGACCTGGAGCTCCTGCGCCACGGACTTCCACAGCTTCGGCATCCGCCCCGCCCAGCGGATCCGGATGCCCATCTCGTCCATCTCGTCGCGGCGGCGGCGGATGACGTCCCGGTTGAAGTTCATCAGGAAGCGCACCTCGTCGGGCGAGCGCTTCCAGTTCTCGGTGGAGAAGGCGTAGAGGGAGAGGTTCTTCACCCCGATCTCCAGACACCCCTTGAGCACATCGAGGACCACGCCCTCGCCCACCTTGTGCCCCTCGGTACGCGGCAGCCCGCGCTCCTTGGCCCAGCGGCCATTGCCGTCCATGACGACGGCCACATGCTTGGGCACCAGCTCACCGGGGATCTTCGGCGGACGGGCACCCGAAGGGTGCGGGTCCGGGGCCCGGTACTCGCGCCGCTGTCGGCCCAGAATCCCGCGTCGTGCCATGTGCCTGCCGTCTCCCTCTCAACTAGCTTCCGCGCTTTATTTCTCTACATACCGAAGCGACCGGAGCCCCCGCTCCAGATGCCAGTGCAAATACGCCGCCACGAGCCCACTGCCCTCCCGGGCATGCCGAGCCTCGCACGCGTCCGCGGTCTCCCAGTCCCCGGTCAGCAGCGCCCCCAGCAGCATCAACGCCTCCGCCGAGGGTACGACGCTTCCGGGCACCCGGCACTCCCCGCAGATGACCCCGCCCGCACCGACCGAGAAGAACCGGTTCGGTCCGGGCATGCCGCACTTCGCGCAGTTGTCGAAACTCGGCGCGTAGCCGTTCACGGCGAGGGAGCGGAGCAGAAACGCGTCCAGGATCAGATGCGGCTCATGCTCCCCCGAGGCGAGCGTGCGCAGTGCGCCGACCAGCAGCAGATACTGCTGCATGGCGGGCTCGCCCTCGTGATCGGTGAACCGCTCGGCGGTCTCCAGCATCGCCGTACCGGCGGTGTAGCGGGCGTAGTCGGTCACGATGGCGCTGCCGTACGGAGCGATGGTCTCACTCTGCGTGCACAGCGGCAGCCCGCGGCCGACCAGCTCGCCGCCCCCGCGCGAGAAGAACTGCACATCGACATGGCTGAACGGCTCGAGCCGCGCCCCGAACTTCGACTTCGTCCGCCGCACCCCCCGCGCCACGGCCCGCACCCGGCCGTGACCACGGGTGAGCAGCGTGATGATCCGGTCCGCCTCACCCAGCTTCTGGGTGCGCAGCACGATGCCGTCGTCGCGGAACAGACTCATGGCGCTTATTGTCCCTCAGCGGGACACATGATCGAACCGCCCCGCCTTCACGGCTTGGGTGAGCGCGCGGAGGGCGGCAGGGGTGGTTGTGATCACGGTGTGGGGTTCGTCGCTCTCCCGGAGGAGGATGCTGTCCGGGGTTCGAGCGAGCTCGACGCAGTTGTTGCCAGGGCCGTCCGCCGAGTACGAGGACTTCCGCCAACCCTCAGCCAGCCAGGGCGTCGAAGTCACCGGTCTTGATCCCTCGTATCAGCGCCAGGAAGGCGGCCGGGGTCGTCGTGATGATCACATGCGGGTCGTCGCTCTCGCGGAGGAGAATCGCCGCGTCGGAGGCGTGGGCCAGTTCGACGCAGGCGTTGCCGGGGCCGTCCGCCGAGTAGGACGACTTCTGCCACTGTATGTCGGACATCTCGATGCCTTCAGAGTCGTTGTGCGATGGCGTGGATGAAATCGCGCGTGTCTTCAGGTGTAAGGGCCAGCCCTTCCGTCCGGTCGAGGATCCTCCGGTAGTTGACGAGATGGGTCTCCCCGTCCAGGAAGGTCACGCCCGTGGGCGCGTCGAGCTGAACCGTATCCAGTTGCGGCACCACCCCGCCCACGTACGCCACGGAGGCTCCCGCATGCGGAAAGCCTCCGGCCGAGAAGGGGATGGCCCGGACCGTGACATTGTCTCGCTCCGACGCCTCCAGTAGGCGCTCCAACTGCCCACGGGCCACCTTGGGCCCGCCGAATTCCATCCTCAACGCAGACTCGTGGATAAGGAAGGTGCACTGCGGAGCATTGTCTCGATCGAGCACCTCGCGGCGCCTCAACCGGTACGAGACGTTGACCCGCAGTTGCGTCGGGGTGTGTGCGGGTTCGGCGGTGGAGAACACGGCGTTCGCGTAGTCCTCGGTCTGCAGAAACCCGGGAACGTGCATGATCTGCACCGCACGCAGAGTCACGGCGTGGAATTCCAGCTCGGCCAAGTCGAGCGCGTCAACGGTCACCCGGTCCCGGTAGTCCTCCCACCAGCCCCGGCCGCGCTCGGTGGCCATGGCCGCGAGAGCGTCAACGTACGCCTGGTCGCCGCAGGAGTAGATGGCGGCCAGCATCCTGACGCGTTCTTCGCTCACGCCGAGGCGGCCAGCCTCCATGTTGCTGATACGCGTACGGTCCGCGCCCAATTGCTCCCCGGCGCGGGCCACGTTCATCCCGGCATGCTCACGCATCTTGCGCAACTCCGCGCCCACGCGGCGCTGCCTCGCACTGGGGGCTGCCTTCTGCGGCATGTACGGACCCTTCCCTACCCACTCCGTCACACAGTGTGCCAGCGACACTACTCGAATTCAGATCCAGATGCACGATCTCACCCGACATGGATGCACGAGTGCATCGCAGTGCCGTATGGTCCCGATAGCACAGCGCATCGGAACCATCACGCATCGCGTTGGGAGAACCCGCCATGCCCGAAGTCGCCGAACCCGCCTACGCCTACCGGCTCAGCGCCCCCAACTCCCCCAAGAGCCCCAAAGCCTGCCGAGATGCGATCGCCGCCCTCCTCCAGGCCAACGGCCTGGACGACCTCGCGGACACGGCCCGCCTCCTCGTATCGGAGGCGGTCACCAACGTCCACCAGCACACAGCCACCCCCGTCATCCACATCGACACCCTCGTACGGGACCGCATCGCCACCATCGCCGTACGCGACAGCTCCCCGGACGACCTCCCCCGCCCGCGCAGGGCGGAGACCGACGAGGAAGGCGGCCGCGGCCTCTTCCTCATGAAGCAACTCGCCCACGCCTGCGGTGTCACCTGGGAAAGCGGCGCCCACCCCACCGGCAAGCACATCTGGTTCGAGCTGCGCGACCCGGTCGCCGATTGACGGAAGCGGATCGAGTAAGTTCCCGACATGAGCGATGACGGCAAGACTCGGATCCGATTCGCCGAGGAGGCGGACGCCGCCGTGATCGCGCGCATCCATTTGGCCTCGCGGTCGGCGACCATGCCTTATCTGCCCCCGCAGAAGCGCAATCACGAGCAGGTGACCCGATGGGTCCGGGACGTACTGCTCAAGCGATGCCGTACCTGGGTCGCAGTGCGTGATGCGGAGGTCATCGGCTATGCGGCCCTTGACGGTGACCTGCTCGAACACCTCTATCTACGCCCGGACGTCGGTCGGCAGGGCATCGGCACGCTACTGCTCGATGAGGTCAGGCGGCACAGCCCTGACGGGGTGTCCCTGCACGTCTTTCAGCAGAACACCGATGCCCGCGCGTTCTACGAGCGCCACGGGTTCACCGTCCTCGACACCAACGACGGTGATCGCAACATGGAGAACCTGCCCGACATGACGCTTCGCTGGACACCGAACAGCGCGGGGTAAAACGGCTCACCCAGAGGACTTGGTCCGGTAGCGGCCCGGGGTCGTTCCGATGATGTTGGTGAACGCTGCGATGAAGCCGCTGGGGTTGGCCCATCCGCAGGCGTAGGCGGTTTGGGTGGTGTCGTGGCCGTCGGCGAGGAGCACGAGTGCGTGGTAGATGCGTAGCTGCGTGCGCCACTCATAGAAGGTCATGCCGAGTTCGTTGCGGAACAGTCGGCTGAGGGTGCGGGTGCTGGCTCCGATCGTCTTCCCGAGTTCAGCCAGCGTGGCGTTGTCCGCCGGCGTCTCGTACAGCATCCGGGCAATGGCTTGCAGTCGGTCGTCCCGTGGCTCCGGCAGGTGCAGTGGCTGTTCGTGTGCTTCGTGGAGTTCATCGACGAGGACTCGAAGGAGGCGAGAGCGCGCGGAGCGGCTGTAGTCAGGCGCGGCGTCCTCGTAGTTGCGGGGGCCGGTCAGGGCGAGAAGGACCTCGCGGGCGAGGTCGGAGGCCAGGAACACGGCCGGATGGTCGGGTATGAGCCGGGCGAGGGACGGCGTGAGAAAGACGATGCGCATGTCGGTGTCGCCATGGGCGCGGTGATAGTGCGTGAACCCGGCGGGGGTCCAGGCGACCCGGTTGGCGGGAACGATCGACGTGCCGCGCTCGGTGTGAACCGTCAAGACGCCACTGGCCGCGTACACCAGGTGTCCCCGTGCGTGCGACTGTACTTCGCTTGTTTCGCCGGATGGCCAGAGGTGGCGCCCGCCGGACGGCCACACATGTGATGTCACATCGGCGGTCGGGGAAGGTTGGCGGCGAACAGGCATCAATTGGCATCCTATCGTTAGCCCGCCACACCTTGATCTGGTGAAACTTCCTCCATGCGGAATGTCATCGAGGCAGCGTGCCTCGATGCCGCGGCTTGAGAGAGGGAGAAGAAGCGCATGGCGACGTTCGTTCTTGTGCCCGGCGGCTGGAAGGGCTCCTGGTCGTTCGAGGCGGTGGTTCCGCTGCTGGAGCGTGCCGGTCATACCGTGCACGCCCTGACCCTGACCGGTCTGCGGCCGGACGACGACAACGCGACGGTGGCGACCGCCAACCTCGACACGCACGCCGACGACGTATTGCGGCTCCTCGATCGCGCCCACCTCACCAACGCGACGCTGGTCGGCCACAGCTACGGCGGGATGGTGACGGCCGCCGCGGCCGATCGCGCCGGCGGGCGGATCTCACGGCTGGTACAGCTCGACGCCTACGTGCCGCGCGACGGCGAGTCGTGCTGGTCGTCAACGAACGAGCACTTCCGGGAAGTGTTCGCTGCCGGCGCTGCGGCCACCGGCTATGCCGTCCGACCGCCGGACGGCGGCGATCCCCGCCGCCGTCCCCATCCCCTCGCCTCGTTCCTGCAAAGGATCCGGCTCACGGGCACGCTCGCCCAGGTCCCCCGTCGGGAGTTCATCTACTGCTCGGGATGGGAAGACCGGACGCCGTTCGCTGAACTCCGCACCCGGCTCCAAGCCGATCCCGACTGGCAGGTCCACGACCTCCCCACCGGCCACGACGCGATGCATGAGGCCCCGGAGGCGGTCGCTGCACTGTTGATGCGTGATCAGCAGCGGACCGCGGCTCCCGTGAGTTACGGCTTCACCGGCGCGTGAGCACGCGGAACTCGTTGCCGTCGGGGTCGGCCAGCAGCACCGCGCCGTCCTCGCCGTGGGCGGAGTCGGGACGCCTCGCCCCGAGGGAGAGCAGGCGCTCGACCTCCGCCTGCTGATCGCCGTCCGGCGCGAGGTCGAAGTGCAGGTCCTTGCCGGGGTCCGGCATCAGCGGCGGACCGCCCCATGTGATCTTCGTACCGCCATTCGGCGACTGGATGGCGGTCTCCTCGTCCTGGTCCCAGACCAGCGGCCAGCCAAGCGCCTTGCTCCAGAAGTAGCCCACGGCCTGCGAACCATCGCAGGCGAGCGCTCCGATGAAGCCGCAGCCGGCGAGGAAATTGTTGCCCGGCTCGAGGACACAGAACTCGTTGCCCTCGGGGTCGGCGAGCACCGCATGGGACGCGTCCGGTCCCTGGCCGACGTCGGCGTGCTGCGCGCCGAGGCCGAGCGCCCTGGCCACGGCCTCCCGCTGGTCCTCCAGGGAGGAGCTGGTCAGGTCGAAGTGCAGCCGGTTCTGGGCGACCTTCCGCGCTTGGGTGGGACGGAAGCCGAGGCGGTAGCCGGCGTCATTCCCGGACATCAGGGCGACACCGCCGGAGGAATCATCGGCTCTCTCCAGGCCCAGGACCCCGGACCAGAAATGCGCTAAGCGCTCCGGCTGGTGGGCGTCGAAGGAGATCGTGAGTCAGGGCGCGTATCGGGTCGTGATCAATGAGCACCGCAGCTTCCGGGGCGGGTGCCCGCCTGGGGTACGAGGCCCGGCGACCTGTGGCTGCGCCGTGTGGGCGCGAGTGACCGGAAGCGATGCCGCGGGCAG
>NZ_JBHWES010000151.1:0-6540 GCF_042734105.1 Streptomyces sp. NPDC059679 | reverse complement strand
CAAGCGCTCCGGCCCGCGGCGGCGGCCGTAGGGGCCCGCTCACACGCCCCCAACGCACGACGCACAACCGCGCGACGCACAACCAAAGCGCGCCGTCACCCCTCCCCGTCGCAGCAGGTGTCCCGCCGCAGCAGCCGACCCACCTCCAGCCAGTGCTCCGCCGACTTCCCCTGCCGCGCCCGGCCGCCCTCCGGGAAGGCGCGTACGAGCTCGTCCTGCTCGTACGGCACGCCGCCGCGCAGCACCGAGACCGTGCGCACGAGCGAGTCGAAGTCCGTGAAGGGATCGCCGTCCACGACCGTCAGGTCCGCCAGCTTCCCCACCTCCAGGGTGCCGAGATCCCGGTCCGCGCCGAACGCCCGCGCGGGCAGCAGGGTCGCGGTGCGCAGCGCCTCCGCCGCCGAGAGCCCGTACTTGTGCAGCGCCCGCAGCCCCATGTGCAGATGGAGCCCCACCGGCACCAGCGGCGCGTCCGTGCCCAGGGCGACCACCCCGCCGCCGGCGAGGATCCGCCGGTAGACCCCGATCTCGGTGCGCAGGGTGGCGAGCTGGGCGGCGGTGGGCGGGGCCTGGGCCAACTGCCGCACCAGGGCGGTGTCCCAGGGCGGCATGAGCCGGGTGACCCGTTCGTCCTCGGCCAGCGACGGGTCGGCCCCGACCAGCGGCGAGGCCGTGAACGGCGTGGCTATCAGACGGAAGTCGGTCGCGGTGTAGATCTCCGTCACGTCCTGGAAGGACTGCCCGGTCGCCGTCGTGGCGTGCCCGTACTCCAGGCGCTGCGTGGCCTGCAGATGGGTGGTCAGGTCCTGTCCGAGCTGTACACCGGGCGAGCACAGATGGCTGCCGGCACGCACCCCGAGCCGGTCGTGCGCGAAGCGGGCGGCCTCCTCCATGATCCAGCCGGGCGCGCGTACGTACGTCTTGACGAAGTCCCAGTCGAGCGCCGCCCCGCGCTCCAGCGAGCGGCGCAGCCCCTCGCGGGTGCGGTGCGCCCGCCCCATGCTGTACGCGACGCGCGGCCCGTCCAGCAGCTCTCCGGTGGCCAGCAGCCGGGGCCCGGCCAGGGCGCCCGCCGCGATGGCCTCGCGCAGCCGCGCCTGCTCGTACGCGAAGCCGCCGAGCGAGACGGCGGTGGTGATGCCGTAGGCGAGCTGCAGCATGGTCTGCCGGGCACCGTAGGTGTACTGCCAGGGATGCGTATGGGCATCCCAGAGACCGGGCACGACGGTGCGCGCGGAGGCGTCCACGCGGCGCTTCGCGGGCCGCCCGGCGCGATGCGCCTCGACGGCGGTGACGCGTCCGCCGCGCACCACGATGTCGACGTCCTCGCGCACCGTGCCGTCGTCGCCGGTGCCGTCCCAGAACCTCCCGGCGTGGACGACGGTGTCGGCCGGGCTCGGGCGCCGGTGGTCGAGCGGGACGCGCACGGTACGGGCCGTGCCGCCCTCGACGTCCAGCAGCCGCAGCTTGCCCGCCGACAGATACAGGAGGGAGCGCGAATCCCCCGACCAGGAGGGGTGGTCGGCGCTCTCCTCGGTCAGCCGGCGCGGCTCGCCGTCCGGGGTGCCGTCGGGCCGTACGGGCAGCAGCCACAGGGCGGATTCGGCGATCACGGCGAGATGGCGGCCGTCGGGGGACCAGACGGGGCCGGAGTCGTAGCGGTCGGAGAGCGAGGTGTGCGGCGCCAGCGCGTACAGCCTGGCCGCGCCGCTGCTCACAGCCACGATCCGGATGAGGTTGTAGCCCTCGCGGAACCGTTGGTTCAGCCGGTTGCGATCGCAATAGGCGATAAAGCGACCGTCCGGCGACCAGCTCGGTCTGCCGGGCAGCCCACCGCCGCCGAGCGGCGCGGCCAGCGTGCGCTCGGTGCCGGCGGCGAGGTCACGCAGGACCAGGTTTCCCGACATGTCGATACTGGCGAGGCGATCGCCTGCGGGGGACAGCGCCGGATGCACCCGGCCCCCGGAGGCCAGCTCGGTCTCTTCGCCCGAGGCGAGGTCCCGGCGGCGTACGGCGAGCAGCCCGTCGCGGTCGTCGGCGTAGATCAGCGCCCGCCCGTCGGGCGTCCACGTCGGGCCCAGCAGATAGCGGGTGGGCGAGGCCCGTACGATCCGGCGCGGGGCACGGCCGCCGGTGGTGTCCGCGACCCACAGGGAGTTCAGCGCGGCGAAGGCCACCTTGCGCCCGTCGGGGGACAGCGCGGGCAGATGCACCCCGCGCACCGGCCGCGCCCCGCCGCCGCTGTCGAAGTCGTACTGCTTGACGCGGTAACGCGGCCGGCCGACCGGCAAGGCGGCCTTGAACGGTATCTCCTCCCCGCCGCCCGGCGCCTCGGGCCGCACCAACCGGAACCGCCCGCCCACGGTGAGCAGCAGCTCTCCGCCGCCCGTCCAGCGCGGCGGCACCGGCTGTACATCGCCCTCCACCGGGACGACCGCACCGCCGACGACCAGCGTGCAGGAGGCCTCGGGAGCGGGGGTGGTGCGCAGATAGGCGAGCGTGCCGCCGGGCGACACCGCGGGCGCGAGCACCTGCACCCCGGCGGCCGCCTCGGTGTGCTCCACCGTCACCGGCCCGCTCCCGTCGGCCCGTACCGAGGCGACCGTACGGGCGTCCAGCGCGGCCCCGGCGAGCCGGCCGCGTACGAACAGCACCCGCTCGCCGTCGGGGGACCACGCGGGGTCGAAGTCCTCCCAGACGCCGTCCTGCAGCGGCCCGTCCTGCCCCGGCACCCCGGTCAGCCGGGTGAGCTCCCCCGTGGCCACCTCCAGCACCCACACCCGGTACGGGCTGCCCGCCACCGTGTCGCCGCCGCGCTCGGAGGCGAAAGCGATCCGGGTGCCGTCGGGCGACCAGGCCGGACCCCGGTCGTCCCAGGGCCCATCCGTTCGCTGCCGCACATCCGAGCCGTCCGGTCGCAGCGTCCACAGATGGAACCCGCCGCCCCGGTACGCACAGACCGCCAGCAGCTTCCCGTCGGGGGAGAAGACCGGCCGCGTGGGCTCCAGATCGGGCGGGGTGAGCGCGGTGGCGGCGCCGCCCTTCCGGGGCAGGGACCACAGCACATTCTGGACCTCGGCGACCAGCCAGTCACCAGAGGGAGAGAGCGTCGCGGCGCCATTGGTGGCCCCGGTGAACGACAAGGTGAGCGAGGCCCGCCGCGCCGAGGCGGCAGCGCTCTGCGCCGGCAACCCGGCCCCCGCCCCGGCCACGGCAGCGGTACCAGCGGCGGCCTGCAGAAACCGGCGGCGGGAGAGCGAGGGCGGCGCGGCGTCGCCGGGGGCGGGCTCGGGGGAGAGGGCGGGGACGGGGGCGGGCTCGGCTGTGGCGGCAGTGTCTGCGGTCTCCAACGGTCCTCCTGGAACACGTAGTTGTGCGGAGCAGGAGTGGGCAGTGGTGCGTGCAGCACTTGATCGTTTCATGGGCCTCGGGCCCGGGGTCAACACTGCGTCGCGAGGAAGACGCGGAGGCACGAGACAGAGAAGGGCGTGCCTCGGGGGGCGGGAAGACGGTGCCCTGGCAGGAATAACGTGCCCCCGGCCCGGGCGGGAAGACCGTGCCCCAGCAGGAATAACGTGCCCCCGGCCCGGGCGGGAAGACCGTGCCCCAGCAGGAATAACGTGCCCCGGCCCGGAGGGATGGGTGTGCCCCTGTCGGGAAGGAGTGATCCCATCGCGGCTGCCACGGCGTCCCACGCCTCGGCGAACACGGGGTGGCAGCGGTGGATCCCTCCCCCTCCCGCCCCCCAACACAGGACAGTTCCTCCTCCCCTCCCACACAGGAGATGAGACGGCATGCCGACGGACGGCATCACCTACCACACCAACCACCTCCCCACCCCGGACGGCGTAAGCCTGGCCACCTACACCTGGCTCCCTGAGTCACGCCCCCCACGCGCGATCGTCCAGATCGCCCACGGCGCCGCGGAACACGCCCAGCGCTACGACCGCTTCGCCCGCTTCCTGTGCGACCACGGCTACGCCGTGGTCGCCTCGGACCACCGCGGCCACGGCGTGACCGCCGCCTCCACGGGCGGCCTCGGCGTCGTGGGCGAGGAGGGCGACGGCTGGAGGGCCATCGTCAAGGACCTGCGAACCGTCGGCGGCCGCACCCGGCAGGCTCTGCCCAGGACGCCGCTGTTCCTGCTGGGCCACAGCATGGGCTCGATGCTCGCCCGCGACTGCGCCCAGGAATACGGCGACGACCTCTCCGGCCTGATCCTCTCCGGCACCTTCCGCTCACTGCCCGCGACAGACCCAGACGAGGCCATCACCCGCCTGGAGACCGAAATCGCCAAGCACGGCCGCACCGCCTTGTCCAGCTTCACCACCGAGCTCTTCGCCTCCTTCAACGACCCCTACGAACCCGGCACCGGCTACGAATGGCTCTCCCGCGACCCCACAGAAGTGGCCGCCTACACGGCGGACGAGCGGTGCGGCTTCCCCTTCAGCGCCGGCCTCTCACTTGACTGGGTCCGTGCCGTCCGCAAGATCAACAACCCGCACAACCAATCCCGCACCCCGCCCAGACTGCCCGTCCACATCGCCGTGGGCGCCGAGGACCCCTGCAACCAGCGATTGACACTGGTCCACGAACTCCTTGAGGACTTCCGCTACCTCGGCACCCTCGACCTGAGCTGGAAGAGCTACCCCGACGCCCGCCACGAGATCCTGAACGAAACCAACCGCGACCAGGTCCAGCAAGACCTACTGACCTGGCTGAACGCCCACACCTGAGCCCCCGCGCCCAGCCGCCCTCCTGCCCCGTCCGAACGGAGGCGCAGCCACACCTGGACACACCTCGCCATCGTCGGCCAACCCAACGTAACCAGAGGCTCATCCCCGGCCTGCCGCACCCCACCGAAAGGTGGCAGCGACCACCCCCTGAAGTGCGGTATTGTTCTCTTGCGCGACCGGCCAGAGCGAAAGCCGAAGCCGGACAAGCACCGGGACGTGGCGCAGTTTGGTAGCGCACTTGACTGGGGGTCAAGGGGTCGCAGGTTCAAATCCTGTCGTCCCGACCAGCATCATCGCAGGTCGGAGGCCGTTTCCGCGGGTAGCGGAAGCGGCCTTAACCGTTTCCGGGCTGGGAGCAAGTGGGAGCCCTCTGGGAGCACTCGTGCTCCCAACTCGCAGACGTGTCAACGGTGCCCGATTCGTCCGTCACCCGATCCGGTAGACCTACAGTGCCGTACCGCGCCCTCACGCGCCGTCGTCAACCGCAGGCCCCCGACGTCACCCCATCGATTCGGATGTCTTCTGCATCGAGAGGCATAAGGACCCCTTGTCGGCGCTCGAGCACCTTTCGTGGTGGGAGCACGGTGTCGTGCTCCCCATGCGACAGGGGTGAGGCGAACCGCTGCTGATCTTTCCTGGCAGGTTTCCGCAGGCAGTCCGTTCGTGGGGCTTTCGGCTGCGGTGGACGACCTGCGTCAAGGGGTGGTAAAGCCCCTTTTCGTCCGCCGGCAGATGGGGCACTCCCAGGGTGTGAGTGCTGTATCCGGTTCTGGAGCGCCGTAACGAGACAGCCGTGCTGGGCCTTGTCGGAATAAATATTGTGCCAGGCGGGTGGAAGTGATGGCACCGATGAGTGCAAGTGCTGGGTCAGTGGTCAGGGGAGACCGCATACCGGCACTGTTGCGTTATCGGGGCGTGGGTGTCTGACGGCGCGTCGGGGCCTGGTGGGCCTGGAGGCCGGCCCGTGCTCAGGCTGCGGTGGGCCAACCGGCGACGCCAGTGACCGACTCTCGGATGGCGAAGCGGATGCTCATCTCGGCCCGGTATTCGGGGCGGCCACGAGATGGTGGGGGTCGGAAGTGGGGTGAGATGCCGCGAAGGCGGACAGGAACCGCTGGGCCCCGCCCACGAAGCGGAAGCCTTTCATCGTGCGTTCGCGCTGCCTCGTCGGCTGACGGCCGCTCTCCGCCCGGTTGTTCAGGTGGTTCGACTGCTGTGCTCCATGGAGGGTATGACCTCGTGGTGAGCGGCGCCGTGGGAGCGGAGCTTGTCCGTGACGACCACGCGCGGCACCGCACCCGTCCTCTTGAGGAGCCTGCGGAAGAAACGCCTGGCCGCGGCCTTGTTCCGCCGATTCCAGGTGACCTTCGAATGGCGCCGCCACGTCGCGAACGCGGCGTCGATGTGGCGGCGGGCCGTGACCCCGTCCATCTCGGTGACTCTGGTCAGGTGGGCGAAGGCTTTCGACTCCAGCCCGCGGACCTGGGCGTATCCGTAGTGGGGTGACGGCGTGGCAGTCGGTGCGCAGGCAGATAAGCCGCTTCAGATGCTGGACGCGGGCCGCATCGTCGTACACACACCGCTCGTGGGGCCTCCAGCCACCGCTTGGCCTCACGGTTGCTGGCGGAGCCGTGCTGCTGGAGGCTCAGGGTGCGGGCGGTGAGGTCGGAGGCGTGTATCTCCAGGACGGGGACCCGCCGTTTCGGTCGTGTGCCGTTCGGAAACTCGTCGCTGCTGGTCAGGCGGCGTATCTGTACTCGTTGATCACGCCGCCGAGTATTCGGGTGTGCAGGAGCCGGTGAGT
>NZ_JBHWES010000150.1:0-6668 GCF_042734105.1 Streptomyces sp. NPDC059679 | reverse complement strand
CGGTGCGGGGCCGCAGCCCCGCACCGGACGCGGACCGGGCATGCACGACGTGGCGAGGGCCGCGGGTGTGTCCCAGAAGACCGTCTCGCGTGTGGTCAACGGCGAGCCGCACGTCAGCGCCGATGTCCGGGTGCGCGTGCAGCAAGCGATCGATGCGCTCGGATACCGCCCCAACACCGCCGCCCGCGCGCTCATCCGGGGCCGCTACGGGCGGTTGGGCGTGGTGTCGGTCGGCGTCGAACTGTACGGCCCCTCCGCACAACTGGTCGCCCTGCAGCGGGTGGCGCGCTCCCGCGGCTATGCGGTGGCGTCGGATGCCGTGGCGGACAGCGTGCCCGACGGGCAGGCGGAGGCGATCGACTCCCTGCTCGCCCAGGGCGTCGACGGCATCGTGGTGCTCAACCCGGTCGGCGACGGCGCGCCGATCCGCGAGGTGGGTGATGTACCGGTGGTCAGCCTGGCCCTGGCCCGCGAGGACGGGATCGCGCCGGCCCGTGCCGCGACCGAGCACCTGCTGGCCCTCGGCCATCACACAGTCTGGCACCTGCCAGGACCGCAGGAGTGGTGGTCCGCCCGCGACCGGCTCCAGGGCTGGCGGGAGGCCCTGGCCGCGGCGGGCGCGCCGGAGCCGCCGCTGCCGGAAGCCGGCGACTGGACCGCCGCCTCGGGCTACACGGCCGGGATCGAACTGGCCCGCGTACGAGGGCTCACCGCGGTGTTCGCCGCCAACGACGACATGGCCATCGGCGCGATACGGGCCTTCGCGGAGGCGGGCCTGGACGTGCCGGGGCAGGTCAGCGTCATGGGTTACGACGACATCCCGCTGGCGGCATACGTCACCCCGCAGCTGAGCACCGTAAGACAGGATTTCCCAGCTGTCGCCGAGCGTGCGGTGGATCTGCTGCTCACCCGGATCGAGCACCATCCGGATCTCCCGGCCGTCGCCCGCATTCCGGTCCAGCTGGTCCTCAGGGAATCCACCGCGCGTCCGGTGGCCCGGCACTGACGGCCCACCAGAAGGCGGAACCTTCCTTTGCCCGCTGTGAAGGTCAGGCCACCTTGCTTTTGGGGCTGCCGACCCTCTTCGGCGTGGAGCGCCGCCAGGCGGCCGCCCCCATACAGACAGAAGTGGAGAAACACATGTACGAGCCTGCTGAGCGGGTCCTTTTCGGCGCCGCTTACTACCACGAGTACCAGCCGCACGACCGGCTCAAGGAGGACCTGGATCTGATGGCCGAGGCCCGGTTCTCGGTGATCCGGGTCGGGGAGTCCGTGTGGTCGACCTGGGAACCGGAGAACGGCCGGTTCGCGCTGGAGTGGCTGCGCCCGGTGCTGGACGGCGCGCACGAGCGTGGGATAGGGGTGATCATCGGCACTCCCACCTACGCGGTTCCGCCGTGGCTGGCCAGGCAGTATCCCGAGATCGCGGGGGAGCGGCGCACCGGGGAGCGGATCGCGTGGGGCCACCGGCAGGAGGTCGACTTCACTCACCCGGCGTTCCGCTTCCACGCCGAGCGAGTCATCCGCAAGATCGTGGAGCACTACGCCGACCACCCCGCGGTCGTCGGCTTCCAGGTCGACAACGAGCCGGGCGTGGCGCTTCTGCACAACCACGGGGTCTTCCAGAGGTTCGTCGACGACCTGCGCCACCGCTACCAGGATGTCGAAACGCTCAACCGGGAGTGGGGCCTGGTCTACTGGTCGCACCGGCTCAGCGACTGGGCTGACCTGTGGCGCCCCGACGGCAACGCGCAGCCGCAGTACGACCTGGCGTGGCGGCGCTTCCAGGCCCGCCAGACCACCGAGTTCATCGCGTGGCAGGCCGACCTCGTACGGGAGTACGCCAGGCCGGGGCAGTTCGTCACCACGTGCATCTCCTACGACCGGGTGGCAGCCGAGGACGCCGAACTGACGAAGGCGCTGGATGTCACCGCCGGGAACCCGTACTACGCCATGCAGGACGGTCTGGCGCTGCCGGACCGGGACACCGCACCCCAGGGGTGGGCGAGCCGCGGGACCTGGGCCCTGTACCAGAGCGCCGATCGGATGTTCGCCTCCCGGCAGGAGCCGTTCCTGGTCACCGAGACCGACGCCCAGGCCATCGGCGGCCCGGAGATGAACTACCCGGCCTACGACGGCCAGTGGCGCCAGGCGGCGTGGGCACTGATCTCCCGCGGCGCGTCCATGATCGAGTACTGGCACTGGCACACCCTGCACTTCGGCACCGAGACCTTCTGGGGCGGGATCCTCCCGCACAGCGGCCGCCCGGGCCGCATCTACCGGGAACTGGCCCGATTGGGGGAGGAGCTGGAGACGGCCGGCGGTCTCGTCGCGGGCCTGCGCCCGGACGCCGACGCGGCCTTCCTCTTCGACCACCCCAGCATGTGGGCGCTGCAGCACCAGTCGCCGCTTTCCACCCCCGACGGTCCCGACACCGGCTCCTACGGACGCCTGTTCGGCGCCTTCTACCGCGGCGCCTTCGACGCGGGGCTACAGGCACGCATCGTCCACCCGGGCCAGTTGGAGACCGCCGACCTGCCGCCGCTGCTGGTCGCCTCCGGCTACTACATCGCCGAGGACCAGGCCCTGGACCGGCTGCTGGAGTACGCGCAAGCCGGTGGCCACCTCCTGCTCGGTCCGCGCACCGGCTACGCCGACCACGAGGCCAGGGCGCGTACCGACATCCAGCCCGCGCGCCTGGCCGCGGCGGCCGGCGTCGCTTACGAGGAGTTCTCCAACCTGGCGTCGCCACTGCCGGTCACCGGTACGGATGCGATGCCGCTGCCGTCGGCCGCGCGCGCCACGGCCTGGGCCGACGCGCTGTCCCCCACCGAGGCCGAGGTACTGGCCGCTTACGAGCACCCGCACTTCGCCCAGTGGCCCGCTGTGACCACCCACCGTTACGGAGCCGGGAGGATCACCTGCGTGGGTACCGTCCCGGACCAGACCCTGGCCCGCGCGCTGTTCCAGTGGGCCGCCACCGGCACGGACCCGTGGCGCCCCGGCCATCCGTCGATCACCTCCACCGGGGCCACCGCCAGGGACGGCAGCCGGCTGCGCTTCGTGCACAACTGGTCATGGGACCAGACCGCCTTCCCGCTGCCGAGCCCGGTCCGCGATGTCCTCACCGGCCGGCGGTACGCGGCCGGAGACACCTTGCCTCTGGGCCCGTGGGACGTGCGGGTGTGCGTCGAGGAAGCCGTGCCGCCGGCCGACCCGGGCGCCGACGCGAGCGAGTAGCCGGAGTGAGTGGTGTGCATCGTGAAGTTGCTGGTCAGGTCTGGTGTGAGGGTCGGGAGAGCGTGGGAGAGCTGGCGCGGATCACGGCTCGCCGGAGTGAACTGGACACGCTCGCTGCGGAGTTGGCCAAACAGCTACAGGAGGTCCAGGCCGAGAGGGAGGAGCTCGTGATCGCCGGGTCCTGAACCGGCTGGTCGAGCAGGGCCGGGCCGGGGCGGAGGCCGCCCCTGGCCTACGAGGGAGACTCGGGCCGGTCGTCGCCGAACTGCCGGTGTCGGGTCATCGAGCGGTGAGGACGTGCGCCCACGGCTCATCGATGTCGGCCAGACCCAGCACGGCGACCACGTTGTCGAGCATTCCGGCGCCGAACCAGCGCCGCACGGCGTCGTCGTCGCCCAGCAACTGCCGAACGGTGTCAACCTGCTTGGCGTAGCACCGGCGCACCGCCTGCCCCACGAGCGGCTCGCCGGCGGCGCAGTTCGCGTGCATGAGGAAACGCAGGATGTTCCGGTCCGCGACGAGCGCGGCGTAGGCGCCGCGTGCGGCATCCAACGCCGCCTCGGGCGCCGGCGCGGCCCCACCCGGCGCCGGCGAGTGCGCGATCAAGGTTTCGTTCATGACGACGGACACGTGGTCGACCGCCGCCGCGAACAGTGCTTCCTTGTTGGGGTACAGGCGATAGAGATACGGCTGAGAGATGCCGACCCACTCGGCGATCTCGTGCGTCGTCGTACCGTAGAAACCCTTTTGCGCGAAGCGGTCGACCGCGGCGGCCATGATGGTCCGACGTCGTTCGTCGCTCTTCGTGCTGGTACCGGCGGCAGGCATGGGCGTCAGTCAAACACGGCTCCCCTCAGCCTCCAAATGTCACGCTGAGGTCAGGGTCGGACGGCACGTCCTGGGGTGTGAGCGCCTCGATCGCCACCAGCGGGTTCCAGTAGTCCAGGTAGTGGGTGATGCGCGCGTCGTCATCGGTCCGGACGACGGAGATGCACGTCTGCTCGTACGGCTTGCCGGTCGGCAGCGCCGTGCCCTTCGAGCGGAATTCGGCGATCACCAGACTCGGATCGACCGTCTCGTGGAACACCAGGTCGACGAACTCGACGTCAAAGGTCTCGGGGAATTTGCTCATGTGCGCGAGCAGTGCGTCTCGCCCCGTTACCCGCTGGGGCACGCCGGCCGGCGCGTACGGGAACTCGAGCACCGCGTCCGGGGCGAACAGCTCCACCCATTCGTCGACGTGTCCTGCGGCGGTAAGGCGCAGGTGCTCGGCCAGGGTGTGCTGGGCAGCGGCGCGGCGGGTGGCGTCGTCTTCCTTGACTCTCATATTCACTCCTACGTTAGTGGTCGACCGATAACCTACCACGCCGGCTGCTGCGGGTGGTCGAGCAGGAGGTGACGCCAGGGGAGCCCGGTTCCGGGCGGCCTCGTAGCCGGTGATCACCGCCGGATCGGCGTCGGGACCGCTGTCGTCGAGCCCGACGAATCCCAGGTCGGCGATGGCTCCGAGGCCGGCCGCCCGCAGCCTGGCGGTGAGCCGATCGCGACGGCAGGCGGTGATCTCCGAGGTATGTCCGGGGCGGGCCGCCGAGACCCAGAGCAGCCGGCCCTTGTCATCGGTGAGCGCGATCACGAGCGCGCGGTCCGGGCGCGGGGCGCGGGCGGGCCGGCAGGCCCACGGTCTCCCTGACCCACCGGGTCACGGTGGTGCGGTGTATCCCGTTGCCGCCGGCCAGGTCGCCCGGCCGCTGGTCACAGCGCAGCACCGCGAGCACGAAGGCGGCGATCTTCCCCGCGGGCAGGGCCCGCCACCGCGAGCGGATCTTCTTCAGCTGGCCGCGTACCAGGCTGGCGAGCCAGTTCGGCCGCGTCGCTGCGGTGCGGGATGAGCAGGACTGCCCCCCCCGGGCACCTTCGCCGACACCGGAGCGTCGGCCTCGGCGTCGGCCTGGACCTGCTCGGCCAGGCGGCTCAACACCTGCTCCGCGATGGCCGGCTCGTCCCGCCGCCGGCACCGTCCCGCCGGTCCCTCGCCGCTTTCAGCCCGTCCGCCTCACGTCACCGTCGACGCATGTGCATCGATGCCCGACTGTGCGAGGGCGCCGTCGAGGTGGGTTCATCGCTGCCGTACGAGTGACTTCGACTCGGCGGATGCGTGCCCCTGCGCGTCCACGACGTAGAGGTTATAGTCACCGGTCGATGGCGGAACCTTGATGGTCCTCGCGGTTCCCGTCGCCTTGGTCATGGTGGGGCCGACGGCGAACGTCGTCGTACCGGAAGGGGCCAGCCAGAGGTTTTGCTCCCATCACCGGCGCTTCGGACGGGAATGGACGACACGTCCTTGCCGACGAACGTGCTGGCCGGCAGGACGTAGTCCGGCAGGGCCAGTCTGCTCCGGGGGACGATGGGTGCCGACGGCCGGATTGAAGGACGGCACGTTGCTGAGCAGGGTTCCGACCTCCACCTGGACCGGCATCTGGCTGCTCTCGGGAAGCATGACGTACGGCAGGAAGTAGTTGGTCCAGTTGGCGACGAAGCTGAAGAAACCGACGAGCGCGACGACCGGAGTCGCCAGCGGCAGCGCGACGTGCCGGAAGACGCCGAATTCCGAGCAGCCGTCCATGCGCGCCGCTGCCAGCAGGTCCTTCGGCACGGCGGTGGTGAAGTAGATGTACGTCAGGTACACGCCGAACGGGTAGAACGAGTACGGCAGGATGATCGACCACATCGTGCCGATCAGGTGCACCGCGTTGATCTCCAGGAACAGCGGCACCACCAGCGTGGCGGTCGGCATGAGCATCACGACCAGGGTCGAGACCAGCAGGGTCCGTCGGCCGCGGAACTCGGTCATGGCCAGGGCGTATCCCGCGGGTACGGCCACACAGAGCGTGATGACCAGGGAGATCACCGCGTACAGAGCGGAGTTGCCCAGCCACTGCATGATGGCGTTGTCCTGGAACGCCGTGAGCGCGTCCCAGTTGGCCTTCAGCGCGTGCCAGGAGCCGAAGGAGAGCGGGTTGTCGTGGACCAGTTGCTGGTCGGTCTTGGTCGCCGCGAGGACGAGCCACAGCACCGGCGGCACGAAGAACACCACGAACACGGCCAGCACGGAGCCGGTCAGCAGCCGGGAGGGGCCTTTAGTCGGCATCGAAGAATCCCGACCGTGCGACGAAGATCGCGGCGGCAGAGGCGCTGACGACCAGGAGCTCCACCGAGACCGCGGCGGCGCCGTTGATGTTGTTCATCTGGAGGGCGAAGTCGTACGTCAGCTGGTTCAGCGAGTAGTCGCGTCCGGCCACACCCACGCTGGCGAGGGACAGCAGCTGCGGCTCGACGAAGAGCTGCGCACCGCCCGCGAAGGCCAGTATGACCATGTACACGATCCACTTGCGGAGCATGGGGATCTGGATGTGCCAGGCGGTCTGCCA
>NZ_JBHWES010000149.1:0-6854 GCF_042734105.1 Streptomyces sp. NPDC059679 | reverse complement strand
CTGCGGAACATCATCGGCGGCATGGACCTGGAGCGCACCCTGACCTCCCGCGAGGAGATCAACGCGGCACTGCGCGGCGTGCTCGACGAGGCCACCGGCAAGTGGGGCATCCGCGTCAACCGCGTCGAGCTCAAGGCGATCGAGCCGCCCACCTCCATCCAGGACTCGATGGAGAAGCAGATGCGCGCCGACCGTGACAAGCGCGCCGCGATCCTCCAGGCCGAAGGTGTCCGGCAGTCCGAGATCCTGCGCGCCGAGGGCGAGAAGCAGTCCGCGATCCTGCGGGCCGAGGGTGAGTCCAGGGCGGCCGCGCTGCGCGCCGAGGGCGAGGCCCAGGCGATCCGCACGGTCTTCGAGTCCATCCACGCCGGAGACCCGGACCAGAAGCTGCTCTCGTACCAGTATCTCCAGATGCTGCCGAAGATCGCCGAGGGCGACGCCAACAAGCTCTGGATCGTGCCCAGCGAGATCGGCGACGCCCTCAAGGGCCTCGGCGGGGCCATGGGCAACTTCGGTCCGATGACGGGTGGCAACGGCGGCGGCTCGGCGGCCGCCACCGGCAAGGAGGCCGCCCCGCGCCGGGAGCAGCCCAGGATCGACTGACACCCGGGATCAGAGACGTACGGACCCCCCGCGCCTTTCGCAAGCGCGGGGGGTCCGTACGTATCAGGGCCTGGGCAAGTCGGGTCCGGCCCCGGGCGGGTTCAGGGTTCAGGCGGGCAGCGCCAGCCACTCCGGCAGGCCCTCACGCTCCGCCACCCCCAGCGCCAGCAGCAGCGCATCCGAGGGCGTCGGCTCGAACGGCGCGTTCAGCAGCCGCATCCCGGCCTGCTCCGGAGTCCGGTCCGCCTTGCGGTGGTTGTCCTCCGCGCAGGAGGCCACCGTATTGAGCCAGGTGTCCCCGCCACCGTGCGACCGCGGCACCACGTGGTCCACGGTCGTCGCCCTGCGGCCGCAGTAGGCGCACCGGTGCCGGTCCCGGACCAGCACCCCGCGCCGCGACCACGGAGCGCGTCTTCGGAACGGCACGCGTACGTACCGGCACAGCCGGATCACCAGGGGCACGGGCAGATCGACGTCCGCGGCGCGCACCCGCAGCCCGGGGTGGGCGTGTTCGATGACGGCCTTGTTCTGCAGGACCAGCACCACCGCACGGCGCAGCGACACCGCCGACAGCGGCTCGAAGCTCGCGTTCAGAACCAATGTCTCGCGCATCCCGACCACCTCCGCATCCGGCCAATCCCGGCCCGCGCGGACGGGCGGGCCGGGATACATCTTTGGCCGGGAGCGAGGCCGAGGACAACGCAATTTAGGCCCGGTAAAAGGCCTGTACGCGCCTGTACGCACCGCACACCGGGTGGGTCGGGGGCGCGGGCGGGACGGTGGTGTCAGCCGGCGGCCGGGTTCTCGTACTCGCCGATCAGCTGGGCGCGCGCCAGCGTGTGGAAGCGCAGATTGAAGCCGACGACCGCGGGCGAGGCGTCGGCGTCCGGGCCCAGCTTCTCCGCGTCCACCGCGTAGACGGTGAATACGTAGCGGTGCGAACCGTCCCCGGGCGGCGGCGCGGCTCCGCCGAAATCGCGCGAGCCGTAGTCGTTCCGGGCGTGCACCACGCCCTCAGGCAACCCCTCGAAGCCGCCACTGCCCGCACCGGCCGGCAACTCGGTCACATCCGCCGGGATGTCGAACAACACCCAGTGCCAGAACCCGCTGCCCGTCGGCGCGTCCGGGTCGTAGCAGGTGACGGCGAAGCTCTTCGTCTCCGCGGGAAAGCCCTCCCAGCGCAGCTGAGGCGAGGTGTTCCCCTCGGCGTACACCTGGGCGGACTTGAGAGTGCCCCCGGGCTCGACGTCATCGCTCACCACGGTGAACGACGGCACCGGCGGATGGAAGTCGTGGGGGAGCGGGCGCCGGTTCTGCTCGGACACGTCGAAACCTCCTGCTGCTCGCGCTGGTCGTAACGGCGGCCAGCCTAACGAGACCGCAGCCGCGCGGGCTGACACCATGCCCCCATGACCGGACCGACGCCCACGCCCTCGCCCGGCCCCGGCCGGCACACCGCCACCCTGCGCCTGGACGGGGTGCGGGACAAGGCGGGGTTCCTCGACCGCTGCGCCCAGGACCTCGCCTTTCCCGCATGGTTCGGCCGCAACTGGGACGCGCTCGCCGACTGCCTGCGCGACCTGTCCTGGTGGGGCCGGCCGGAGGAGGGCTTCGTGCTGCGCGTCCACGGCTGGGAGGCATTCCGTACGGCCGCCCCCGAGGCCGCGGCCACGGCGGCCGAGGTGTTCGCCGAGGCCACCGGCCACTGGGCCGACCGTGGCACTCCGCTGACCGTGCGGTACGAGTGACAGCACGCGGGGCGTGCACCGAGGAAACACGGTGCACGCCCCGCGGAGAGCCGAAGCAGGCCAGGACCGGCCCAGCGGCGGTCAGAACCAGTTGCGCTTGCCGCCGACCTCGGCGAGCCACTGGTTCAAGTACGCCGCCCAGTCGGTGTCCTGGAACGACGACAGGTTGACCGTGAAGGCCCGGTACGAGTCGCCGCCCTCGGCGAACAGGCCCGGCTTCTTGTCCATCTCCAGGACGACGTCCATCTCGCGGTCGTCCGAGACAAAGCTCAGCTCGACCTGGTTGAGCCCGCGGTACTGCTGCGGCGCGTAGAACTCGATCTCCTGGTAGAAGGGCAGCCGCTGCCGCGTCCCGCGGATGTGGCCGCGCTCCAGGTCGGCGCTCTTGAACCGGAAGCCGAGCTGGCCGAAAGCGTCGAGAATGGCCTGCTGCGCGGGGATCGGGTGCACATTCACCGGGTCCAGGTCACCGGAGTCCACGGCGCGCGCGATCTGCAGCTCCGTCGTCACACCCACGTTCATCCCGGTGAGGTGCTGGCCCAGGAACGTCGTGATGGGCGTCTCCCAGGGGATCTCGAGACCGAACTGCACCGCGTGCACCGCCCCGGGCTGCACCTCGAAGGCGCCGCCCAGCTGCTGCCGGGTGAACTCGACGTCCTGCTTGTACTCCTGGTCGTTGCCCTCCACCTCGACCCGCGCCTGCAGACCGACCGACAGCCCCTCGATCTGCTGCGCCACCGAGCCGCCCTGGATCCGGACCTCGCCCTGGACGATGCCGCCCGGAACGACGTTCTCCTCCGTCAGCACCGTCTCCACCGAAGCGCCACCGGCACCCAAACTCGCGAGCAGCTTCTTGAAGCCCATGTTCTCCCTCTCAAGGACGCGCCTGCGTCTTGTTCTGATCGCACGACGACCACTGTTGAACCCTAGGAACGCGGAACGGCGGGGAGCGGTTCCGCGTTGGCCCACCTTGTCAGCGGACCGGCTCCACTCCAACCACCGGTTGATATCGCTTGCACTACGCTCGGGCCGTGTGATCGCAACCCCCGACCGTACGCCGCTGACCCGCCGGTTCTTCGACCGACCCGTCCTGGAAGTGGCCCCGGATCTCCTGGGACGCACCCTCGTCCGCCGGACGCCGGACGGACCGGTCGGGCTGCGCCTGACGGAAGTGGAGGCGTACGCGGGCCTCGCCGACCCCGGATCACACGCCTACCGGGGCCGCACGGAGCGCAACGCCGTGATGTTCGGGCCCCCAGGTCATGCGGATGTCTACTTCACCTACGGCATGTCAAGGCGGTCGGCATGAACGTTGAGGATCTTGCTCACCCCGCTGAAGAAGTCGCCTCCAAGCTGCTCGGTGCCATCCTCACCCACGAGACCCCCGAGGGAACCGTGCGTATCACCATCACGGAGACCGAGGCGTACTCTGGTGCGGCCGACCCCGCCTCCCACGCCTACCGAGGCAGGACACCTCGAAACGCCGTCATGTTCGGACCCGCAGGACGCCTATACGTCTACCGGTCTCACGGTCTCCACTGGTGCGCCAACATCGTCACCGGGGCAGACGGCATCGCCACAGCTGTCCTCATCCGGGCAGGCAGGGTCATCGAAGGGGAAGACCTGGCACGCAAGCGGCGAGGGAGCAAGGTCGAGAGCCCACGTCTCGCGCGGGGTCCGGGGAACTTCTGCCAGGCGCTCGGCATCACGGCAGAGCACAACGGCACAGACCTGCTGACAGGCGCCTCGGTCGCGCTGTCCGAGGGCGAGCCAGTACCTGCCGCACTCATCCGGGTTGGTCCTCGGGTAGGCGTGAGCAAAGCCCACGACTGGCAGCACCGCTTCTACCTCGCCGGTGATCCAACGGTCTCGGCGTACCGACTGAGCCCGAGAGCCAAGCCGTCCGCCGGAGCCTGAGCCGCTGTGCGCCTCGCTCGGGGCTCGTCGGTGAGCCGACGCGGAGTTGGGCCCGAAGATGTGTGATCGCTCGCGAGCGTGGCGCGTGACGCGTTCCTGACCGGTCGGGTGACCGTCGACGTGCGCCGACTCGGGCCGGAGGGGTGCGGGGATGACCCCTTGGTGCGTTCTTCCGCACCGCCACGATCACGGTCACCGTGCACCACGATGAGCAGCCAACGGTGCAGATCAACGGATGGCCGCTTACGACTCTCGATGAGGGACGGGCGTTTTTGCGGGGGTCCTCCCTCCTTCGTGTAAGACCCTTCGGCCAGGTCGCCGCCGTCGCTCCCGACTGCATGAGACCGAGTCCAAGCGCAAAGCCCGCTTGCCTACCGCGTCCACTTCGCTGCCATCGGTTGGGCCGACAGGCAGGGCCACGCGGCCTTCGACCCGGGACGACTCGCGGCGGTGCTGGGCAAGGACGGCAAGCGGCTCTCCGATCCTCCCGTGCCCTGCCGTGTTCACCGTTCTGGGGGCTGGGCATGCTAGGAGCGGTAGTTCGCCCGTGATCCTGGAAGGGGGCGTTCGTGAGCGTCGGGTCCGTGCAGCGGCCTGAACGTGTTGCTGTGATCGGGGTGGGCATTCTCGGAGCCAGCGTGGGCTGGAACCTGTCGCGGCATGGGGCCGAGGTGGTCTTCATCGACGCGGGCCAGCCAGGCGAAGGGGTCACCAACTGGTCTTTCTCGTGGGTCAACGCCAGCAACAAGACCGAGCGCAGGTCCTACTTCGACCTGAACGTTGCGGGCATGGCGGCGTACCGCGAGCTTGCAGAGACCATCGGGCCAGACTCATGGTGGCATCCCAGCGGCCACCTGCGCTGGGCTGACGATCCCGCAGCGGAAGCGAAGCTCCTGGAAACAGCCGGGCTGCTGGCTAGCTGGGACTACAGGGTCGACGTGTGCACGGGGGTCGAGGTACGCCGTCGCCTCGAACCTGCTCTCACGGTGCCCGGCAAGACTCCGGTCCTGTTCTACCCCGACGAAGCATGGGTGCACGGACGTCATCTCGTCGGCCGCTTGGTCGGCCGAGCCGTTGAGTCCGGCGCCGAACACCGGTCCGGCAGCGCGGTCTGCGACATCGGCGTCGGCGCCGATGGGAGCATCCGGACAGTGACTCTGTCGGATGGGAGCCGTCTCGACGTCGACGTCGTCGTGAACGCAGCAGGACCCAGCGCCTCCCGGGTCGCCGGGCTCATCGCACGGCACTTGCCGATGCGCCGGGAACCCGGCGCCGTCACCCGGATCGGCTGTGCTCAGGTCCCGGTTCACCGGGCCATGCACGCGCCCCACATCGAGATCCGTCCTGACGGAGATGCGTCGGTGGTCCTCCACAGCCGCGAGATCGACGCACTCATCGACACGGGTGAAGATCCAGCGGAACTCGCACGGCTGCTCCACGAATCGGCGCAGCACGTAGTTCCGGAACTCGGCAATTCCCGCATCGCGCAGACACGGGTAGCCAACCGGCCCATCCCAGCCGACGGATTCCCCTCGGTGGGAGCGGTGCCTTCTGTGCCTGGCTACTACGAGGCTGTTTCCCACAGCGGCATCACGCTCGGGCCGGTGATCGGCCGGCTGCTCGCTTCGGAGATCCTCAGCGGGAAGAGGAACGAGATGCTTGCGGACTTCCGCCCGGAGCGGTTCCCCCCCCCGGTGACAGCGTCGGGAGGCGCCAGTACCGAACAGGCAGGTGCGTCAGGCCGTAGGCTGCGCCCGGATCTTCGAGGACAAGGCATCGGGCAAGAGCACCGACCGGCCGGAGCGCTCGGTCGCTCATCGACCTTGTGACCATGGTCGACATCCTTCGAGAGCAGGGCACCGGGTTCAGTGTGACGCCGTCCGACGGACGTAACGATGCCCGCGCCTGCCGACCACGGGGGAAGTCGACAGAGGCAGGCACAGAGGCGCGCGTCGCGCGTACCGCGCCCCTTCCGGCGCACCTTGGTCGTGGTGCTCGCCGTCCCTCAGCACGCCGGGGTCTGTCGGTCACTCGTCTCGGACCACCATCGCGAACGGCGTACGGACATGCCGGAAGCCCTTGCGTCCGCTCCGGCCCGTATGGCTCATGCCCTCCACGTCTACAGCCGCGCCGTCCGTCGAGGGCAGGGCCGTCCACTTGCAGTGAAGACACTCCGCCTCGAACATCACGTCGGTGTCCGGAGGCTGCGTGATCTGGTGCCTGACGTGCCGCAGGACAGCCCGCTTCACCGAAGCCCCTCCGACGCGCCGTCAGACGCAACTTGACTCTGGACACCCCGGCGCCTAACGTAGCCCGAGCCGCTTGAGACGGGCAGCGCTGTCGACACGACCACGGTCGGGCCGCAGCACCCCGATCCAAGGGCGGCAAACCACTACCGATGATTCCCGAACAGGGTCTATTTCTGCTGTGCAGAAATTCGATCCGAAGGCTCGATTAGGAGCCGGGCGGGAAATCAGCTAAAGTAGTGAACACACCGAAGGGAAGCGCCCGGAGAAACCGGTGAAACGGTTTCGAAGGAAGCGTCCGTTCCTTGAGAACTCAACAGCGTGCCAAAAGTCAACGCCA
>NZ_JBHWES010000148.1:0-6861 GCF_042734105.1 Streptomyces sp. NPDC059679 | reverse complement strand
GGCTCGGCAGTGGCCCCGGCCCTTGATATGTCGCTGTTGTCGCTGTCGGTTGCCGTCGTGTGATCAGGCAGACTTACGGGTGTCGCGCGGATGCACAGCGATGTTCATAGCGCCGGAGCGCAGTACGGCCAGCCGCTCGGCCAGCACCTCCTCGAGCTCTTCACGGGTGCGCCGCTCCATGAGCATGTCCCAGTGCGTGCGCGCCGGCTTGGCCTTCTTCTCCTCAGGACCGTCGCCGTCCACCAGGAGTGCTACGGCACCACATGCCTTGCACTCCCACTCCGGCGGGATCTCCGCCTCTACCGAGAACGGCATCTCGAATCGATGTCCGTTCTGGCATGCGTACTCCACCGCCTGGCGCGGGGCCAGATCGATGCCGCGGTCGGTCTCGTAGCTGGTCACCACGAGTCGCGTGCCGCGGAGAGCTCGCTCACTCATGAATCGTGCCTCCCGGGCTTGTCGCCCACAGGACAGGTGTCGCTGTCGTCGTCATCCGGTCAACGTCCGGTCGGCGGTGAAGATTCCCGTACTGGGACATGCGTCGCCCGTCGTGCCGCCCCGTTGTTCTACCCACAGGCGCCCGGTTTGTCACATCTGGCAGCAGATGTCACCCAGCGTTTCTGGTACTTTAGCGCGCAGTAACGGTCCGCCTTGTGGGCCGAGGGCGTACACTACCGCTCCGCACCCGCGAGGGCTAAATCCGGTCATGTATCGCTGTCCGTGTTGTTTGCGTTTTCTGTGTTTTGCCCTGTGCGACGACCGGCGAGCGCTCGCCCGCGGGCGAGGGAAGTGCGAAGAAGCGCAGGAAATACTGGGCGAGCGGCCCGATGGACAGCGCGTACAGCACCGTGCCGACCCCCACGGACCCGCCCAGCGCGAACCCGACCGCCAGCACCGTCACCTCGATCGTGGTCCGCATCAGCCGCACCGAGCGGCCGGTGCGCCGGTGCAGCCCGGTCATCAGCCCGTCCCGCGGGCCCGGTCCGAAGTGGGCCGAGATGTAGAGACCGGTGGCCGCGCCGTTGAGGATCACCGAGAACACCAGCAGCGGGATCCGCAGAGCCAGCGCGTGAAGGTCCGGCATCAGCCAGAGTGTGATATCCACCACCACGCCGATCACCGCCACATTGGACACCGTGCCCAACCCCGGGCGCTGCCGCAGCGGGATCCACAGCAGCAGTACGGCGGCGCCGACCACGATGGTCACCGTGCCGAAGGACAGCGAGGTGTGCCCGGCGACGCCCTGGTGGAAGACGTCCCAGGGGTCGAGCCCGAGTCCGGCGCGCAGCTGGAGCGCCATGCTCACGCCGTACAGCACCAGCCCCGCGTAGAGGTGGACCAGACGGCGCGCGAGGTGGGGGCCGGGGGACGGGGGCGGTGATGGCTCCGAGGGTTCGGACGGCGCGGACGACGCGGACGACGGCTCGGACGACGACTCGGGTGACGGCTCAGGTGATGGCTCGGGTGACGGCTCGGACGACGTGGGCGGTACGGGTGGCGCGGACAAAGAAGGCTCCCAGAGGCTGAAGTGGCCTTGCCGGTGGAGGCAGTGGACTGTGGCGTGTCACTCTGTACCCCGAGACCAGTCCAGATCTATGGCCAATTCCGGAAAGGTGGACCGCAGACGATGAGTCCGTGGACATCCGCGGTGGGAGCACCCCAGTTGGCTCGCCTGCTCGGGCCGGAGCACACACGCGAGGCCGAGGCCGCGGCGATCGTCTCGGTGACGGGCGGCCGGCGCGTACCCGCGTACCGTTCGCTCGCCGATCGCGTACGGCTGCTCGTCCTGGAAGGCCGGGTCCCGGTCGCGGCGCGGCTGCCCGCCGAGCGCGAGCTCGCCGCGGCCCTGGGGGTGAGCCGGACCACGGTGGCCGCCGCGTACGAGGCGCTGCGCCAGGAGGGGTTCCTGGAGTCGCGGCGCGGGTCCGGCAGCTGGACCGCGATGCCCGCCGGGAGTCCGCTGCCCACCCGTGGGCTCGACCCGCTGCCGCCCGAGGTCGCGCGCTCCGTGATCGACCTGGGCTGTGCGGCCCTGCCCGCGCCCGAGCCCTGGCTGACCCGCGCCATGCGCGGCGCCCTGGAAGAGCTCCCGCCGTACGCCCACACCCACGGCGACTACCCCGCGGGGCTGCCCGCGCTGCGCCAGGCCCTCGCCGACCGCTACACCGCACGCGGCATCCCGACCATGCCCGAGCAGATCATGGTGACCACCGGGGCCATGGGCGCGGTGGCCGCCATCTGCCGGCTGTTCGTCCGCCATGGCGAGCGGGTCGCCGTCGAGTCGCCCTCGTACGCGAACGTCCTCCAGCTCCTCCGGGAGGCCGGCACCCGGCTGGTGCCCGTGGCCATGGGCCCCGGGCTCGCGGGCTGGGACCTGCCGGCCTGGCGGCAGACGCTGCGCGAGGCCGCGCCGCGGATGGCGTACGTCGTCGCCGACTTCCACAACCCCACCGGCTCGCTCGCCACCGACGAGCAGCGCAGACAGCTCGCCGACGCGGCGCGCTCGGCCGGGACCGTGCTCGTCGTCGACGAGACCATGGCCGAACTGCACCTGGACGACGAGGTGGAGCCGCCCCGGCCGGTCGCCGCGCTCGACCCCGGGGGCAGCGCCGTCATCACCGTCGGCTCGGCGAGCAAGTCCTTCTGGGCCGGGCTGCGCATCGGCTGGGTGCGTGCCGCCCCCGACATCATCCGCAGCCTGGTCGCGGCCCGCGCCTACGCGGACATGGGCACCCCGGTCGTCGAACAGCTCGCCGTGGGCTGGCTGCTGGCCACCGGCGGCTGGGACGAGGCGGTCGAGCTGCGCCGCGCGCAGGCGCGGGAGAACCGCGACGAGCTCGTCGCCGCCGTCCGCCGCCACCTCCCCGACTGGGAGTTCGCCGTACCGCACGGCGGGCTCACCCTCTGGACCCGCACCGGCGGCCTGTCCGGGTCACGGATCGCGGAGACGGGCGAGCGGCTTGGCGTACGGGTCCCCTCGGGGCCCCGCTTCGGGGTCGACGGCGCCTTCGAGGGGTACGTACGGCTTCCGTTCACCGTCGCCGGCGCGGTCGCCGAGAAGGCCGCCACCCGCCTGGCCGCCGCGGCGGACCTGGTCGCGAGCGGCGCCGTGGTGGAGGCCCAGGTCCCGCGCAGCTACGTGGCCTGAGCCGGTGGCGGGGCGCGGCCTTGACGGCCGTGCCGCCGCGAGCCGGCCGTCCGGACACTCCCTACCCCTCCGCCGGGCTCCCCGCGGGCCCGGCCTTCACCATGTCGACCGGCATGTCGATCCGCCCCGCGGCCTCGACCGGGTCCGGGTTCGGGTCCGGGGCCGCCTCTCGCGGCAGCTCCGGCTCCGGCAGCAGCCCGAGCACGGCCTGCCGCTGCGCCTCGTTCGTCGCCTCGTCGTACGGGTCGGGGGTGGCCGGCACCTGCAGTCGGTGCACCGGGCCGGCGCCGAGCCGTACGTAGCCCCGGCCCGGGGGCACCTCGGGCGTCGGCGTGGTGTGCGGCGGGGCGCCGAGCACGGCCCGGATCTGGTCGTCGGAGGCGGGCCCCAGCACCACCCGGGCCCGGGTGTGGGACCGTACGACCTCGCCGAGCGCGTCCGCGGCGTCAAGGTGGTCGGCCACCACCACCCGCACCTGGGCCGCCCGCCCGTGGCGCAGCGGCACCTGCAGCAGCTCCTGGGGGTCGCGGCGGCCCTCGGCCGCGGCGAGCTGGCCGAGCACCGTCGGCCGGTCGAGGACGAGCCACAGCGGGCGGAGGATGTCCTGCGGCGGCGGGTGGCCCGTCTGGCGGGCCCGGTTCGCCGCGATCAGCCGCCGCTCCGTCTCGTGTGCCGCCCACTCCAGCGTCGCCAGCGTCCCGGCCAGCCCGCATTCGACGCCCAGCACCCCGGCCCGGCCGCCGAGGAACGCGTACTCGCCGGTGCCGCTGCCGTCCACCACCAGCACCTGGCCGTGGCACAGTGCCTGGAGGGCGATGGACCGCAGCAGGGTCGTGGTGCCGCTCCCGGGCGGGCCGAGCGCGAGCAGATGCGGCTCCGTGGACCGCGGCCCGGTGCGCCACACCACCGGCGGGGCGTCCCGCCGCACCTCCTCCGCCGGGTCGTCGGCGGCCTCCGTGACGGGCAGCGTGCGCTGCACCGAGGAGGCGTCGGTGAAGCCGAGCACAGTCTCGCCGGGCGTGGTCACAAAGCGCTGGGCGCCGATCGCGGTGGACAGGGCGGGCAGTACCGTCATCGTCAGGCGGTTGGCCTCCTCGTCCCATTCGAAGAAGTACTCCCGGCCGCGCCCCGACTTGGCGTACAGCAGCCGCTCGACGCGGGTGCGGGACTCGTCGTCGCCGTCGGTGAAGTACGCGGGGTAGCGCAGCTTCAGCAGGGTCAGCCGCCCGGCGTCGTCGAATTCGAAGGAGCCGAAGGCGCTCGACCACTCCCCGCCGTGCGTGTACAGCGGGCTCGGGTCCTCGGCGGCGGAGAAGTACGGCACCAGCGCCTCGTACAGGATCCGCAAGCGCTCCCGGCCGGCCTCGTCGGGCCCCGGATCCTTGACCGGGCCCTTGCGCCCGGCCCAGAACGCGGCCCCCATCAGGCTGACGGCCGACAGCGTCGGGCCGTACGGCAGCAGGGCGATGCCCACCACGCAGGTGGCCATCAGGAACAGCGCCGGGCCGCGGCGCTCCTTCGGGGTCTGTGCCCATTTGCGCCGCCCGGCGGCAGCCATGGCGCGCAGCCCGCGGCCGAGCGCGATCAGCGGATGCAGTACGTCGGCGGTGCCGTCGCCGACGGCCCGGGCGAAGCCGCGGACGCGGGCCGACCTGGCGCCGAGGGCCGGCTTGCCGAGGCGGGCGGATGAGCCGCCGCGGATCAGCCCGCCGCGGGCGAACCCGCGGGCGCGGGCCAGCGGGCCGCCGCCGCTGAGGACACGGGGGAGTGGTCGTCGGCGCACGTCAGAACTTGATCCCGCCCAGCAGGTTGGCCAGGCTGGTGCCACCGGCTCTGATGCTCGGGGCGATCGCGGTGCTCGCGAGATAGAAGCCGAAAAGGGCGCAGATGATGGCGTGCGACGCCTTGAGGCCGTCCTTGCGGAAGAACACGAAGACGATGACACCGAGCAGTACGACGCCGGAAATGGACAGGATCATCACGGGCTCCTGGCTGGTGGGGGACGGTCACCATGAGTTCTTCCAGGGTCACTCCAGGTACCCACTCGGCAAAAGGTGCAAATGGGTGGATTATCGGTGTATTCACTGGTGTGGACGCGAAGCCGGAGGCGAGACGCCCATGAGCGACCAGAATCGCGAGACCGAGCCGGCCCACGACCCGGAGGTGCTGCAGCTCGCGGCCAAGGTCTTCGATCTGGCCCGGCACGGGGACACCGATACGCTCGCCGCCTATGTGGACGCGGGGGTCCCGGCCAATCTCACCAATGACAAGGGGGATTCGCTCCTCATGCTCGCGGCCTGCCACGGGCACCCGGCGACCGTCTCCTCCCTGCTGCACCGCGGGGCCGACCCCGACCGCCCCAATGAACGCGGTCAGACGCCCATCGCCGGCGCCGCCTTCAAGGGCGAGGAGGAAGTGGTCCGGGTGCTGCTGGCCGGCGGCGCCGATCCGCTGGCGGGCTCGCCCTCGGCGGTCGAGGCGGCGCGTATGTTCGGGCGGCGGGATCTGCTCGCGCTGTTCGGTGCGGCGGAGTGAGCTGACGGCGTGCGGGCGGCCTGTCGCCCGTTCGACTTCTGTCCGCCGCCGACCCTGCCGACGGCGAAATGCCTCAACTTCTTTGAAGCGAATGGTCCGGACTATTGACATGCCTTGAACAAGGCTCGGCATGATGTCCCCATCGCGCACCCTTCCCTACGGGCTGCCCCCGGCCGCCCGTTCCCCCACACAGGAAGGCCATCGCTTCATGAGGAAAACTCTGCGCATCGCCATGACCGGCCTGCTCGCGGCGGCCGCCCTCGCCGCCGCCCCCTGGCCGGCCCCGGCCGCCGACGCCGCCCCGCCGGCCGTCGCCGCCACCTTCACCGACAACTTCGACGGCGCGGCGGGCAGCGCCGTCGACGGCTCCAAATGGGGCTATGAGACCGGCGACAACGTCAACAACCACGAGCGCCAGTACTACACGGACGGCACCAAGAACGCGGCGCTCGACGGCCAGGGCAACCTGGTCATCACCGCCCGCAAGGAGAACCCGGCCAACTACAACTGCTGGTACGGCCGGTGCGAGTACACCTCGGCCCGGCTCTCCACCGCACGCACCTTCACCACCGCGTACGGACATGTGGAGGCCCGGATCAAGGTGCCCCGGGGGCAGGGCATGTGGCCCGCCTTCTGGATGCTCGGCAACGACATCGGCAGCGCCGGATGGCCCAACTGCGGCGAGATCGACGTCATGGAGAACGTCGGCTTCGAGCCCAGCACCGTGCACGGCACCATCCACGGCCCCGGCTACTCCGGCTCGGGCGGCATAGGCGCCGGCTACACCCTGCCGAACGGGCAGAAGTTCGCCGACGGCTTCCACACCTTCGCGGTCGACTGGTCGCCCAACAAGATCACCTGGTCCGTGGACGGCAACGTCTACCAGACCCGCACCCCGGCCGATCTGAACGGCAACCGCTGGGTGTTCGACCACGGCTTCTACATCATTCTCAACCTCGCGGTCGGCGGCTACTGGCCCGGCGACCCGGACGGCTCGACCACCTTCCCGCAGCAGCTGGTGGTCGACTACGTCAAGGTCACCGGCGGCAACTGACGACCGGATGACACGGTGACGCGGTGACGTCGGGGGGGCCGCCCCCCCGGCGCGGCCCCGCCCCGGCCCCCACAGCCCCACCCCCGCCCCCCCCGCCCCCCCCGGCGAACAAACCACCAACACC
>NZ_JBHWES010000147.1:0-7083 GCF_042734105.1 Streptomyces sp. NPDC059679 | reverse complement strand
CACCGGAAGAGATCGGTGGGGCGCCGCCGCCTGTTCAGGCCTTGGGGCCACTGCGGTTCGGGCCCTGCTCGGGCCCCGGCATCTGCGGTCCCTGCTGCTGTTGTTGCTGGCGCTGCTGCTCGGCCTGGGCCTGCTGCTGGGCTTGGATGCGCTGGGCGTCCTCGGCGATGCGCTGGGTGTACGGCTGGGCGTCGCGGGCGTTCATCTCCTGCCTGATCTGCGCGGCGGCGCTGTCGAGCTGGCCGACGCGTTCCCGGGCCGTTCCGGCCTCCGTGAGCGCGTTCTCGGCACGGCGCTGCCGCGCGGCCACGGTCCACTCCAGTACGGTCTCCCGAGAGCCTCCGGCCTTCTGCCAGTCGGCCAGAACCCGGTCGTGCTCGGTCGGATTGCCCGCCCTCTGCTGGTTCTCCCCCCGCCGACGACGGGTGTTCTCGACTTCGGTGTTCGTCTCCTCGGCTGCCGCACGCAAGCGGACGAGGGTCGTCTCCATCTGCTGGCGCTCATCACCGCGCACCGCGGGCCTGCCCAGTTTGGTCTTCTCCTCCAGGCGGGCCTCGATACCGCGGATCTGGTTCCACTGCTGCTCGGCTTGACGGCCGAGTTCCTCCAGACGGCCAGGTGCGGCGCGGAGCTCCTGGATGGCCTGGACACGCTCGGCCCGCTCGTTGACGCTCTGCTCCACCGGTCCGCCGGGCGCGATGGCGGCCAGGAGTTCGGCAGCCCGAGCCTCCTGGGCAACGGCCTGTTCCTGGGCGGCCTCCGCCGCCTCGACCGTCTGGGCCAGGGCGTCGGCGAGGGCGGAATCGGAGAGAGGACCGTACGGCCTCGTCTCCCACGACGAGGCGGCCCGCGCGGTCTCCTCCTGCTCGTCCGCGTCAGTCCGCGGCGCGCCCTCGGTGCCCGTGCGGCCGTCCGTACGGCTGTCCGCCTCGGCCTCCGCCGGGGTGATCTGCTGCGGTTCCTCCTCGAGCACCACGAGCTCCGGCGCGGACGGTTCGGCCGAGGGCGCCGACTCGGAATCCGCGGCCTGGTCGTCCACGGCAGGCGGCCGGACGTCGGCGGCCGGCTCGGGCAGCGCCTCGTCGACATTCCCCAGTTCCGGCTCGACTGCGGGCTCGGGGAACTGCTGCTCCTCGCGTTCGGTTGCAGCGGCGTCCTGTACGGCCTGCTCGGGCTCCTGGTCGACGCGCTCGGGCTCCGGCTCCGGGGCGGGGGGCTCGACTACCTGCTCGGGCTCGGACGTGGTGGCCAGGTCCTCCCCCTCCTCCGTGACGGTCTCCGGCTGCTCGGTGCTCTCCTCAACGACCGCGACGGGCACGGGGGTGGGTGCCAGATCCTCAGTGGCCGTGGTCTCCGGCGTGCTCCAGGTGTCGGCGAGGGCCTCGCCCCGGCGGGCGGCGGCCTCGGTGGCGCGGGCCCGGCGGCCCACCTCGGCGACCTGGTCGTGGAGCATCTGCCAGGCAGCCGCGTCCCGGGCGCCGGCCGGCTGGCCGCCGATACCGTTCTCGGAGTCGCGGAGCTGGTGCTGGGTCCGCCAGGCATCTGCGAGCGCGGCGGTGCGTTCCCACAGCTCACGGAGTTCGGTGCCAGCAGGCGGAACTGGGCCCAATGTCTTGGCCCATGCGGGCGGCTCGGCGGCCAGGGCCTGGCCGGTCTGCGCCAGGCGGGCGTCGATGATCTGACGGCGGGCGTCCAGGTGCTCCAGCCAGGCCATGGGGGCGTACTGGTCACGCTCGACGTCGCGGGGGGCAAGCCACTGCGGCAGCGGACCGGTGTGGTCCGGCGTCAGTTCCGGGCCGTCGGGCAGCAGTCGGCGCAGGCGCTGCTCGGCCCGTACTCGCTGGTCGACGACGTCGGCGCGGTCGAGCTTCTGGCGCGCTTCATCCTGGGTGTAGAGGTTGGCCTGCATCTCGGCAGCGACGGTTTCACCGTCCATGCCGGCGGTGTGCGCGTGGCCGACTCCGGGTTCCCGTTGCCATTCCTCGCGGACCCGGTCACGCCAGTCCATCGCGCCGCGAAGCCGCTGCTCGTGCGTCAGGGCGCCGAGACGCAGTGCGGCCGCGCGTGCATCGACGCGGTTACCCTCGCGGTCGGCGACACGGCTGTCGCGGCGTGCCTGGGCAATGGCCTGGGAGAGCTGCGCACGGGTGAGGTGTCCGTGTTCGCGTGCTGGCCAGGCCGGGGCCGGCAGTCCGTCCACGATGACCGGGCGAGGCTGGCTGGCCACGCGTGCGTCGGCACGGCGCAGGTCTTCCAGGGCCTGGGACCGGCGCTCACCGGCCCGCTCGGTGAGGCGGTTCAGCTGCTCGTCGGTGAGGTCCTTGAGCGGGCGGGTGACGCCCTGCTCCTCCAGGCGGTGAAGGGTGTCCTTGGCCTCCGCCACGTGGTTGTCGATGCGCCAGCTCAGTACGGCCGCGTGGTCCTCGGCGCCGCTGAAATCACGCTCGTAGTAGGCGGAAGCGAGGATGCGTTCGGGCGCGAATCCGGCGCGCTCGGCATCCCGCAGCGCGCGTTCAACAGAGGGCCAGGCATCTTCCGCGATGACCGTCTCGGCGCTGAAGCCCAGGACGTTGCGGGCCATGCTCTGGTAGCGCAAGGACAAGGCGCGGGCGTGCACGTCGTTGTACTCGGCGGCCAGTTGGCCGATGCCCCAAGCGCGGTCCTGTTCGGCGCGGATCGCCTCGGTCGCGGACACGGACGCCTGGCTGTTGCGGGCGATCGTGTCGAGCACGTCGAACATGGTCATGCCTTCTTCGAGCACGACGTAGAGCCGGTTTTCCTGGCGTCCCCGGGTGGTCTGCACGTACGCCGATTCACGGGCGGTGCGGCGTGTGAGGAGGCCGCTGCCGGTGTCGACGGTGGCGCCCTGGCCGCGGTGTCCGGTACTCGCGTAGCCGAGTTCAACCCACTTGGCTACGTAGTCGGAAGGCAGGATGGTGCGGCCGCCGTGATCGGTGTGGCGGACCTCGACGTCGCCGTTGTTCTTCACCGCGAGGATCTGCCACTGGTCGCCGTTCTTGACGAAGTCCTTCCCGGACCGGACCAGGTTGGTGCGGCTGTTCTTCCGGGTGACGATCAGGTCACCGCGGTGGGCCTGAACGCCCTCGCGGAGGTCCACGGTGTGGCTGGTGTCGAGCTGTCCGGTACCCATGCGGTAGGCCTGGGCGAGCTGGTTGAGCTCGCTGACGCTGGCGTTGTCGTCAGCCATCATCAAGGCCGTACGTCCGGCGGCGATGTCGCTCTGCCAGTCCGCGAAAATCTGGTGCACCATCTGCTCGCGGGTGCCGGCTACAACGCGCTGGTTGTCCAGGTACCAGGTCCAGGCGGTGTCAGGTTCGCCGCTTCGCAGGACCAGTGACGCGGCGGCTTCGCCGGGTGTGCGGAACCGGTGCACGCTCTCCAGCTCGACCACGTCCACGGTGTTCGCCAGGAGGCGCAGGGCTCCGCCGCTTTCGACGGCCGAGAGCTGGAAGGGGTCGCCGATGAGGCGTACGACGGCGCCTGCGCGCTCGGCTTCGGCGACGACTGCGGCGAGGCGCTTACTGCCCGCCATGCCAGCCTCGTCGACGACGATGACGTCCCCATATCCCAGGGCGTACTCAGGCCCCACGCGCTTGCCCTCACGGACGCGCTCACGGGCACCGAGCCAGTCGTGCAGCACGAAGGCGGGGGCCTCCAGACCGGCGGAGAGCTCCGCTGCCGCGCGGGCCGAAGGACCCAGTCCGACGACGCGGCCGCCGCTGGCGCGGACCGCATCAGCGGCTACTTTCATCGCAGTGGTTTTGCCTGCGCCAGCGGGTCCGATGCCTGCTGCGACGAGCCGTTCGGACGTCGCGAAGGTCCGGGCGAGTGCACGTTGCCCGGCGTCCAAACGCCGGTCCGGGTTGGCTTCCTGGTAGGCCGCTTCGACGCGCGCGTACACCTCGGAGGCGACAGCTGGGATCACGCGGGTGCGGGCGGCGGCGACGATACGGTCCTCGGCTGCCAGGACTGCGGCACTTGTGTAGAGCTCGCTCTCCCGGCGCCGGTAGATGCTGCTGTTGTCGTCCCGGGTGAGCGGCGCAAAGGTCGGGTTCAGGTCCGGCGGAGTGATGTCGATGGTCAGGGTTTCAAGGACCCGGTCCGTGATCCTGTCGGCCAGGTCACCGCCTGGTGCAGCACCGGTGGTGGCCTGGACAACCCAGCGTCGTGCCTCAGCAAGGATCTGTCGTCGGCCCCACACACTGCGGTGGTCGGAGACAGTTTCCAGGACCTTCTGTGCGGCCTTGTCGATGTCGAGATGAGGCACAGCCTCGGGGCTTGGGCTGGCCTGAGCGGCGGCCTTGCGGGCGGCTTCGAGCAAGCCGTCGACGCGCTGGGCACCGAAGGTCTCGATCGCCGCGCGGCGCCACTCGGTACGCAGTTCGGAGAGCGGTCGGGCGGCCTTCTTGTCCGGCCGGGTTTCGAGCGTGGCCTGCTGCATGAGAGCCATCAGCGTCTTGCTGGACGGGTCGTAGCCGTAGCGCTCGCGGTACTCCGTGACCAGCTCAGAGGTCCGCTCTTTGATGCTTGCTGAGCGGCTGGAGTGCACCTCGATCATGTCGGTTCCGACACCGGAGATCTCCATGACCGGGCGCTTGCCAGGCGTCACCTCGCGGGCCTCGGCACGTAGCCCAAGCTGGCTGCAGACTTCCTCGACAACCCGCTGGTTGTAGAGCTCGCTGGCTGCAACTCCCTGCATGAACAGCAGTTGCCCATCGAGTGCGCGCCACTTGCCGTCACGGCCTTGAACTTTGTTGGACACGACCACGTGGTCATGCAGCAGGGGGTCACCGGTGCGGCTGTCGTAGTGCCGGAAGCGTGTGGCGATGAGTCCGCCTGCAACTTCTTCCTGAGCGATCCCGTTGACCCCGGTGCGGGTCATGGTTGCCTTCTGTTCCAGCCACCCCAGGGTCTCGGTCAGCGCCTGCACGTGGGCCTGCTCGACCACCTTGCGCACGCCCTCGTCGCCCAGGGCCCAGAGGACGGAGACCGACTTGGGCGCGCGGAACACAAGGTCGTATCCAGCGACTGCATTTCGCTGCTTGCCGCCCTCCTGATCCTTGATGAAGCGGCCCAGTTCCTCTTTTGATGCAGGGCTGCGTCCGTGCTCCGAACGGAACTGCACGGCGCCGACCTTGCCCCGGATCTCCGCCCGCTCCTTCGCGTTCGGCTCGCGGTGGTGCAGCCGCTCAAAGGTCTCCAGCTCCTCGCTGAGCTTGCGCCCGAACGGGGTGTCCTTCTCGACGAAAGTCATGTACTTGCGGCCCAGCTTGGCGGCCCTCAGTGCCTGCTTCATCGTCGCACCGTCAGCGATGCGCTCAGCGATGATGCGGTCCGCATCCGGGTGAAGACCTTCGCCGTAAAGTGCCTTCATCTGGGCTTCGGTGACGGTCCCTGAAACGCCCAGTGCCTCGGTTCCCGAGCCCATCCAGAGGCCAGGTGGGTTGCCGCTTGCGGAGTAGTAGTCACCCAACTCTTGACCACGCTCGCGCTGCTGGTCGGCGCTCGCGGTCTCGTTGATGTAGTAGGCATACCCGTCCCCAGCGCTGAGCTTGTGGACGGTCATCATGCGATGGATCTTACCTGGGACATTCATAATGCAAGAGCTGTGACCGTAACGATCTTGAAGCGCGTTGCGCGTACATCCTCATCGTGGAGGAGCTTGCGACGATCGCGATGAGGATGTACGGCGGCGTGATTCGAGGTCGTTACGGTCACAGCTTCGCTGGCGGCTTTCCATAGTCGGGTCCTCCGGACATGGCTGTGGAAAGGCGTACCAGCAGCGTCACCTGCGGGCGCGTCACATGCTGAGCCGAGACGACGTGGCGTCGCGCTCCCGCAGCGCTTCGTCTACCTGACCCGCTCGACGGTGCGTCGTACGTGCACCACCGAGCAGCGGACCCATGCATTCGCCCGGTGCACTTCGGCGCGGCCGCGCCGACGATGTCGGTGCGGCCGCGGTGCAGTTGCTCCGCACGGGCCTGCCCCGCTTCACGTGCAGTACCTCCAGAGTGACCGGTGCACCCGGCCCCCGCACCCCGGCGCCGCCGCACCGGCGGAGGCGGTGCGGCGGCGCGTGCACTCCCCCGCACCGCCTGCCCGATCCGGCACGAGCAGTACCTCCGTGCGGGCCGGTGCACCGGGCCTGCATGCCCGGCTGCCGCGACACCGAACCTGGCGTCTACGGCATGGCCGTGCACCCTTCCGCCAGGATCGCGCATGTTCACGTGCGGTACTCATGGGCACTCGGCCAAGTCTTCGCCCCGTACCCGCATGCCGTTTCACCGGTCGTGCTGGTGCAGCCGGTGGTGCACCGCCGAGGGGCGGCCCGCCGGGCCGCCATGTGCGGTACAGCCGCGTGGGTGGCGTCCGGCCGCAGCCCGCCGAGCGGCAGAATGTGCCGGGAGTCCTAAGACACGGAGGTGCAACAGCGCATGACGCAGAAGCAGCGGCGAAGCTCCCGGGCGGTGCAGGCCCGGGAGGCGGCACGGGAGAAGGCCGCCCGGTTCGTCCAGCAGGAGGAGGAGCGTCTCCGCATCGCGGGAGAAGCGATCTTGCTGCAAGAGGAGATCGACGACTTCGACGAGGAGACCGAGCGGCGCGTCGCCAAGCTCCGCGAGGAGCGCGACGCACAGCTGGTGGAGAAGCGCGAGAAGTTCGACGCACTCGTGGTCGAGATGCTGGACACCGAGATTCCCGCCCAGCAGGTGGCGGAGCGTCTCGGCATCTCAGTGGGTCAGGTCCGTACGGCAAAGCGCAACTTCGACCAGGCGGTGGCTGCTCTCGCCGAGCAGAGCACAGATGAGTCCGCCGGGGCGGAGTCATCCGAAGCTGCTGCGGATGCGGTCGGTGGCGCGTCGGAGGTGACGACGTCGGACACCGCAGCGGCTCCGCAGCGGGAAGCCGCGTACAACTTCCCTCCGCCCGGCGGGCCGGTGACGCTCCCGGCTCAGGACGGCTCGCTGGAGAACGCCGAGGGGGCAGCCCTTCCGCCAGGATCGGTTGGCTGAGGTCCTGCTAACCGCCGAAGGCCCCGCGCGTGGATGGGTACCCATCCACGCG
>NZ_JBHWES010000146.1:0-7358 GCF_042734105.1 Streptomyces sp. NPDC059679 | reverse complement strand
AGCTCCCCCGGGCCGGTCTCCACCACCGGGACCCGCACCCCCACCTCCTCCAGCGGCACCACCCGCTGAAACGGCACACCCCCCTCATCCTCGACGACCACCGTCCGCAGACTCTCATGCCGCCCCACCACATCCCGCACCGCCAACCCCAGCGCAGCCACATCCAACTCACCCCTCAACCGCACCCGCAGCGGGGAGTTGTAGCTGGCCGATGGCCCCTCGAAGCGGTGGATGAACCACATCCGGCGCTGCGCGAAGGACAGGGGCAGACGGTCCGGCCGTACCTCGGCGCGCCGGAGCTTCGGACGCACCCACAGGCCCGTCGACAACAGCTTCGCCAGTTCGGCGGCGGTCCCGGAGTCGAACACCGACTTGACGGAGATCTCGACGTTCAGCTCGGCGCGGATCCTGCGGATGAGCTTGGTCGCCAGCAGCGAATGGCCGCCGAGGGCGAAGAAGTTGTCGTCGACGCCGACGCGTTCCAGCCCCAGCACCTCGGCGAAGAGCCCGCAGAGGACCTCTTCCTGGGGTGTGCGGGGCTCCCCGCCATCGGCCGCTCCGCCGTAGTCGGGCGCCGGAAGCGCCCGCTTGTCCAGCTTGCCGCTCGGGGTCAGGGGCACCTCGGAGACGACCATCACGGCCGAGGGCACCAGGTAATCGGGCAGCAGCTCCGCCACGTGTTCGCGCAGTGCGGTGGCCGCGCTTCCGGGCTCGCGGGTCCCCGCGGGGTCGTTCGTCAGTGTCCGGCCGGGGCGCCGGGAGGGGAGGAATCCTCCGGTCAGTACCCGGCCGTCACGGCGGCCTCCGGAGAAGACGATCACGTCGAAGCACTCGACCGCGTTGGTCGACCAGGTCACGAGCGTGTCCCAGCCCTGCTGAGCCGCCCAGGCACACAGGTCGTACGGGTCGACGGGCCGGGGCGCGGTCGCCGGCGCGTCGATCACCGAGGCCGCGGCGGCTGCCCCGGCCTCTCCGGTCAGCCTGGCGTTCGGGATCCGGGCGATCCGCACCGGTGTGTCGCCCTGGGCGCGGCGGAACTCGGCTATTCCGGCCAGGTCTCCGAGCTGCTCGCCCCACTGCCAGGTCGGGACGTCACGCAGCGGCATCGCGTCCACCGGCGTCTTGTGCAGGACGACCTCGTAACGGTGCCGGGTGAGTTCGTTGTGCGCCCGCCCGGGCTTCAGACGGACATCGACCGCGCCGGCGCCGTTCCTGTCGGCCCAGCGGGTGAACCACTCCGGGTCGATGAGCAGTTCCTTCTCCGCCCGTATCGCCCTGGCGACGGCGGCGCGTACGACCGAGGGCGAGGCGTCCGGATGCCGCGCCTGGTGCACACCGGCCCGGAACAGCCGCAGTGAGCCCGCGTTCCGTACGTCACCGACCACGATCCGGCCGCCCGGGGCGAGGAGTTCCATGGCCTGCCGCAGCACACGGTCCAGGTAGACGGCGTCAGGGAAGTACTGCACGACGGAGTTCAGCACGACCGTGTCGAAGTGCCCGTGCGGCAGTCCGGTCGCGTCGTCCGCCGTCTGACAGCGAAGCCGAACCCGCTCGGCGTACCCCGCCTGTGCGGCCTGCTCGCGAAGGCGGTCCGTGACCGAGGACGACAGGTCCGTCGCCCAGTACTCCTCCACCGTGGGGACGATCTTCGCCATCAGCAGCCCGGTGCCCACGCCGATCTCCAAGAGCCGCCGGGGGGACCAGGACAGGATCTGCTCCACCGCCGCGTCGCGCCACGCGGTCATCTCCGGAAGGGGAATCGGCTCGCCGGTGTAGCGGGAGTCCCACCCGCTGAAGTCCTCGCCCCACGCCGCGCCGGGGGTCGCGTACACCCGGTCGTGTACCTGCCGCCACGCGTCGATCTTGTCAGCGGCGCCGCCGAGACCGGCCCCGTCCGCGCCGAGCACCGCGTAGGCGACCAGCCGCTGGTCGCCGGCGGGGTCCTCGTCCGTGACGACCACGGCCTGGGCGACCCCGGGGTGCGACGTCAGCGCCGCCTCGACCTCTCCCGGCTCGACCCGGAACCCGCGGATCTTGGTCTGGGCGTCCGTGCGGCCGACGTACTCCAGTTGTCCGTCGGCGTTCCAGCGGACCAGGTCCCCGGTGCGGTACATGCGCTCGCCCGGCTCGCCGAACGGGCAGGCCACGAAGCGCTCCGCGGTCAGCGCGGCCCGGCGCACATAGCCCCGCGCCAGGGCCGGCCCCGCCACGTACAGCTCGCCCGGCACGCCCGGCGGCACCGGCCGCAGCCCGGCGTCCAGCACGAAGACCCGTGCGTTGGTGACCGGCCCGCCGATGGACGGCACACGGCCGTCACCCGTCAGGGGCGGGCTCATCGTGGCGCACACCGTGGTCTCGGTGGGCCCGTACGCGTTGATCATGCGACGGCCGTCGCACCAGGCCGCCACCAGATCCGGTGAGGACGCGTCTCCCGCGACCACCAGCGTCTCGACCGTCGGCAGCGCTCCGTCCGACAGCGTCGCCAGCACTGGCGGCGGAAGCGTCACATGCGTCACCCGCTGGTCGCTGATCGTCCTCTCCAGCGGCGCGCCGGGCGCCAGCGCATGCCGGTCGGCCAGGACCAGGGTGGCGCCGGACAGCACGCCCATGCACAGCTCCCAGACGGAGGCGTCGAAGCTGGGCGAGGCGAACTGGAGGATCCGGCTCTCGGGCGTGACGTCCAGCCGCCCCAGGTGCGTGCTCAGCAGGCTCGCCAGCCCGGCGTGGGTGACGGCGACGCCCTTGGGGCGGCCGGTGGATCCGGAGGTGTAGATGACGTAGGCGGTGTTGGCCATCGACACGGGGCCCAGCCGGTCCGTGTCCGCGAGGGGCGCAGGGTCGGCCCCGGCCAGCGCCTCGGCGGTATGCGGGTCGTCGAGGCGCAGCACCGGGACCGACAGCTCCGGAAGTTCACCGGCCGTCGCCGCGTCCGCGACCATCAGACAGGCCCCCGAATCCGCCACCATGAACCCGACCCGATCCCCCGGATACGCCGGATCCACCGGAAGATACGCACCACCCGCCTTCACCACCGCCAGCACCGCCACCACCCACTCCGACGACCTCGGCAGCGCCACCCCCACCACCGACTCCGGACCCACACCACGCCCCACCAGCAACCGCGCCAGCCGGTTCGCCCGCCCGTCCAGCTCCCCGTACGACACCGACTCCCCACCACACACCAACGCCACCGACCCCGACCGCTCCGCCACCCGACGCCCGAACAGCCCGGGAACGGTGTCCGCCTCCACCGTGGCGGCGGCCGTGTCGTTCAGGCCGGTCAGCAGCCAGTCCCGCTCCTCGGCGTCCAGCACGTCCGTCACAGCGACCGGTACTCCCGGGTCCGCCACCACCTGGTGCAGCACCCGGGCGAACCGGGCCGCGATCGCATCGACCGCGTCCCGATCGAACGTGTCCTGGTGATACTGCACGGCGAGCCGCAGATGGGGGTCCTCGAGGGCCAGCACGGCCAGCGGGTAGTGGGTGCCGCCCGATGTCGCGACCCCGGTGGTCGCGAGGCCTGCGGCGGTGCTCGCCTCCTCGATGCCTCCGCGGTCGAACGGGTACGACTCGAATCCGATGATGGTGTCGAACAGAGCCGCCAGTCCGGTGGTCCGCTGGATGTCGGCCAGCCCGTAGTGGTGGTGGTCAAGCAGCGCGGCCTGCCGCTTCTGCAACCCGGTCATCAGCTCGGCGAGGGTGGTGTCCGGGGAGCACCGCACCCGCACCGGCACGGTGTTGATGAAGAGCCCGACCATGGAGTCGACGTCCGGCACGGCGGGTGGCCGCCCGGAGACGGTGGCGCCGAACACCACGTCCTGCCGGCCGGTGAGCCGCCCCAGCAGCACGCCCCACGCCGCCTGGACGACGGTGTTCAGGGTGACCCCGAGTCCGGCGGCGCGCCGCGCCAGTTCGCGCGCGGTGTCCACCGAGAGCGGGACGTCCACCAGGCCGAGGCCCGCCTTACGGTCCTCCCCTTGTTTCCCGGCCGCCAGCAGCGTGGGCTCGTCGACCCCGTCCAGCTCGGCCGCCCATGCCCCTGCCGACGCGTCCTGGTCCTGCTCGGACAGCCACGCCAGGTAGTCCCGGAAAGCAGGGGGCGCGGGCAGCGCCGCCGGGGCGCCGCCGGACTCGTAGAGCCGCAGCAGATCCTGCAACAGCACCGGCACGGACCACCCGTCGAACAGCACGTGATGCGCGGTGACGACCAGCTCCGACCGCTCGTGGTCCCGTATGACCAGCGCGAGCCGCAGCATCGGCGGAGCGGCCGGGTCGAAGGGGATGCCGCGGTCCTCGGCGAGGAACCGCTCAAGCGCCTCGTCGCGCTCCGCCTCGTCGACTCCGCCGAGGTCGATGTGGTGCCAGGGCAGCCGGACGCCGTCGACGACCAACTGCACCGGGTCTCCGGAGTCGGTGTTGACGAACGCGCTCCGCAGATTGGCGTGCCGGTCGAGCAGCGCCTGCCCCGCCGCACACAACCGGTCCGGATCCACCCGTCCGGACAGATGCACCACGAACTGCACGTGGTACGCGTCGAAGGCGGCATCGGCCAGCATCGCGTGGAACAGCAGCCCCTCCTGGAGCGGAGCCAGCGGCCATACGTCCGCCAGGCCCGGATAACGGCCCCGCCACGCCTCCAGCTCGCGGGAGCCGACCGGCACGAGTGGGGCGTCCGACGGGCGCGGCCGGGTCCCGGGTTCATGCCCCTCGGGGCGGCCACGGCCGTTCACCGCCTCGGCCAGCCTGGCGACAGTTCGGCGCTCGAAGACGTCCCGGGCGCTGAGCTCCACCCCGCGCGCCCGCGCCCGCGACACCACCTGGATGGACCGGATGCTGTCTCCGCCCGCTCCGAAGAAGTCGTCGTCGATGCCGACCCTGTTGACTCCCAACACCTCGCAGAAGACCGCGGCCAGTGTCTCCTCCAGCGGGTTGCGCGGCGCCCGGTACACCGCACCGGTGAACTCCGGGTCGGGTAGTGCCCGCCGGTCCACCTTGCCGTTCGGTGTCAGGGGCAGCCGCCCCAGGACCACGAACGCCGACGGCACCATGAACTCCGGCAACCGCCCCGACAGGAACCGTCGCAGCTCATTCACCGACAGCCCGGCGCTGAGGTCGAAGTCAAAGTCGCGCAGCTCTTCAACGTCGCCGAAGCCGGCCGTGTCCGCACCGGCGGGCACGACATAGCCCACCAGTTGCTTGCTCCCGCCGGCCCCCGCGACCTCTCGGGCGACCACCACGGCCTGTGCCACCCTCGGGTGCGATGCGAGGGCCGCCTCGACCTCCCCAGGCTCGATCCGGTAGCCGCGCACCTTCACCTGCGCGTCGGCCCGCCCCTGGAAGACGAGTTGGCCGTCCGGCGTCCACGCCACGACATCCCCGGTGCGGTACATCCGCTCACCCGGGTCGGCGAACGGGCAGGCCACGAAGCGTTCCGCAGTCAGCGCCGCCCGGTCCACATATCCCCGTGCCAGCCCCGTCCCGGCCAGATACAGCTCGCCGGGCACCCCTGGCGGCACCGGCCGCAGCCGGCTGTCCAGGACGTAGGCACGCATGTTGTCCATGGGCCGACCGATGGGGACGTCCTCACGGGCCACGGCCCGAGCCGGGTGGTGCGGGCCGCAGACGGCGTACACCGTCGTCTCCGTCGGACCGTATCCGTTGACGAACGTCGTGTCCGGGCACACCTCCTGTGCCTGCCGGATCGCCGACGGCGAGACCTGGTCGCCGCCCACCCACACCTCCCGCAGCCCCGCCAGGCAGCGGGCGTCCTCCCGCACCAGGAGGTCGAACAGCGCGACGGTCAGGAAGACCGAGGTCACGCCGTGCTCTGCCACATACGCAGCGAGCGTGGCCGGGTCCAGGGCCCCGTCCCGTGCCACCACGACCCGGCCTCCGCCCAGCAGAGGAGCCCACAGTTCCCAGACGGACGCATCGAACTGGAACGGTGACTTCAGCAGAATGCGCTTGTGTGAGCCGTTGCGCCAGCGGCGGTCCAGGGCCAGCCCGACGAGGGCTCGCTGGGTGACCGCGACGCCCTTGGGGCGGCCGGTGGATCCGGAGGTGTAGATGACGTAGGCGGTGTTGGCCATCGACACGGGGCCCAGCCGGTCCGTGTCCGCGAGGGGCGCAGGGTCGGCGTCGGCCAGCGCCCCGACGGTATGCGGGTCGTCGAGGCGCAGCACCGGGACCGACAGCTCCGGAAGTTCACCGGCCGTCGCCGCGTCCGCGACCATCAGACAGGCCCCGGAATCCGCCACCATGAACCCGACCCGATCCCCCGGATACGCCGGATCCACCGGCAGATACGCACCACCCGCCTTCACCACCGCCAGCACCGCCACCACCCACTCCGACGACCTCGGCAGCGCCACCCCCACCACCGACTCCGGACCCACACCACGCCCCACCAGCAACCGCGCCAGCCGGTTCGCCCGCCCGTCCAGCTCCCCGTACGACACCGACTCCCCACCACACACCAACGCCACCGACCCCGACCGCTCCGCCACCCGACGCTCAAACAGCTCGGCGACCGGCGCCTCGGACACGGGGACGCCCGTGTCGTTCACCTCCGACAGCAGCCGGTCCCGCTCCTCCGGGGCGAGCACGTCCACCGTGCCCACCGGCAGGCCCGGCTCCGCCAGCACCTGCCGCAGCACCCTGAGGAGCCGGTCCCCCATCGCCTCGACCGTCACTCGGTCGAACAGGTCCGTGGCGAATTCGAGCTGGCAGAGCATTCCCGGCCCGTCCGGGTCGTGGGCGAAACTGAACTCCAGGTCGAACTTCGCGGTCCCGGTCCTGACCCCTTCGAGCGATCCGCTCACCCCGGGCAGCTCCAGGTCGACGCGGGCCTGGCTCTGCCAGGTGAACGCCACCTGGAAGAGGGGGTGGTAGGCGGTGGAGCGCTCGGGGTTGAGCAGTTCGACCAGCCGCTCGAACGGGACGTCCTGGTTGTTGTAGGCGGCGAGCGCCGCTTCCCGGACCCGGCCCAGCAGTTGCTCGAAGGAGGGGTTCCCTGACACGTCGGCCCGCAGCACCCAGGTGTTGACGAAGAAGCCCACCAGATCCGCGAGGGCCTCGTCGGTGCGGCCCGCGATGGAGCAGCCGAGCGTGATGTCCTCGCCGCTGCCCAGCCGGTGCAGCAGGACCGCCAGCGCCGACTGGAGGACCATGGACACGGTCGCCTGATGCGTACGGGCCAGTTCCTCCAGCGCGTCACGCAGGGCGGGCTCGATCGGGAACTCGACCATGTCGCCGTTGCGGCTTGCGAGGGGCGGGCGGGGGCGGTCGGTGGGCAGCGGGAGCGGCTGGGGTACCCCGGCCAGCGCCTGACGCCAGTATCCGAACTGCTGGGCCGCCAC
>NZ_JBHWES010000145.1:0-7835 GCF_042734105.1 Streptomyces sp. NPDC059679 | reverse complement strand
GCCCGCCCCTCCTCGGAGGGGCGGGCCGTCGCCCGTACCCAAACGCTTCTCAAGGGTGAGAACGGCATCGGGACGGTCCGCAGGACCACCCTGCCCGGGGGGCTGCGCATCGTCACCGAGACCCTGCCGTCCGTGCGCTCGGCCACCTTCGGGATCTGGGCGCACGTCGGCTCCCGGGACGAGACTCCCGTGCTGAACGGCGCCACCCACTACCTGGAGCATCTGCTCTTCAAGGGCACCCAGCGGCGCAGCGCGCTCGACATCTCCTCCGCCATCGACGCGGTCGGCGGCGAGATGAACGCCTTCACGGCGAAGGAGTACACGTGCTACTACGCGCGAGTGCTCGACGCCGATCTGCCGCTGGCCATCGACGTCGTCTGCGACATGCTGACCGGCTCGCTGATCGACGCAGCGGACGTGGAGGCCGAGCGCGGCGTCGTCCTGGAAGAGATCGCGATGACCGAGGACGACCCGGGCGACTGTGTGCACGACCTGTTCGCGCACACCATGCTCGGTGACACCCCCCTCGGCCGCCCCGTCCTCGGCACCGTCGACACGGTCAACGGCCTCGGCCGCGACCAGATCGCCCGCTTCTACAAGAAGCACTACGACCCCACCCACTTGGTGGTCGCCGCCGCGGGCAATGTGGACCACGCCGCGGTCGTCCGGCAGGTGCGCAAGGCGTTCGACAAGGCGGGCGCCCTGTCCCGTACGGACGCGGTGCCCGTCGCCCCGCGCGACGGCACCCGCACCATCCGGGCCGCCGGGCGAGTCGAGGTGCAGGGCCGCAAGACCGAGCAGGCGCATGTCGTCCTCGGTATGCCGGGCATCGCGCGTACCGACGACCGGCGCTGGGCGCTCGGCGTGCTCAACACGGCGCTCGGCGGCGGTATGAGCTCCCGGCTCTTCCAGGAGGTGCGGGAGAAGCGGGGGCTCGCCTACAGCGTCTACTCGTACACCTCGGGCTTCGCCGACTGCGGCCTGTTCGGCGTCTACGCGGGCTGCCGCCCGAGCCAGGCGGCGGACGTCCTCAAGATCTGCCGTGACGAGCTCGACCATGTCGCGCAGCACGGGCTGACCGATGAGGAGCTGCGGCGCGCGGTGGGCCAGCTGCGGGGCTCCACGGTGCTGGGCCTGGAGGACACGGGCGCGCTGATGAACCGCATCGGCAAGAGCGAGCTGTGCTGGGGCGACCAGATGTCGGTGGACGACATGCTCGCGCGGATGGCGGCCGTCACCCCGGACGAGGTGCGCGAGGTGGCCCGCGATGTACTGGGACAGCGTCCTTCGCTGTCCGTCATCGGCCCGCTGAAGGACAAGCAGGCGTCGCGCCTGCACGAGGCCGTCGCCTAGCGCCTGGCGCCTGGCGAGACCGCGCAAGACCGCCGTACACCGGCGGACGACACAAGGGATTCGAACGATGAGCAAGCTCCGCGTGGCCGTTCTCGGTGCCAAGGGCAGGATCGGTTCCGAGGCCGTACGGGCCGTCGAAGCCGCCGAGGACATGGAGCTGGTCGCCGCGCTCGGCCGGGGCGACAAGCTGGAAACCATGGTCGAGGCGGGCGCCGAGGTCGTGGTCGAGCTGACCGACCCCGACTCGGTGATGGGCAACCTCGAATTCTGCGTCCGCCACGGCATCCACGGCGTGGTGGGCACCACCGGCTGGACGGACGAGCGCCTGGCGCGGCTGCGGGGATGGCTCGAGGCCGCGCCGGGCACCGGTGTGCTCATCGCGCCGAACTTCTCCATCGGCGCCGTGCTGACCATGCAGTTCGCCCGTCAGGCGGCCCGCTTCTTCGAGTCGGTCGAGGTCATCGAGCTGCACCACCCGAACAAGGTGGACGCCCCCTCGGGCACTGCGGCCCGCACCGCGCAGCTGATCGCGGCGGCCCGGGAGCAGGCGGGGTGTGCCCCGCAGCCCGACGCCACGAGCACGGCGCTGGAGGGGGCGCGCGGCGCCGATGTGGACGGGGTGCGGGTGCACTCGGTGCGGCTGCGCGGGCTCCTCGCCCACCAGGAGGTCCTGCTGGGCGGGGAGGGCGAGACCCTCACCATCCGGCACGACTCGACCCACCACAGCAGCTTCATGCCCGGCGTGCTGCTGGGTGTGCGGCGTGTGGTGTCCGCTCCCGGCCTGACCCTCGGCCTGGAACACTTCCTCGATCTGGACTGAGGCACAGCGGTGCGCGCAAAGATCACGTATTTCGTCCTCGCGGCCGTCCTGGTCGTGTACTTCGTCCTGGTCGGCAGCCGGGGCGTGCTGCTCATCGAGCAGGGCACGCCGCTCACGGTGGCCTTCGGCGTGGCCGTGCTGGTGCTGCCGTTCATCGGCGCGTGGTTCCTGTGGAAGACGACCGTATTCGCGAGCAGCGCGAACCGGCTGGCCCGCGAGCTGGAGGCCGAGGGCGGCCTTCCGGTCGACGAGCTGGTGCGGACGCCCGGCGGGCGAATCGACCGGGACTCCGCGGACGCGGTCTTCGCCAAGCGGCGGGCCGAGACGGAGGAGTCGCCGGACGACTGGCGCTCCTGGTTCCGGCTGGCCGTCGCCTACCACGACGCGCGTGACACAGTGCGCGCCCGCAAGGCGATGCAGCGCGCCATCGCCCTGCACGACGGTCGGCCGGTACGGGCCCAGAGCTGACCTCGGGCCCAGAGCTGACCTCGGCCCAAGACTGATCCCGGGCTCAAGGAGCCCGGGATCAAGTCCGGATCGTCAGACGGCGGCGGGATCGTCAGGTGGCCCGGGGCGGCCTCAGCGGTACCGGGCCGCCCGGCCCTCGATCGCGTCGGCCGCCATCACGAAGGCCTCGGGGCGGCCGAGGAAGTCGGCACTGTGATCGGTGAAGGCCACCCGCGGGGCCCCGCCCCCCGTCAGCTCGATGAGCACCGCCTGCCCCTGGACACTGCGCGGCAGCCCCAGCCACCGCACCGGCTGCTGGGCGGTGTGTATCGCCGCGACCTGAGACCAGCGCACCGTCGTGGCGGAGAACAGGCCCGTCAGCCGCAGCCCCTGCTCGTCGATCCACACCCCCGCACGCACCAGCCGGACGGCGCACAGGATCACCACCGCGGCGCCCCCGACACAGATGCCGGCGGCGGGCACCGATCCCGCGAGGGCGATGATCATCGCGGAGAAGAGCACATACGAGGCGAGCAGCAACAGAAGCGCGCCTCCGCCGATCCTCCAGGGACCCGGCCGGTAGGGGCGGCGCCGGCGGCTCGGGTCCTCGTACGGCAAGGAGGCGTCTCCGGCCGCCGGTCCGTCTTCGTCAAGGGCGCGGTCCGCTGTCAGGAAGGGCAGGGGCACGGAAGGTCCTCACTCACACACACGTCCGGATGGGCCTGTGCTGGCTGAGGCTATCCCAGGGGCTCAGCGGCCGTCCGACGCCTCCGACTGCTGCACCTGGTGAGTGGTCCGCGGCCCGCTCTCGAGCGCGGGCAACCCGAACATCAGCGAGCCCACGAACCCGGCGATGATCGTCAGGGTGATGAGCGTGCGGCCCGCTATCTGCGACGGGGTGGCCCGGGGCCGGGGCGGCGGGGTGACATTGCTGCGGAATTGGTCGGCTTCGGCGATGAAGGCGAAGGGGACGGGCTCGCGCCGGCGGGACATGCGGGGGCTCTCCTTGGAACCTCGAACGTGGGTACTTCAGTAGGTAGGACGCGTGATCGAGTGACGAGGTGCCCTTTTTCAACGACTTCCTTCGGCATTTTCAGCGTTACGACCGGTCGGAGGGGATGTCGGAGCCGCCCCGTAAGCTGGGCGCGCCCTGTGCGATGAACCATGGAAGGACCCGCTGGTGACCGATATCCCCGCCGAGAGCGAGAAGGCCGGCTTCCGCAGCGATGTGACCGTCGAGCTGGTCAAGCACAGCGCCGCCGACTCCGATGTGCTGTGGGCGGCCCGGGTGTCCACCGCCGGCGAGCAGTCCCTCGAGGAGCTCACCAAGGACCCCGAGCGCTCCAAGGGGCTGATCAACTTCCTGATGCGGGACCGGCACGGCAGCCCCTTCGAGCACAACTCGATGACCTTCTTCATCAACGCCCCGATCTTCGTCTTCCGGGAGTTCATGCGGCACCGCGTGGGCTGGTCGTACAACGAGGAGTCCGGCCGCTACCGGGAGCTCCAGCCGGTCTTCTACGTCCCCGGCGAGTCCCGCAAGCTGATCCAGCAGGGCCGCCCGGGCAAGTACGAGTTCGTGGAGGGCACAGCGGCGCAGCACGAGCTGACCGGCCGCGTGATGGAGGACGCCTACCGCCATGCGTACGAGGCGTACCAGGAGATGCTGGCCGCCGGTGTCGCCCGGGAGGTGGCCCGCTCCGTCCTGCCCGTCGGCCTGTTCTCCTCCATGTACGCGACGTGCAACGCGCGGTCGCTGATGCACTTCCTCGGTCTGCGCACCCAGCACGAGCAGGCCGCCGTGCCGTCCTTCCCGCAGCGGGAGATCGAGATGGTCGGCGAGAAGATGGAGGCGATCTGGGCCGAGCTGATGCCGCTCACCCACGCCGCCTTCAACGCCAACGGGCGCATCGCCCCGTAGCGCCGCCCGCACCGCACCGCGGCGCATGGTGGTCCTCGGACACACCCTGGACACTCCCCGGACGGGCCATGCGCGAGCGATGTCCGTATTGCGACGTTTCGTGAAGTTCATCTAGGCTGAACAAACGGATCCGGCACTGTCTGAACCCCCGAGCAGGCAGTGCCGGGTCCCATGACCGCCGTTCCGGTCGCTGCCCCGAGGGAGCACCGCGAGGCGTGCTACGAGTAGCGTGGGACCCATGGCACCGACATCCACATCGCAGAACCCTTTCGGGCGCATGCTGACCGCCATGGTCACGCCATTCACCGCTGATGGCGCGCTCGATCTCGACGGCGCTCAGCGACTCGCCGCCCATCTGGTCGACGCCGGAAATGACGGTCTGGTGGTCAACGGCACCACCGGCGAGTCCCCGACCACCAGCGATGCGGAGAAAGCCCAGCTTGTACGGGCCGTGGTGGAGGCGGTCGGTGACCGTGCCCATGTGGTGGCCGGAGCGAGCACCAACGACACCCGGCACAGCCTCGAGCTCGCCCGGGCCGCCGAGCAGGCCGGCGCCCACGGTCTGCTGGCGGTCACGCCGTACTACAGCAAGCCCCCTCAGGAAGGTCTCTTCCGGCACTTCACCGCCATCGCCGACGCCACCGAGCTGCCGGTCATGCTCTATGACATCCCCGGCCGCAGCGGTGTACCGATCAGCACCGAGACCATCGTCCGGCTCGCCGAGCACCCGCGCATCGTCGCCAACAAGGACGCCAAGGGCGATCTGGGCCGCGCCAGCTGGGCCATCGCCCGCTCGCGCCTGGCCTGGTACTCCGGCGATGACATGCTGAACCTGCCGCTGCTGTCCGTCGGTGCCGTCGGATTTGTCTCGGTGGTCGGCCATCTCGTCACGCCCGAGCTGCGCGCACTGCTCGAAGCCCACCTCTCGGGCGATGTCGCGAAGGCAACCGAGATCCACCAGAAGCTCCTCCCGGTCTTCACCGGGATGTTCCGCACCCAGGGCGTCATCACGACGAAGGCCGCGCTCACCCTTCAGGGCCTGCCGGCCGGGCCGCTGCGCCTGCCGCTGGTCGAGCTCAGCGCCGAGGAAACGGGGCAGCTCAAGCGCGATCTGGCCGCTGGCGGGGTACAGCTGTAACTAGTGGCGATTTTCGCAACTTCGTACTTCACAACTTCATACAGACACATCAAGCAAGTGCACGAATGTCACGCGCGCCATGTGCCCCAGGGGGGCACGTGGCGCGCGTGGTGAGGAGAGTCTTTTGAGCCATCCGCATCCTGAACTTGGCCCTCCGCCGAAGCTCCCCGAGGGGGGACTCCGCGTCATCCCGCTCGGCGGGCTCGGCGAGATCGGCCGCAACATGACGGTCTTCGAATACGGCGGTCGGCTGCTGATCGTCGACTGCGGAGTGCTCTTCCCCGAGGAGGAGCAGCCCGGAGTCGACCTGATCCTGCCGGACTTCACGTGCATCCGGGATCGGCTCGACGACATCGACGGCATCGTGCTCACGCACGGCCACGAGGACCACATCGGCGGCGTCCCGTTCCTGCTCCGAGAGAAGTCGGACATCCCGCTGATCGGCTCCAAGCTGACCCTCGCTCTGATCGAGGCGAAGCTTCAGGAGCACCGCATCCGCCCGTACACGCTCGAGGTGGAGGAGGGCCAGCGCGAGCGGATCGGCCCCTTCGACTGCGAGTTCGTGGCGGTGAACCACTCCATCCCGGACGCCCTCGCGGTAGCCATCCGCACCCCGGCCGGCATGGCCGTGCACACCGGCGACTTCAAGATGGACCAGCTGCCGCTCGACGGCCGCCTCACGGACCTGCCCGCGTTCGCGAAGCTCGGCGAGGAAGGCATCGACCTTCTGCTCTCCGACTCCACGAACGCCGAAGTCCCTGGCTTCGTCCCGCCCGAGCGCGATATCTCCGGCGTGCTGCGTCAGGTCTTCGCCGACGCGCAGCGGCGGATCATCGTGGCGAGCTTCGCCAGCCATGTCCACCGCATCCAGCAGATCCTCGACGCGGCCCATGAGTACGGGCGCCGGGTCGCCTTCGTCGGCCGCTCGATGGTCCGCAACATGGGCATCGCGCGTGACCTGGGCTATCTACGGGTACCGGCCGGGCTCGTCGTCGATGTGAAGACGCTCGACGATCTGCCGGACGACGAGATCGTCCTCGTCTGCACCGGTTCGCAGGGCGAGCCGATGGCCGCGCTGTCCAGGATGGCCAACCGTGATCACCAGATCCGCATCGTCCAGGGCGACACGGTGATCCTGGCGTCCTCGCTCATCCCGGGCAACGAGAACGCGGTCTACCGCGTGATCAACGGCCTGAGCCGCTGGGGCGCGAACGTGGTCCACAAGGGCAATGCCAAGGTCCATGTCTCCGGGCATGCCTCGGCCGGGGAACTGCTGTACTTCTACAACATCTGCAAGCCCCGAAACCTGATGCCGGTGCACGGCGAATGGCGCCACTTGCGCGCCAACGCCGAACTGGGCGCCCTCACCGGCGTACCCAAGAACCGCTGCGTCATCGCCGAGGACGGGGTGGTGGTCGACCTGGTCGACGGTGTCGCGAAGATCGTCGGCAAGGTGCAGGCGGGCTATGTGTACGTCGATGGCCTCTCGGTCGGAGACGTCACGGAGTCCTCGCTCAAGGACCGCCGCATCCTCGGTGAGGAGGGCATCATCTCGGTCTTCGTGGTCGTCGACAGCACGACCGGCAAGATCGTGGGCGGCCCGCATATCCAGGCGAGGGGTTCCGGTATCGAGGACGCAGCCTTCTCCGCGGTCATCCCGAAGATCGAGGAATCCCTGGCCAAGTCCGCCTCCGACGGTGTCGCCGAGCCGCATCAGCTCCAGCAGCTCGTGCGCCGCTCGGTGGGCAAGTGGGTGTCCGACAGCTACCGCCGGCGCCCGATGATCCTCCCCGTTGTGGTCGAGGTCTGACGCAGCCTCAGCACTCGCACTGCGCCGACTCACGAGCGGGGCTCCCCGATTTGCATCCGGGAGCCCCGCTCCAGTACGTTTACGGCTCCGCCGGAAGGGGAACCCCGAGCACTCAGCGTGCGAAGGAGGACCCGGAAGGCGGTGGGAATCCGGCTCAGAGAATTCTGATAAAGTCGGGGACAGCCGAAAGGCAAAGGCCACTCCGACGGCCACCAGAAATGAAATTCGGACCGGGAACGGACCGGAAAACTGATCTGGTAAGGTTGGAAACACCGAAGGGAAGCGCCCGGAGAAACCGGTGAAACGGTTTCGAAGGAAGCGTCCGTTCCTTGAGAACTCAACAGCG
>NZ_JBHWES010000144.1:0-8185 GCF_042734105.1 Streptomyces sp. NPDC059679 | reverse complement strand
ACGGTATGGGGCATCCGGGACACCGACTCCTGGCGCGCCGGGGACAAACCACTGCTCTTCGACGGCAACGGCAACAAGAAACCCGCCTACAACTCAGCGCTCACCGCGATGGGCGGCACCCCCGCGGCGAAGGCACGGTGAACACCGTGACGAAGGCCGCGGCACAGGCCACGGCGAAGGCCACGGCTCACTCCCCGGCGAAGAGCACGGCCTCCCCCGACTCGGCCGCCGCCCTGCAGGACCTCCACCAGGGCATGAACCCCAACGCCGACGGCGACTACAACACCCTGCCGTGGCGGCTCGGCCTGCTCACCCAGACCAACTCCACCTACTGACCGACCCGGAGATACCCGGCCTCGGCACGGACATCAGCCCCCGGGACGCGCACCGCGCCGAGGTCCCTCCCGATCGACCGGGTCACTCCATCCAGCACACAGGCGGGTGCCGTCAGTGACGCCCTGCGGCACCCTTCCGGGAAAGGAACCACGGTGCCCATACCACCACGCGGACGACTGCTCCGCCTCCTTGTGGCCGCCGCTCTGACGGCCACCGCGTTCACCACGGCCTCGGTCCACTCGCCGGCTCAGGCCGCGCCCGGCAGTCCGGCGCTCACCCCGCCGCTGGGCTGGAACAGCTGGAACAGCTTCGGGTGCGGGGTCACCGAGGCGCAGGTCCGCCAAGCCGCCGACGCGATGGTGTCCTCGGGCATGCGGGACGCCGGTTACCGGTACGTGGTCGTCGACGACTGCTGGTTCGACCCGCAGCGCGACGCCGCGGGCAACCTGCGCGCCAACCCCACCAAGTTCCCCGGCGGGATGAAGGCACTCGGGGACTACATCCACCAGAAAGGCCTGAAGTTCGGCATCTACCAGGTGCCCAACGAGCGCACATGCGCCCAGGGCACAGGCGGCTACCCGGGCTCCACCGGCAGCAAGGGCCACGAGGCGCAGGACGCCCGTACGTTCGCCTCGTGGGGTGTGGACTACCTCAAGTACGACTGGTGCTCCTCCGCCGGCACCCGGGACGAACAGGTCGCGCGGTTCACGCTCATGCGCGATGCCCTGCGCGCTACCGGGCGCCCGATCGTCTACAGCATCAATCCGAACAGCTTCCACGCCATCACCGGCGACAGGTACAACTGGGGCGAGGTCGCCGACCTGTGGCGGACGACCGAGGACCTGCTCGACATCTGGCAGAACGGCAACACCAACAGCTACCCGATGGGTGTGGGCAACGTCCTCGACGTCACCGCGCCGCTGGCCGCGCAGTCGGGTCCTGGCCACTGGAACGACCCGGACATGCTCGTCGTCGGCCGACCCGGCCTGTCGCTGACCGAGTCCCGCTCCCACTTCGCCCTGTGGGCGCTGATGGCCGCGCCGCTCATGGCGGGCAACGACATCCGCACCATGTCGGCCGACGTGAGCGCGATCCTGCGCAACCCGCGCCTGCTGGCGGTGAACCAGGACCCCCTGGGCGCGGGCGGGCGCAGGGTGCGCGACGACGGAAACACCGAGGTGTTCGCCAAGCCCCTGTCCGACGGCTCGGTCGCCGTGGGCCTGTTCAACCGGGGCGGCGGCACCGCGACCGTCACCACCACGGCGGCCCAGGTCGGTCTGTCCGGCGGGTCGTTCACCCTCACCGACCTGTGGACCGGCGGCACTTCGAGCACGACCGGCCAGATCTCGGCGAGCGTGCCCGCACACGGCGTCGCCGTGTTCCGGGTGACCGGTGGCACCCCGCTGGCCGCCGCCACGTCCCGGCTGCGCGGCAACGGGTCCGGCCGTTGCCTGGACGTGGAGAACGGCTCCACCGCGGCCGGGGCGAGGACACTGATCCAGGACTGTCACACGGCCGCGAGCCAGCTGTGGACCACATGGTCCGGCGGCGAGGTCCGCGTCTTCGGTGACAAGTGCCTGGACGCCTACGACCAGGGCACCACCAACGGTACCCGTGTCATCACCTGGCCCTGCAACGGGCAGGACAACCAGAAGTGGACCGTGAACTCCGACGGGTCGATCCGCAACGCGCACGCCGGTCTGTGCCTGGACGTCGACCAAGCCGGCACCGCGGGCGGAACCCCGCTCGTCCTGTGGACCTGCGACGGCCGCGCCGGCCAGAAATGGAGCCGCGCGTGAGGCCCGATCGCGGCGGTGTCCGCCCCGGCCGCCGTCCGACGTCGCTCGTCGACCAACCCCCGTGGAGGCCATGATGCTCCCGGCCCGGCCCGTCCCCACCCACGCGAGGCTCAGCCGAGCCGTGGCCTGGGTGGTGGCCCTCGTCCTGGCGTTCGCCGTCGTCCCCGCCGCGGTACAGCCCACGGCGGCCAGGGCCGACAACCCGATCGTGCAGCACATCTACACCGCCGACCCTGCCCCATTGGTCCACAACGGCCGGGTTTACCTCTACACCGGGCACGACGACGACGGCTCCACCAACTTCACCATGAAGGAGTGGCGGGTGTGGTCCTCCGACGACATGGTCAACTGGACCGACCACGGATCGCCGCTCAACCTGGCCACCTTCAGCTGGGCATCCTCCAACGCGTGGGCGGGGCAGACCACCTACCGCAACGGCAAGTTCTACTGGTACGTGCCGGTGACGAACCGGGCGACCGGCCGGATGGCCATCGGTGTGGCGGTGTCGGACAGCCCCACCGGGCCGTTCCGTGACGCCATCGGCCGCCCCCTGGTGGAGAACGGCGAGATCGACCCCACCGTGTTCGTCGACGACGATGGCCAGGCCTACCTGTACTGGGGCAACCCGAACCTCTGGTACGTCAAGCTGAACGCCGACATGACCTCGTACTCGGGCAGCCCGGCCAAAATCCCGCTCACCACCACGGGCTTCGGCACCCGCGCCGGCGACCCCAACCGGCCCACACTGTTCGAGGAAGCGCCCTGGGTCTACAAGCGAGGCGGCCTGTACTACATGGTGTTCGCGGCCAAGTGCTGCTCGGAGTTCATCGCCTACTCCACGGCGCCGGGCCCGACCGGACCATGGACCTACCGCGGGACGGTCATGCCCACACAGGGCAGCAGCTTCACCAACCACCCGGGCGTCATCGACTTCAAGGGCAACTCGTACTTCTTCTACCACAACGGCGCCCTCCCAGGAGGCGGCGGCTACACTCGCTCGGTCGCCGTGGAGAAGTTCTCCTACAACGCCGACGGCACGATCCCGACCATCACCATGACCGGCACGGGCGCGCCGCAGGTCGGCACGGTCAACCCGTACGCACGCCAGGAGGCCGAGACGATCGCCTGGGGCTCCGGGATCGAAACCGAGCCGTCGAGTGAGGGCGGGATGAACCTCGGATGGCTCGAGAACGGCGACTACGTCAAGGTCAAGGGCGTGGCCTTCGGCACGGGCGCGTCCTCCTTCACCACCCGCGTGGCCTCGGCGACCGGCGGCGGCACCATCGAAGCCCGACTGGGCGGTCCGAACGGGACGGTCGCGGCCCGCTGCGCGGTACCGAACACCGGCGGCTGGCAAACCTGGACGACGGTGTCCTGCCCGGTCAGCGGGGCGACGGGAACCCAGGACCTGTATCTGCGGTTCACCGGCGGCAGCGGCTATCTGGTCAACGTGAACTGGTGGCAGTTCACCCCCGTCGCCAGTGACCAGTTCTGACCACAACATCAGCGCACCAGGCGCACGTGGCGCAGCCGGATGGCTCCGCGTCGAGCGGGAGCACCTGTGTTGCCGAAGAGGAGGAAGGTGGGGCGGCCGCCGGTCTGGTCCCGGCGGCCGCTGATCGACGGCACATGGTTCCGGGTCCGCACCGGGGTGCCATGGCGGGACGTGCCCGTCGAGTACGGGCCGTGTGCTGGAGAAGGTCCGTGTGCCCCGCATAGCGGCCCAGAGGACTACAAGGCCCGGCACGCGGTCGAGTGCGGCATCAATCGCCTCAAGAGACATCGAGCCGTGGCCACCAGGTACGACAACTCGCGGTCCGCTTCGAGGCTACCGTCCTCGTCGCGACCATCAACGAGTGGTTGTGACGTACTGGTCCGACGACAACTCGAACACCCGCACTCGCCGACCGCCGGTGGGATCGACGGTCTCACGGGCCGGGTGCATCCCCAGTTTGGTCATGATCCGTTCGGAGGCGTCGTTGCCCACTTGAGTGATGCTGACGATCCGCTCCAGCCCTCGCTCTTCGAACCCGAACCGTACAGCGGCCGCAGCGGCCTCGGTGGCCAAGCCCTGCCCCCAGTGGGAACGTCCCAGCCGCCAGCCGACCTCAACCGCCGGCAGCACCTCCGGCAAGAAGTCGGGCACCGACAGGCCGGTGAACCCGGCCAGCTCGCCAGTGGACCGGATCTCCACGGCGAACAGGCCGAAGCCCTGTGACTCCCACTCGCTCTCCCATGCCTGGATCCCGCCGCGAGTCTGCTGTTCGCCACGGACGCTGCCGTCACGGATCCACCGCATGACCTCGGGGTCGGCATTGATGGCGGTCATGGGCGCAACGTCTTCCTCGCGCCAGCGACGCAGGATCAAACGGGGAGTCTCAAGCGTGACCATCCAATCATTCTGGATCACAAAATGGGCTCTCCGCCATCGCGTCCAGGTGATCCAGGGCGAAGGTCAACCGGTCCGGGGCGAGTCGGCGCACGCCGGCCGCCAGATCGGAGGTGCTCCGGGCGAGCACGACGGGCAGGCGCTCCAGGGGGCGCAACGGGCCGCCGGCGACGTGCCCCATCCGCGACAGCACACGAGCCGCCCGCCTCGGCCGGCTCCACGCCACCGTCGACGAGCTGCCCCCCTACGTGCGGCCGCAGGAGAACGGCAACCGCGGCGGCGTACGCAAAGCGGCGATCCGCTGGGCCGACGGTCAGGTGCTGCACCTGTCCGCACCCACCGGCGTCGACCTGTCCCTACGACCGTGGACAGCCGAGGCGGTGGACGCGGCAAGGCACACCAGCGGCCTTGTCCCGGACGGCACCCGCTGGCTCACCCTCGACATAGCCCATGACGGGCTCGGTAGCGCCTCCTTGCGGCCCGGTCGCACTTCCGCAGCGGCGGCGAAGTCCGACACCACGGGCGACAGCGTCGTCATCCACCCGACGCTCCCCAGCCGCCGCCCAGCAAGTCTCCCGGCGCCCGGGGCGGCTGGAGCGGTCTGCCGCCTGTCGCCACGGGCGCCGACAGGCCGCGTGACAGGCGCCCGAGAAGACCGCGTGTCGCGCCCGGGTCCGATGGGGAACGCTATCCGAACAGGCGCCGCTGGATCTCCCGCCGGTAGTCCTCGAGCGTCCTGTCGAGATGTGCCGCCGTGGCCTGGGCCGCCTCGTCGGGCCGGCCGTCACGAATGGCCCGGTAGATCGCCTCATGCTCCTCGACCGCCGACTCGGTGCCCTCGCCGAGCCTGTCGTGGATCCCGATCGCGCTCGACTGCCGCTGCAGTCGTCGTGCGTCCCGCACGGCGCTGACGAGGAAGGTGTTGTGCGAGGCCGCGGCGACGCCCGCGTGGAAGTCCTCATCCGCCTGGTTGAACACATCGACCTGACCGTGGACGAACCCGTCTCGGCACTGCTGCGTGGCGGCTTGGATGGTACGGAGCTCGGCGGGCGTGGCACGGGTGGCGGCCAGACTGCTGGCAGCCATCTCCTGAATCCTGCGGAACTCGAACAGCATGAGGACGTGATCAAGGTCGACGGGGCGGAAAAAGCCGCCCCAGCGGCTGGTGAGGAGCATGCCCTCGTCGTCCGCGACGAACAGTCCGCGCCCCTTGTGCGCCCGGACCCGGCCGAGCGCCGAAAGGATCTTCACGGCCTCCCGCACCACCGCCCTGCTGGTATTCAGCATCTGGGCCAGATCGTTCTCCGTGGGCAGCCGATCGCCCGCCACCAGACGGGCCTCGGCGATGAACTCGAGGATCCGCTCCGCGACGACTTCGTAACCGGGGCGATAGTCACGCCGCTGGTCCGAACCGTTCACCGCTGCCGCCTCGGCGTAAGAGACCTGCGCCGGCAAGGCCGCTTCGGCTGCGGGCGTGTCGTTCATCTGTCGTGCCTCCGGGGTGACTGCGACGAGGGCAGCTGATCGCTGTGGAGCCGCGCTCATCGTACCGCAGGCAATAATGAGTCGTACTCATCAGGAGATGGCTCTACATCATAGAGCTCTATGACCAATCGGACTATTCACGTACCTATCGGGCCCAGCCCGGCCTCAACCGTGCGTCGTTATCGGTAAATCACCGAGAAGATAGCCACACACACCCTTGACGGATGCCTCGATAAGGCGGCTAATTCCTTCCGGGGCGGCAGCGGAACAGCCGTCCGCAGTACCCGACGCCCGGCCGGGACGGTCTGGCGTCACCTCATCCGCGCCGCCGCTCTGCCGATCTGCTCGGGCTGCCTGCAAACCCAGGAGAGTCGCATATGACCGTCAACAAGCCTTCGCTCAGTCAGGTAAGGGTGGTCAACGGGAGACCTTCGGCATGGTTGGGCCGGCTGCGCGGCCACGGTGCTGCTGACCGTGGCCGGCTGTGGCGACGGAGGCACTGCCGGTACGACCACCAAGGACGGCTTCGCCCAGGTACCCCAGAAGGACGGCGCATTGACCGTCTGGGTGGACGCGACCCGTCTGGACGCCGCGAAGCTGTACCAGAAGCTGCACCCGGACGTGAAGCTGGACATCGTCACCTACGACGGCGACGCCAACGGCTCGAACTACCTCCAGACCAAGGTCCAGCTCTTCAACCGCACCCGCAAGGGCTGGCCGGACGTGGTCTCCAGCTCCCAGAACAACGAGGCGACCTGGGCAGTCGACGCGGGCTTCGCCGCGCCGCTCAACAAGGGCCTGATCCCCTCCGCGACCCTGGGGCAGTTCGCCGAGGGCGCCAACGACGTCTGCACGGTGCGGGGCACCGTCTATTGCCTGCGCAATGACCTCTCCCAGGCGGTGCTCTGGTACAACGCACCGCAGCTGAAGAAGTTCGGCTACCAGGTTCCGAGGACTTGGGAGGAGTACGAGCAGCTCGGCAAGAAGGTGGCAGAGGAACACCCCGGCTACCTCGTGGGTGACGCGGGCGACTCCTTCGCCCCCGAGATCTACCTGTGGGCGAGCAAGTGCGGCGCCAACCACATCACCGGCCCGAAGTCGGTCTCGGTGAACACCACCAGCGAGGCCTGCACCAAGATGGCCAGGCTCATGGACGTGCTGATCAAGAACAACTCCCTGTCCATCAGTGGGGTCTTCAGCACCGACTTCGGCAAGAACAAGGCCGACAAGGTCCTGCTCATGCCCGGCCCCGCCTGGTTCGGCGGCGCGGTCTTCAAGGACACCCTCAAGACCCCGGCCAAGCAGATTGCGGCAGCGCCCATTCCCCAGTGGCAGGGGGACACTTCGCCGTCCACCGGCAACGTCGGCGGCGGCACCTGGCTGCTGTCCCAGCACTCCGCTCACATCAAGGCCGCCACCGACTTCCTGAAGTGGGTCACCACCGACAACGCCTACCAGGGCGAGAAGGCGCCCGGCTTCCCGGCCTACGCGCCCGCGGCCGAGACCTGGCTGAAGAAGCAGGACGCCTCCGGATACTTCGCCGGCGACCTGAGCCCGCTCAAGGACGCGGCCTCCCAGGTCTGGCCGGGCTGGGACTCGGGCCAGTTCAGCCAGGAGGCGATCTGGGCCGCCACAGTCAAACCCGGCCTGACCCAGGGCAGGACCGTCGAGTCGATGCTGCCCGCCTGGCAGGACTCCGTCGTCAAGTACGCCAAGGCCAACGGATACAAGGTCGCCCAGTGACCCTCGCCCACTCCACGGCCGGCTCCGCCCACCGGCGCCGTCGCGGCGCCGCCCGCCAGAGCCGGGCCGGCACCGCCTTCGCCGCCGGCTATGTGCTCCTGCTGATCGCCTTCGGCATCCTTCCGACCGGGTACGCCGTCTACTTCGCCTTCACCGAAGCCGGGGGCAGGTTCACCGGCTTCTCCAACTTCGTCACCACGGCGAACGACTTCCGCTTCATGGACGCCGTGAACCACGTCGCGGTCTACCTCGTCTTCTGGCTTGCCTCGCTGGTGGTGTTCGTGGTGGGTCTGGCGCTGCTGCTGCACCGCCTGGCCTCCGGGACCGTCAGCAAGGCGCTGCGCTTCCTCTTCTACATCCCCGGAGCGCTCGCCGGCGCCGCGAGTGTGCTGGTGTGGTTGTTCATGCTCGACCCGACGGTGAGCCCGGTCAG
>NZ_JBHWES010000143.1:0-8364 GCF_042734105.1 Streptomyces sp. NPDC059679 | reverse complement strand
CGTACCACCCCTGGAGGTAGCACACTGGCTACTGCGCCCAGCCAGAACGATCAAAGCCACCTTCCAGGAACCTCAGAAAGCCTCGGCCTGGTACCGAGACCAGGTCACCGAACTGGCCCCCACCTTCATGACCGACCACGACAAGAACCCCACCCGACAAGCCGAACGCTTCGCCGCCGCAGAAGACCGGCTCAGCTGGGGTGGGGACGTCGTCGGCGGCTGGTATCTGCGGGGGACAGGATTCGCCTCAGTGCAGCTGGTCGCGTGCAGCGCGAACCGGGCCCGCCCGACCATCCCCTGCCCCATACTTCCCTAAGAGGTATCCCGTAATGCCAGGTCAGGCATGGTTTCCTGTGAGCAGTTGCGGATCTGTCGTCAGCCGTTGATCTCCAGTTTCAGGTTGTGCAGAGCAGCGATGCCGGCGACAGCGTGGTTGATCCCTTCTCCCCTGCGGCGGCACTGGCGGAGGACTTGGTGGTCCTTGAGGCGCGCGATGGTGTGTTCGGCGACGGCGCGGCGCTTGCGGAACCGCCGGTAGGCCCGGTCCTTGATGATCTTCCGATCAGGCCCGCGCCGGGGCGAGCGGATCCGCTCGATCCCTTGATACCCACCGTCGCCGGACAGGCGGGGATGAGCGGGCAGGGTCTTGCCGACGGTCTCCCGGAAGACCACCACATCGTTGCGGTTGCCCGGCCAGGCATCGCCGACCGCGACGATACGGCGGTCACGGGCCCGGCAGACGATCTGCACATTCTCACTGCGCCGGTAGGTCTTCGACTTCTTCGTTTTCCGCTGGTCATGCACCGGAATGAGGGTGCCGTCCACCAGCCACAGCTCCCGCCGGTCGGTGGGCGGCGGGCCGGTGCACGGTGGAGTCCGTGGTGGCGAACAGCGCGGCCAGCTGCTCCATGGTGAGGTTGGTGCGGTAGCCCAGGACGACCAGCAGCACCCGGTCGCCGAAGGCGAGTGACCAGGGCCGGCCGCACCCGCTGTCCGGGCGGCGCCGCCACAACCGGGTGATCAGGGTGTGCAGCTGCGGCCCGGACAGCCCGTCCACGCCTTCAACTGAGCTGAACGGCAGGTGGCGAGACGAAGTTTCATACAACTGACCGTAACCCGAACAGACTTCATGACGTTATGCCTGACGCTGACGCTGACGCTGACGCTGACGCTGACGCTGACGCTGACGCTGACGCTGACGCTGACGCTGGTCCGGGAGAGGGGGAGTGTGTGGTGAGTCGATCATTGGCTGCTCCTGCTCCTGCTCCTGGGTCGGGGCGGCGGTTTCGGGGGCCGAACCGGGGTGAGGTGTGGCGGCGGGCGGAGGATGCGCCGGTGTCGGTGATCCGTCTGCCGTTGGTCGTCGGCGATGTGGATGTCCGCCGCCGGGTGGAGCAGTTGTTTTCGGCGATGTGGCAGGTCAAACGCGCCGTGCAGCGTGATGCGAGGGCGGTGGTGGACGCCTACTGGGCCGGTGATGTGCGGCGCGAGCGGGACGTGAATGCATGGCGGGCCGAGCTGGGCCTGTCCCGCGCCGGGCTGGAGCGGCGCGCGTATCAGCATCTGGAGCGCTCACGCTGGTTGAGCGATCATGTATCGAAGGCGTTGGTGATGCACCAAGCCGACGAGGTGTGGGCCGGTGTGGCCCGGCACCTGCACCCCGACGCATCGGGGCGGCGGGTCGGGCGCCCTAGGACCGGGACCTGGTGGGAGTACACCCGCATCCCGGGCCGGGCCCGCTCGCACACCACCGAGCGCAAGTGGGAGACCTTCCGCCTGCACGGCACCCTCGCCGGACACCTGAACACCTTCCGGCACCCCGCATTGTCCGACCACATCACCACCCCCGCCCAGGCCGCCGGGCTCCCCCCGGGCGTGCGGGTGCTGGCCCAGCCCCGCCGCATACCCGTCCCCGCCCGGCCCACCGGCCGCATCCTCACCGGGACCACCGATGCCCGGGGGCGCCCACGCGGCAGGGCGGCGACCTGGTTCGACCACACCGGGCCGCTGACCGTCGTCTTCGCCGGAGGCCCCATCGGACGCGGGGAGATTGTCCTGCCGGTACGGCTTGCGCAAGGCGCCGGACGCTGGCCCTATCTGCTGCACTACCTGAACGACCCGAGCCGGTGGCACAAGATCGACCTGGTGCGCAGGCGGGATCCGGCCGCCCCCGGCGGCTGGGCCTACGAGGCCCATCTGATGATCCTGGCCCCCGGCCACGCCTCCACCGCCACCCGTACCCGGCGCCGCCAGGCCGCCGCCCTGGAGCGTATCGGCGGGGTGGACGGCAACGTCTCCAACCTCGCCGTCGTCTCCCTGCCCGCCACGCTCAACCCCGATGACGGCGGCGTGCGCTCCGACCGGATCACCCTGAGCGAGCAGGAGCAACACGTGCTGGCCGCAGGGCGCAGGAAGGCCCGGGGGCGCCAGCGCGCTCTTGACCGTTCGCGGCGCGCCTCCAACCCCCAGCAGTACCAGCGCTCCCGACGTCAAAAGGCCCGCGACGAACGCCGACAGGCAGCAGGCCTGCCTACCAAGGCGGTGACCGTCCCGGGCGGGCCCCGGCGCACCACCGCGACCGGAAAACCCCAACAGGCCTACCGCCGTGACACGCTCAGCACCGGCTACCGGAATCTGCGGGCCCGTCACAGTGCCGCGGCTGCAAGTGCGGCCGAGGCATCCCGTCACCGTGCGAAGAAGATCGCCGCCGCTGTGGTCGCTGCCCACGGCCCGAACCTGACCGTCGAGGACTGTGACATCCGCACCTGGTTCCGCCTGTGGGGCCGCGCCTGCTCGGCGACCACTCCCGGACGGCTGATTGCCGCACTCGCCGCCGAGTGCATGGCCACCGGCGGACGGCTCCTGCGCGCCTCGACCTTCACCACCGCCCTATCGCAGCACTGCCTGTGCGGCCGACGCACACCCAAATCTCTGCGCCAGCGCACCCATCACTGCGACCAAGCCCTGACCGAGTCAACCGCACCGAAGTCCGTGCCTCCGGGCCGGACCCGCGCGGCAGCCGAAACCCGCCGGAAGACCCTTCCCCGGCAACGGACGGCCTCTGCTCGGCGAAACGCCGGACCCTGCACCGTGACAACCCCGGATGAGACCCGACCCGCACCCGAGCGGCCCAAGGCCCACGCCGGAACGACACGACCGCACACCGGCCGCCCTCGTAGACACATACGGGATAAGTCTTAGCTACCGCCGGAAGATCCCACCCGATGCCTCGCCCGGAACGCCGATGGCCCCCGCGGGGGCGGGGGCCATCGGGGCGGGAAGCCGGGGGGAGGCGGCTCCCCGGGTCTGTGGGCCGGGTTGGTCGGCCGGTCGTCAGCTGACCGAGTGGGCTGAGCGAGTCGGCTGGACTATCGGCTGGGTGCTTTAGTCGAGGGCGTTGGTCAGGTCGCTCTGCCAGTAGGTGACCTGGGCGGTGTCGTCGATGTAGACGGAGCCGCCGGGGAGTTCGACGGACTTGGAGTCGTCGGAGCCTTCGAGGAAGACCTCCAGGGAGGTGGCCTTGTAGCCGTTCTGGCCCGAGCCGTCGGCGGAGGAGGTGCGGATGCCCGCGTACGCGGTCTCGCCGGGGGCGAGGGTGACCACGGCCTGCGGCTTGCTGTCCTCGTACACCGGGGTGGCGGCCTGGGCGTCCTCGCCGAACTTCAGGACCGGGTAGCCGGGCATGTTGCAGTCCACGCCCGCGTGGTTGTTGACCTCGAGCACCATGTAGTTCACCGGCCGCTGAACCGACTTGACGCCGACCGTCAGCTTGTTGATGTCACAGGGGCCGATCTCCTGCTCAGAGCCATCCGAGCCGTTGGCGCCGTCCTTGGAGGACCCGGACTGCCCGGTGCCGCCGCCCTTCTTCCCGTCGCTCGCGCCGCCCGTGGTGTCCGAGCCGCCGGAGCCCGACGTCTGGTCGGCCGGGGCCGAGCTCGGGCTGTCCGCCTTGCCCTCGTTCTTGGTGCCGGTGCCCTCGTCGCTGTTGCAGGCGGTGAGAGTGAGGGCGGCGACCGCGGTCAGGCCAACCGCGGCCAGGCGCACGGTACGGGCGCGGCGGGTGGCGAAGGCGGTGATCGACATGGTGGGTTCCCCCCAGATGGACTTGGCCGTTTCCGGTGTGTCTTTCTCGGTACGGCTCAAGCCTCTCGCCCCCCGCTGTCGTGCCACTGCCGTGCGGCTGCCGAGCCGCTAACGTCCCACTAACGCCCCGCCCTCACTGCTATGACGCAGCTCACCAGGAAACGGTGACAGGGTGTTGTCGCGGACGGCTGCGACTGTCGACGGCATGACGATCACCGATGAGGACTGCCTCGCCGAGACCCTGGCGTTCAACGAACAATTCGAGGCCGCCGCCGCAAGCCGCCCGCCCCGCGAGCAAACACCGGACGCGACCGTGCTCGCGCGCCTGCGGCGTAACCGCCTCGGCGGCGACACACCACCCGTGAGGCTGCCGCATGGCCAAGACCGCGTCGTTGCTGGTGGGGTGGGGGTCCGGGTGTTCGTGCCGGGGCAGGTCGACGGCGTGTATCTGCACATACACGGGGGTGGCTGGGCGTTCGGCTCTGCGGACGGGCAGGATGAGAGGCTGTGGCGGCTGGCCGTGCGGGCGCGGCTGGCTGTTGTGAGCGTGCAGTACCGGCTGGCGCCGGAGCACCCGTTTCCCGCCGGGCCCGACGACTGTGAAGCGGCGGCCCGGTGGCTGGTGGGCCACGCCGCAGCGGAGTTCGGCACCGGGCGGCTGCTGATCGGCGGGGAATCGGCCGGCGCCCACCTGAGTGTCGTGACGCTGCTGCGCCTTCGCGACCGGCACGGCATCACTGGCGCGTTCCGGGCCGCCAACCTGCTCTTCGGCCCGTACGACCTGTCGATGACGCCGAGCCAGCGGTCGTTCGGCTCCAGGCGGCTGCTGAGCAATACGGACACGCTGCGGGGCAGCTATGAGCTGGTCACACCCGGGATGGGGGCGGAGCGGCGCCGCGACGCGGAGATCTCGCCACTGTTCGCCGATCTGACCGGCTTGCCGCCCGCCCGGATGGTCGTCGGTACGGAGGATCCGCTGCTGGACGACTCTCTGTTTCTGTCCCAGCGGTGGCAGGCGGCGGGCGCGGCCGTGCAGCTGGGCGTCGTCGCCGGCGCGATGCACGGCTTCACCCTGTTCCCGCTGACCATCACCGGGCGGGAACAGGAACGTGAGCGGGAGTTCCTGGCCACCGCCGGACGGTAGCGTCGGCCTCATGAACCGCACTGCTCGGCTCTACGCACTGGTGGAAGAGTTGCGCGCGGCGGCGCCACGGCCGCTGACGGTCGCGGCGCTCGCCGCACGGTTCGAGGTCAGCACGCGCACGGTGCAGCGAGACCTTCAGGCGCTGATGGAGTCCGGTGTCCCGGTGCGCACCACGCCCGGGCGCGGCGGGGGCTGGAGGGTCGACCCGGCGATGACTCTGCCCCCGATGCACTTCACCGCCGATGAGGCCTGGGCATTGGCCGCCGCGCTGGCCGCGGCCGACACGGCCGCCCCCTACGCCGGTGCGGCCCGCACGGCGTACCAGAAGATCACGGCCTCGTTGACCGGTCCCGCCTCGGCGGCGGCCCGGGAACTGGCCGCACGGATCGTCGCGCTGCCGTCGCGGACCGACTCCGCGGTCCGCGCCGCGGTGGAAGCGGCCGTCACCGACAACATGGTGCTGCGGCTGTCCTACGTCGACGCGGCAGGACGCGAAAGCGACCGCGTCGTGGAACCGGCCGGGCTGCTCACCGCCGACGGCCGGTGGTACCTCATCGCCTGGTGCCGCATACGGCGGGCCGGCCGGGGTTTCCGGCTGGACCGGATCGCGGCGGCGGCTCCGACCGGTGAGCAGGCGCGCCCCCATGACCTGGCCGAACTGCTGCTCGGCTCAGTCGCTGCTGGTGCGGTGCGGCCCGCCGCGCTGGCCTCACTCACACCCCCGCCGTGACGCCGTGACGCCGTGACGAGCCGAAGCCACCACGCCGGGACCTCGATCACGCGCGGCGCGACGAAGCCCCCGCGCCGACCGCCGCCGAGCCGTGTACCGCGACCCCGGCGGGGCGGCCCAGCTCCAGGTACATCTTGACGTCGTCGAAGCGCTCGTCGCCGACGGCTATCCCGCTCGGCAGCCGGCCCCACTCCCGGAAGCCCAGGTCCTCGTACAGCGCGATCGCGCCGTGGTTGTTACCGCGTACGCCCAGGAGCAGCAGCTCCAGACCGGCCGTGCGTACGTCGTCGATCAGCGCGGACACCAGGAGCCGGCCGATGCCCCGGCCACGGGCCGCGGGGTGGGTCATGACCTGCTGGAGCTCGGCGGTGTGCCGGTAGCTGGCCACGGTCGCGCGCCGCCGCCAGAGTGCGCAGCCCAGCACCTCGCCCGACTCGTCCGCCGACGACTCGCCCTTCGACGTCGCCAGGGCGAACGCCGCGTCCCCGGCCCGTACGTCGGCCAGCACTCCGTCGAGCCAGGCGTCGGTCTCCGCGCGGCTGGGCGGCGCGAGGTAGCCGATGGCCCCGCCGGTCTCGCTGACGGCGTGGACCATCCGATGCATCCTCGCGCGCAGCGCGTCGTCCAGGGTGGTCGGCCACAGCAGCTCGACCGGGTCACTCATGTCGTATGCCCCTCGCTCCGTCCGACCGGTCACTCGATGATCGTGCTGCACGCTGCCCAGTGCACCCGGCCCATGTTCGGATCGAGCATGAAGGACAGATTGACCGGATTCTTCTCCGTACCGATGTAGTTGCCACGGAGGGCCAGATCGTCCTTCGGGGCCAGGGTGAAGTCCGGCATCATCTCCCCCGGCTGGTACACATACTTGAGCTCCGCTTCCATGCTCGGGTGTCCGGCGATGATGTGATTCGCGTCCCAGACCGACAGAGGCTCGCCGACATCGGAGTACACGGCGACACTCGTGCCCTCGGGGACCGGGAACGTCGGCAGGTCGGGCTCCAGGCCACCATGGCCGGCGAACACCAGCTCACCGTCCGGGCGTTCCTCGGGGAGGTAGTCCAGCAGGTGGCAGGGCGTGAGCCCCAGCGGGTCGACCCGGCGGTGGGGGTTGGGGACGTAGGCGACCGGGTTGGGCGCGGGGGTTAGACCTAGGGGGTCGGGGGTGAGGTAGCGGGCGGTGGTGGGGTCGTAGTAGCGGTGGTGGTTGTAGTGGAGGCCGCTTTCGGGGTCGTGGTACTGGCCGGGGAAGCGCAGCGGAGTGGTGCTCGCGCGGTCTTCTGCCGTGGTGCCCCAGAGGGTGGTACGGGTGCGCCAGGCGATGTCGCCGTTCTCGTCGACGAGTTCGGTGGGGGTGCCGGCCAGATCGGTGACGATGGCGTAGAAGCGGCGGTCGATCTCGCGCTGGGTGGTGGCCTCGGTGACCCGCTCGGTCTGGGCGAGGGGACGGAAGCCCTGGTGTTCCCAGGTGAGGGTGGTCGGGCCGGGGAGGTCCGGTGCGGTGGCGGTCTGTTCGACGAGGGTGTTGCGGTCCCAGGTGAAGTCGACCTGTTCGGCGATGGTGTGGCCGTCGCGTGCGAGGCGTTGTTTGGCGGTGCGTCGGCCGAGGGGGTCGTAGAGGTAGCGCCAGAGCGTGCCGTCGGGGGTGGTGAGGGTGGTCAGGTGGTATTCGGCGTCCCAGGTGTAGCGCCAGGTGTCGGGCTTGGCTGACAGGCGGGTTTTCTGGCGGAGGGTGGGGCGGCCTGCGGGGTCGTGTTCGTAGCGGACGCGTCCGGCGCGGGTGATGCGGGTGCCGGTGTAGGTGCGCGGGCCGGTGGTGTCGGCGGTGGCGGGGTGTTCGTGTGGCCAGGTGGCGTGGGTCTGGTTGCCCGCCTCGTCGTAGGCGTAGGTCTCCGTCCAGCTCTGGGCGCGGACGGTGGTGACCCGGCCCGCGTCGTCGAGGTCGAAGGTGCGGGGGCCGCTGAGCTGGTCGTCGATGGCGGTGAGGTGGCCGTCGGGGCGGTAGGTGTACGCCCGGTGCTGGAGGGTTCCGCTTTCCGGGCCGGTGGTCAGGGTCTGCTCGGACAGCCGTCCGGCCGGGTCCCAGATCTGCGCGAGTGAGGCGTTGGGCCCAAGTTGGCGGGTGGTTTCCCGGCCTACCGCGTCATACGTGAAGTCGAGGGTGTGGCCGCAGGTGGTCAGCGTGGTGCGGCGGCCCGCCGCGTCGTACGTAAAGGTGGACTTGGCGCCGGAGGGGGTGGTGCGGCGCACGGGGCGGCCCAGGGCGTCGTAGGCGCGGGTGAGAACGCGGTCGCCGACGACTTCCGCTATGGCCCGGCCCATCCGGTCCCGCCGGTACGTCAGTGCCACCTCCGGGCCGACGGCCTCCATCAGCCGCCCCACGGGGTCGTAGGAGAAGGTGCTGACC
>NZ_JBHWES010000142.1:0-9188 GCF_042734105.1 Streptomyces sp. NPDC059679 | reverse complement strand
CGGGCGCTGTCCGCGATGCCGGACTCCCAGCGCAGCGCGCTGCGCCGCGGCGAGTTCGGCTTCGTCTTCCAGTTCGGCCAGCTGGTCCCGGAGCTGAGCTGCGTGGAGAACGTCGCGCTGCCGCTGCGGCTGAACGGCGTACGGCGCAAGGAGGCCGAGACCCGCGCCCTGGCCTGGCTGGAGCGGCTGGAGGTCGCCGACGTACGCGCCAAACGGCCCGGCGAGGTCTCCGGCGGCCAGGGACAGCGCGTCGCCGTGGCCCGCTCCCTGGTCACCAACCCGCGCGTGCTGTTCGCCGACGAGCCGACCGGCGCCCTGGACTCGCTCAACGGCGAGCGGGTGATGGAGCTGCTGACCGAGGCCGCCCGGGAGACCAACGCCGCCGTCGTCCTGGTCACCCACGAGGCCCGCGTCGCCGCGTACTCCGACCGCGAGGTCGTCGTACGGGACGGCAAGGCCCGGGACATGGCGGGCGTGCGGTGAGCGGCACCGGAAACGTGACCTCGCAGCGGGGTGAGAAGGAGCGGGAGCACCTCGGCGGGGCGCCCCAGGCGCCCCGCGACCGCCCGGAGCCCCGCCAGCGGGTCGGCCCGGCCCGCTGGGCCGCCGATCTGGCGACGGGGGCGCGGTTCGCGGTCTCCGGCGGCCGGGAGAGCTGGGCCAGGACGCTCCTCACGGCGGTCGGCGTCGGGCTCGGCGTGGCGCTGCTGCTGTTCGCCGCCGGTGTCCCGCATATCGTCTCCGCGCGCGAGGACCGCACCGACGCCCGCACCCCGTCCGAGAGCAGCGACATCAAGCCGGGTCCTGAGACCATGCAGTTCGACTGGGGATCCACCACCTTCCGCGGCGATGGCATCACGGGACTCCTGCTGGCACCCGACGGCGACCGGCCGCCCCTGCCCCCGGGCGTCGACCGGATCCCCGCGCGCGGCGAGATGGTGGTCTCCCCCGCCCTGAAGAAGCTGCTCGCCGACGGCGACAGCAAACTGCTCAAGGAACGCCTCGATTACAAGATCGTCGGCACCATCGGCGACGAGGGGCTGATCGGGCCAGGCGAGTTCTTCTACTACGCGAGCATCGATCCCGACGCCATCGACGACAACGTCATCCGTCTCGACGGCTGGGGCGACAACTCCCCGAAGGAGCCCCTGGACCCGCTCCTGCTGATGCTGATCGTCGTGGGCTGTGTGGTGCTGCTGCTGCCCGTGGCCATCTTCATCGCCACCGCCGTACGCTTCGGCGGCGAGCGCCGCGACCGACGGCTCGCCGCGCTGCGCCTGGTGGGCGCCGACAGCCGGATGACGCGGCGGATCGCGGCCGGCGAGGCGCTGGTCGGCTCCCTCCTCGGACTCGCGGTGGGCTGGGGGTTCTTCCTGCTGATCAGGCACTTCATCGGCGGGGTCACGGTGTTCGGCACCAGCTTCTTCCCCTCCGACGTCCAGCCCGCGGCCACGCTCACCGGGCTGATCATGGTTGCCGTGCCCGCCTGCGCCGTCGTGGTCACCCAGATCGCGCTGCGCGGCATCGCCATCGAACCGCTCGGCGTCGTACGCAACGCCACGCCCACGCGCCGCCGCCTGTGGTGGCGGCTGCTGTTCCCCGTCCTCGGCCTCGCGCTGCTGCTGCACCTCCGCTCGGAAGAGAACAGCGCCGACTCCACCTACCAGGTCGCGGGCGGTGCGGTGCTGATGCTCGTCGGCATCACCGCGCTGCTGCCGTGGCTGGTCGAAGCCGTCGTCAAGCGCTTCGGCGGCGGCCCCGTCCCCTGGCAGCTCGCCACCCGGCGGCTCCAGCTCAGCAGCGGCGCCGCCTCGCGCGCGGTCAGCGGCATCACGGTCGCCGTGGCCGGCGCGATCGCAATCACCATGCTCTTCGCCACCGCGGAGAGCGACAACACCCGTTCGACCGGACAGGACTCGACCCGCGCCGATGTGGTGGCGGATGCCAAGGTGGACACCGGCGCGCAGGCGCAGGACGTCATCGCGCGCTACACCCACACCAAGGGCGTCCGCGAGGCCCTCGGCTTCGCCAACGCAGGGGTCGGCGTGATGGTCGGCGACTGCCGCACGCTGAAGGAGCTCGCGCGGATCGGCGACTGCCGCGACGGCGACGTCTTCATGGCCAGGCACGCCGATGTCGACTACTTCACCAAGCCGGGTGCCACAATTAACCTCGGCTTCGGCGAGGACGACGACCCCTCCCGCGGCAAGCCACGGCTGTGGACGATCCCCAAGTCCGCGCGCGTCGTGAGCGTCAAGAAGGACCCGGTGGGCAGCGAGCGCTCCGGCATCCTGGCCACCCCGGGCGCGCTCGACATCACCGACCTGAACAAGCCCTCGGTGCAGATGCTGCTCCGGCTCGACCCGAACGTCCCCGACGCCATCGATTACGCCCGCAACACGACCGCCGCGATCTCCCCCCAGGCAAACACCTACGAGGTGCGCGACACCACGCAGTCGAGCGAATTCAAGAGCATCCAGCGCGGCCTGTTCATCGGCGCCTTCGCCACCCTGCTGCTGATCGGCGCGAGCATGATCGTCTCCATGCTGGAGCAACTGCGCGAACGCAAGAAGCTGCTGTCGGTCCTGGTCGCCTTCGGCACCCGCCGCACCACCCTCGGCTGGTCCGTACTGTGGCAGACCGCCATCCCGGTGGTCCTGGGCCTGGCCCTGTCAGTCGCGGGCGGCATCGCCCTGGGGGCGATCCTGCTCAAGATGGTCGACAAACCGGTCGCCGTGGACTGGGCCAGCGTCACCACGATGACCGGAATCGGCGCGGGCGTCATCCTGCTGGTCACCCTGGTCAGCATGGGGCCGCTGTGGCGCATGATGCGCCCGGAGGGGCTCCGTACGGAGTAACGCGCGAGCGGTGCGCCAGTGGCCGCCGGGCCCTTCCCACCTGGGGAAAGGGCCCGGCGCTCGCGTGTTTCAGAGAGATTTCAGAGCCTATGCCCTCTGTTGGGGTGAATCACGTCGTACGGGACACATGACGGTGGCCCGGCCTACGACGGTGCTTCCGACAGAAGCCATTGGGAGGCCCACCTTGTCCGCAACCGACGAGCCGCGCGTTCAGCGCAATCCGCTGACTCTGCTTGAGTGCCGTCGCTGCGCTTGACGATCGAAACGACCAGCTCGGGCGCGGCCGGGCAGTACCCGACGAGGCTGCCGGTGTAGCCGCCGTCGGCCCGGACCAGGGCCAGCCGGTGGTGGGTGCCCGCCACTTGCTCGAGCAGCGCCTTGGCGGCGGTGCGGCCTCCGAGTTCGCGGCGGTAACCATCACACCCAGCAGCAGGCCGAGCGTGCGCGACATGCCGCTTGCGGCCGTTACTGACTTCGGTGTACCAGGGTCCGTCCGGTCTCTCGAGAGCGAGGTCCGTCCCGGCGAGGAATCCGGCGAGGATGGCGTGCCGGTACTGCAGCGCCTTGAGCCGTCTGCGGAGCAGAGTCTCCAGCTCACCGAGGGCGCGGGCGGCCAGGTTGGCCAGACTGCGCTTGATGTGCGCCCACATGCCCTCGACCGGGTTGAGTTCGGGCGCGTATCCGGGCAGCAGAACCATGGTCAGCCACTCGCGCTGCGCCACGAGCGCCTGCATCGTCTTGGAGATGTGGGTGTTCAGTCGGTCCCACACCACGATCAGCGGGGCTTTCAGCAACTGGTGGGCGCCGTCGAGCAGCCGGATGTAGTCCGTCTCGCCCAGCGAGCGGCGTTCACCCTTCCGCCCTGTGTGACGACGCAACCGGTAGCACGGGCGGGCGGGAAGACCGGGCCGGTAACACAGCAGCCCGGCGACCGACAGGCGCCCACGGCTGCGGCCGGGCACCTTCACGGTCGGGGTGATACCGCGCCTGCCCCAGGTACGGCCCTTGGGCGGACGGCCGGTCACGCCCGCTTCATCCTCGAAGCAGATGAACGCGCCGGACGCCGCCCGCGCGGTTTTACCTCCTGCCAGGTCACCTCCTGCCAGGTCACCCTCCCACCACGCGGTGATCGCATCCTCATCGCGCTCGGCGGCGGGCCAGGCGGGCATCTGCACGCTGTAGCCCATCCGATGCAGCAGCCGGGTCATACCGGAGACGCTGTAGTAGATATGGAACTTCCGCCCGATCAGCGTGCGCACCCGGGCGGCCGTCCACACCTGGTCATCCGCCCAGCCATGCGCGGCCGGCCCCTCCTCCAGCCACGTCGCGAGCTTGGCCTGCAGGTGAGGGCCGAGCCGACAGCCGTAGCCGGAAGGGCCCCTGGAACACAGACCCTCGCGTCCGCCCGCCTTCCAGGCGCTGCGCCACTGGTAGACCGACTTCTCGCTCACCCGTAACTCCCGGGCGACAGGCGGGACTTCCACGCCATCCTCGAGGAGGTCGGCGGCCCGCATTCGTACCTCTTCCCGGCGCCTGCGCTGTTCGGCGGTCAGCCCGCCCCCGTCCGGATACCGCATGCCTCCGGCGTACCACCCCGGCCGGACCGCGTCACCGATCCCGACACACATCCAGACCCCGAAACGCCGAAGTCAGTAACCGCCTCAAAAGACACCGGGCCGTAGGCACGCGGTATGACAAGTTGGCGGTCCGCTACGAGACGACCGTCCTTGTCGCGACCATCAACGAGTGGCTGTGACCAGCACATTCGATCCACGCCCTAGATGATCAAGTCCGATGTGTCCGGTCGCATGTGGTGGCCGACTGGATGGCGGGCGTCCCGGTTTCTCAGCGCTGCTGGCGGTTGTGCGCCACGGCAGTGGCATGCTCCTCGCTATGCATGAAGATCCGCAGGACAAGGCAACGCCGCGGTGGTGGGGGCGTTTCGCGTGTACGTGGGCGGTCGCTTTCGCTGTGCTTCATTTCTACTGGGCGCTCGGCGGCAGCTGGGGCCTGAGTGTCTCGGCGGGGCCCTTGGCCGAGGAACGCCCCGGGTGGTTCGTGGTGGTGGGCTTGTGGGGCGTGGGAATGCTGTGTCTTGTCGGCGGCGTCCTGGGATGGCTTCTCGCCCGGCCACGGCCTCATGGCCTGGCCGGACGGGCGGTCAAGACGCTGGGCTGGTGCGTCTGCGCTGTGCTGGTGGTGCGTGGCATCGCCGTCGAGGTGCTGCTGCTGAGTGACGCAGTGGGCCTGGAGATAGGGGTGAGTCCGGAACAGCGGCTGTGGACGCTGGCGCTCTGGAATCCCTGGTTCCTGGTCGGCGGTCTCGTCTTCGGGCTGGCCGCACGGCAGTTCGGAAGAGCGAGTGGCCGGAGTAGCGGTGCCGCCTGACGGCGCGCCGGGAATCACGAACAGGGCCTCCAAGATCGTGGCGTGAACGATGACCTGGACACCCTGCTGACCGCACTGTACGTGAAGATCGATGACGAGCTGGAGACCAACCGCTGGATGGGTCGGCCACCGAAGCTCACCGACGCCGAGCTGGTCACTCTCGCGGTCGCCCAGGCTCTGCTCGGCTTCCACTCCGAGACGCGCTGGCTGCGTTACGCGACTACACACCTGGCATCGATGTTTCCCTATCTGCCGCAGCAATCCGGGTACAACAAGCGCCTCAAAGCGGCGTTGCCCCTGGTGAGACGGGCGATACGGATGCTGGCGGCGGACACGGACTTCTGGTTCGACACCCACTGGATCGCCGACTCCACGCCGGTACCGTGCGGGATGTCCCGCCCGACGGTGAAGCGGTCGGACCTTGCCGGCTGGGCCGGATACGGGTACTGCGCCTCCCACTCCCGGTTCTTCTGGGGCCTGCGCCTGTACCTGGTGTGTACCCCGACCGGGATGCCCGTGCTGTGGGCGCTGGCGAACCCGAAACTCGACGAGCGCGAGGTATTGCAGGCCATGTTGGACGTCGACGTCGACCTGGTGGCCGATCGCCCGGGACTCCTGCTCATCGCGGACAAGGGTTTCGCCTCCAAGGAGTTCGAGAACGACCTGGCGATGCGCGGGATCGACCTGCTGCGGCCCTCGTTCAAACGCGAGAAGAAGCGCAAGGGCGAGCGGCTACTCAAGTCGGTGCGGCAACTGATCGAGTCCGTCAACGACACCCTCAAGGGCCAGCTCGGCCTGGAACAGCACGGCGGCCGGACCTTCGAGGGCGTGGCTGTCCGCGTCGCTCAGCGTGTCCTCGCGCTGACCGCGACCGTCTGGCGGAACCACAAGACCGGCCAACCGATCATGCGATCCCTGATCGCATTCGATCACTGAGCACATCGGACTTGATCGTCTAGTTGGGGGCTGACTCGTCGGCGAGTTGGTTGCTGTGGTCGATCTCCGGCATGTGCGTCTCGGCCCAGACCCGCAGGGCGGAGAGCGGTATTTCGAGGGACAGGCCGAGCTCGGTGAGCCGGTAGTGGACGGCGGGCGGCACGGTGGGTTCGACGCGGCGCGCGACCAGGCCATCGCGGACCAGGCTCTGCAGGGTGACGGACAGCATCTTCTGTGAGATGCCCGGGATACGGCGCCGCAGTTCCGCGAAACGGAAATCGCCCGGAGCCTCCTCGGCCAGCACCTTGACCGCCATTGACGTCCACTTGGTGCCGATACGGTCGAGCAACTGGCGGGTCGGGCAGCGCGGATCCAGCAGGTCACCGCGCTCACCGGGCCGCCGGCTGGGTTCTCCGGGCCTCGATGTGGTCACCCGGGGCTCACCACCTGAAGGGAAAGTGCCGTCTTGGACGGACCAGGTTAGTTCCCTAGCGTGACCTTGTCACTATTCCTCACCACTCCTGGAGTCCCTCCATGCCCGAGCTGCGACGCGTCCCCGCCAACGGTGTCGAACTGAACGTCGCCCTCTCCGGATCGGGTCCGGCCGTCCTGCTGCTGCACGGCTTCCCGCACACCTGGGAGCTGTGGACGGACGTCATGGCCGACCTGTCCGGCCGCTACCGCGTCATCGCGCCGGACCTGCGCGGGTTCGGCGCGAGCAGCCGGACAGCCTCCGGATACGACGCGGGCACCCTGGCCGAGGACGCCGCGGCGCTTCTCACCACGCTCGGCGTGTCCTCAGCCGCGGTGGTGGGCATCGACGCCGGCACCGCACCGGCCTTCCTCCTCGCCCTGCGCCGCCCCCGTCTCGTTCGGCGCCTGGTGGTCATGGAGTCCCTTCTGGGCAGGCTGCCCGGCGCCGAGGACTTCCTCGCCGACGGGCCGCCGTGGTGGTTCGGCTTCCATTCCGCCGCACCCAGCCTCGCCGAGACCGTGCTGGAGGGCCACGAGGCCGCCTACGTCGACTGGTTTCTGAGCGCCGGCACGCTCGGCGACGGGGTGCGCCCCGCCCTCCGGGACGCCTTCGCCCGCGCATACACCGGACGCCAGGCATTGAGCTGCGCGTTCTCGTACTACCGGGCCCTGCCCGAGAGCGCGGTACAGATCGAGCAGGCGGTCGCCACTGCCCGCCTGACGGTGCCCACGATGGCGCTGGGCGCCCGGCCCGTCGGTGCTGCGCTGGAACGCCAGCTCCGCCCGGTCACCGACGATCTCACCGGACACGTCATCGAAGACTGCGGCCACATCATCCCGCTGCACCGGCCGCGCGCCCTGCTCACGCTGCTGCATCCATTCCTGGCCGGTGAGGACGCGAAAGCAGCGTGACCGGGGCGGGGCTGACATTCGATACACGCCCTAGTACCCAGTTGCAGTTCGCTATCGCTGCTGGTCAGAGCCATGTTTTGGAGTGCACTCGGCTGATGTCCCGTCAAGTGGCGGGAGTCCGTGACCCCGGGTGCGGCGGGCCGTTGTGTTTGCCGTGCAAGATGATGTGCGGCCCGATGTCTGGTCGGCGGAACTGGAAGAGTTGCTGGTGTGGATCGGTCACCGGTTCGGGCGGGTGGATCTGCGGCGGCGAATGCGGGCCTATGTGCACGGCCTGCTCGGGCCGGTGGGCCGCAAGAACAGCTGGCAGCTGGCCGAGCATGCCGGTCACCGCACTCCCGCCGGACTGCAGCACCTGCTGAGCCGTGCCTGCTGGGATCCCGACGAGACCCGCGATGACCTGCAGCAATACGTCGTCGAGAGACTCGGGGACCCCGCTGGTGTACTGATCATCGACGACACCGGGTTCATCAAGAAGGGCACGGTCTCGGCCCGGGTGCAGCGGCAGTACTCCGGCACCGCCGGTCGCACGGAGAACTGTCAGATCGGCGTCTTCGCCGCCTACGCCACCGTCAGAGGCCGGGCGCTGGTGGACCGAGAACTTTACCTGCCGAAGTCCTGGACCTCCGATCCAGACCGCTGCGCCCAGGCGAAAATCCCCGACGAGCGCGCGTTCGCCACCAAGGGCGACCTTGCGAAGGCCATCATCATGCGGGCACTGGCCTCGCCGCTGCCGATCGCCTGGGTGACCGCCGACTCGGCCTGCGGCCAGGAGTGGCGGCTGCGCCGCATGCTGGAGGAATCCGGCGTCGGCTACGTCCTCGCCGTGCCGAAGTCCCAGCATGTCCACGCCGTCGGCCGCATCGACTTCGCCATCGCCCAAGCCCCCGCCGACGCCTGGGAACGCCACTCCTGCGGGGCCGGCGCGAAGGGGCCACGCGTCTACGACTGGGCCACAGCGCGGCTGCCCGCCATCGACGACTTCGACGGTGACCAGCCCACCCACGACCGGTGGTCGCTGGCCCGCCGCAGCCTTGCCCGCCCGGATGAGATCGCCTACTACCTCGCCTACGCGCCGAGCGGCACTCCCGCTGCCGAACTGGTGCGGATCGCCGGGACGCGCTGGGCGATCGAGGAGGCATTCCAGGCCGCGAAGAACGAGTGCGGCCTGGATCAATACGAGGTCCGCCGGTATCCGGGCTGGTACCGGCACATCACCCTGGCCATGCTCGCCCACGCTTTCCTCGCCGCGATGGCCGCCGCCGCGGGGACCAAAAGGGGGGCGGCAGAAACGGTTCCGACGCCCTCGCACCGCTCACCGTGGCGGAAATCCGGCGACTCCTGGCAACTGGCCGCCCCACGCCGGCGCACCTGCGGCACACCGCCCACGCATTGAACTGGTCCCGCTGGCGCCGCCGTCACCAGTCCACCGCCCGCCGCTGCCACTACCACCGCCGCACCCGAGGTCACGAACTCCCGCCACCTGACGGGACACCAGCAGCGATAGCGAACTGCAACTGGAGTACTAATACTCCAGCCGGACTTCTCCATTCCTGCTGGTCAGCGGCCTGGGGGTGGGGAGTGTAGCGGGGTGGGAGCGGGTGTGGGGTGGTCTTTGCG
>NZ_JBHWES010000141.1:3819-9222 GCF_042734105.1 Streptomyces sp. NPDC059679 | reverse complement strand
GCGCGGGCTGCGGTCGCTGGCGCTCCCTTGCGCGTGCCCCGGGGGGCTCCTCCGGACGCCCGCCCCCCGGGGACCGGGGGACGGGCTGAAGTCCGCTGTGGCCGGGGCGAGTCCGGGCCGCCGTCGTCGACCGCCGGCACCGTCGTGGCCGGGGCGATGGGCTGAGGTCGAGGAGGGCCAGGAGGAGCTTGGAGCCAGTGGTCGAAGCGCGGGCCGGCCCGGGGTTGGGGGAGGGGAAAAGCGGCTGGCAAGGACGGGGGTCGGCCGGGCCCGGACACCCCCTAAAGGATCATGGAATTTCCGAGAAAAACCCTGGTCAGACCCCCTTTTCGACTTCCCGAATCCGGTCTAGTACTGGTAATATTGAGCTTGTTGGAAGGGGGTGGCACCCCGAACAACAAGAACCACTCGAAACCCGCACCCGAAGGGGCCTCCCATGGCGAAGATGACCACCGAGCAGGCGGCGCAGCACCGCAAGGCGAACGACCTGATCGAGCTGGACCGCGATCTCACGCCCACCGAGCGCGAATTCGTCCTCGACAACCTGATGGAGGAGGGGACCGCCCGGCTCGACGGCGCGTTCTTCACCCCCGGTGGCCTGGCCGTAGACATGGTGATCGAGGCGTTCGGCGCGGAAAGGGTGATCGACCTGTGCGCCGGTATCGGTCGTCTGGCCTGGACCGCAGACAAGTACCTGCGTTCGCACGGAGCCGCGCGACAGATCGTGTGCATCGAGAGGAACCCCGAATACGTCCGGGTGGGCCGCAAGGTTCTGCCCGAGGCGACTTGGATCTGTGCCGACGTGTTCGACGTGCCGAACATGGACCTGGGCGGAACGTTCGACGTAGCTCTTGCGAACCCGCCGTACGGAGCGGTTGCGCGGGGAGGGCGCACGGCACCCCGCTACACCGGCAGCCGGTTCGAGTACCACGTCATCGATATCGCCGCAGAGGTAGCCCGGCACGGGGTGTTCCTCATCCCCCAGGAAATGGCCCCCTTCCGCCGCAGCGGCGTCCCGAACTTTCAGGAGGTGCGCGGGGACCAATACGAGCGGTTCGAGGTCCAAACGGGCATCACCCTGACACAGGGATGCAGCGGCGACACCTCCGGATACATCGATGAGTGGCGTGACGCGGCCCCGCGTACCGAAATCGTTCTTGCCGACTTCGCGCAGCGGAAGACCGCCACCACAACGGTCGCCCGCGCCGCGCAAGCCCCCCAGGCGAAGGACTGGCGAGTCATGTCCGCCACGGAATTCACCACCCGCCCCAAGGGGGCCCAGGTCGCCATGTTCGACACGGGCGACGACAAGGCCACGGGCACCATCGGCCTGTTCGACATCTGACAGTGCTGTCCCGTACGGCGGAGCCTCCGCCGTACGGGACAGCCGGGCGCGGCCGCGCATCGCGGCGGGGGAAAACCCTGGGCAGACCCCTTTTCGACTTCCCAAATCCGGCTCAATGCTGGTAATATTGAACTTGTTGGAAGGGGGTGGCGCCCCGAACAACGAGAACCACTCGAAACCCACACCGAACGGAAGGGCTGGCCATCATGGACCTGCTGACGATCGACCCCCGCGACACTGTCACCTACTGCGACGCGGAGTACCGGATGTCGCACGGGCTGGCTCCCTACCGGCAGGGCGACACCGGGGCGGGGGAGGTTGCCGCCACCCTCGTGGCGCGGCTGGGTCTGCGCGGGTACCGGATCGAGAGCCCCCGCTACGTCGAGGAGGAGCCCCGTTCCGCCCGGGGGGCGATCCTGGATTCGCTGGGCTCCCGGATGATGCGGGTTGAGTGCCGCGCTGACGGCCACGCCGTGACGTGGCGGCACGACCGCTTCGCGGCGGGCCTTGATGCTGCCTGGGCGGTCGAGGTCGACGGCCAGGCGCGGCCCGTCGAGCTCAGCCGGTACATGCGGGCCCATGAGCGTCTCGCCGCCCTGGTCTGGATCGCGCACCGCGCGATCCAGGGATGGTGAATCCAGAAAATCCCTGGTTGGGCACGCTTTTCGACTTCCCGAATCCGGCCCAGTACTGGTAATATTAAGTCTGTTGGAAGGGGGTGGCGCCCCGACCGACACCACCACTCGAAACCCACCAAGGAGCACCCAATGCGTGCACTCATCGAGACCTTCAAGACCATCCGCGCCCGTCGCCGCGCGGCTCGCCGGGCGGGTCTGCGGTCGTACACCGTGGTCCTGGACTGGAGCGCCAAGGAGTATGCGCACTTTGCGCCCGCGATCGTGACCGTCCGCGCATCCTCCCCGCTGGCCGCCGAGATGGACGCCCTGCTCCAGGCTGCCAAGGCCCACACCATGCACGTCGACCAGTTCCAGGGCCGGGAGGGCCGCGCCCTGCTCCTTGAGGCGGGCAGCCAGCTGAAGGTCGTCGCCACCTTCCCCGGCGCGCACAGCGCCGTTCACTCCGACCACTTCTGATCAGCCCCGGCCGGGGCGGCGGTTGGCACCGCCGCCCCGGCCCCCACTCGAAACCCGTACATACGAAGAGAGGCACCTCGTGAGCACCATGATCGGCACCGTCTACACCCGCGCCCACGCCATTGAGAGCGGCGCGCTGATCGAGGCCGACCCCGGCATTGCCGCTGAAATCGAGTTCCCGGCCCCGGTGGCCATGACCGAGGCCGTTTACGCGGACTGCGTCGCCGTTCCTGAGGCGTACGCGTGGGACACGGGCATCCGGCTGGACGGCGCCGAGCGGGAATGGGACCTGTTGATCACTGCGTCCCGGGCGATCAAGGCGGCCGCAGGGTCCGGCCGCCCGCCCCGGCTTGCGTTCTCCCTCTACCGCGTCCCGGTCGACGGCCGCAGTCGCGACCCGCAGCGGGTGACCCTGGTGGCCGAGGCGTCGCCCGGCGACGACGGCGAGCGAGTCATCACGATCATGCGCCCCAGCGAGCACCTGCCGCAGTGAGGCCATCTGGGGCGGCCACCGCGCCGCCCCGGATTCCCGCTGGAAGGGGGCGGCCCCCGTCTGGTCCGGCCGGTATCTCCGGTTGGATCGGACGGGGCCGGGCGGACGCGACGGCAGACCGTCGACCCCTCTGCTCCGCGCCGGCCGAGGGGTGACCTGTCGAGAACGACGGCCGCGCCGTGTCTGCGTGTGCATCCGCGCGCGTTCGCGTCACCCCCCGCCGCCGCTGTGGCGGGAGGGCGTCCCAAAGCGGCTGGCGAGGAGGAGCGGCCCGGTCCGGAGAGGATGCGCGGGTCGCCCTCGATTCTCGGAAAACCCTGGTCAGGCCCCTTCTCCGCTAGGCGAGCCGGTTAAATACTGGTAATATTGAACCTGTTGGAAGGGGGTGGCGCCCCCGACCGGCAGCACCACTCGAAACCCGTACGAACGAAAGGCATCAACGTGACTGTGACGCAGGCCGAGCAGACGGCGCAGGCCCCCGAAGCGGCCGAAGAGACGATCTTCGGCCGCCTGGTGGCGATCGACCCGCTCGACTTCGATCCCGACGGCGACAAGGACAAGCCGGTCATCGTCGACCCGTACAACCACCGCAAGAAGCGCGAGCAGGGCGACACCGTCGAGCCCGACCCCGCCCTGATCGCGAGCGTCGCCGAGCTGGGCGTTCAGCAGGCGATCATCCTGCGCCCGCAGGAGGGGGAGAACGAGGGCAAGCTGGGCATCGTGATCGGCCAGCGCCGCACCCTGGCCGCACACCGCGCCGCCACCCAGGCCGTCAAGGAGGGGCGCACGTACCTGAAGGTCCCCGCGATCATCCGCGACGACCTGAAGGGCGTCGACGATGAAGCGCTGACCGTCTCGATGGTCGAGAACCTGCACCGTCGCCAGGCGAGCGCGCAGGACGACGTTGACGCCGCCGAGCAGTTGGCCCTTCTGGTCAAGGCCAAGCGGGTGCCCAAGGCGAGGAAGCGCAGCCTGGCCGCCGCCATCGGCCGCACCGAGGAGGAACTGGACGCGGCCCACAAGGTCGCACAGATGGGCGCGGAGACCCTGGAAGACCTCCGGGAGGACGAGGTCGAATTCGACTGGGTCGAGCTGGCTGACTACGACGAGGTCAAGGACGTGTCCGGCGCTCAGACCGTGCTCACGCGGGCCAAGGCCAAGGACGAGCAGGAGGGCAACGCCAAGCGGGGCGCGTGGAAGACCGCCATGCAGGAGCTTCGCGCCAAGAAGGCCAGGGCTGAGCGGATCGAGACCCTGACGGCCGAGCTGGCCGAGAAGAAGGTCAAGACCCTGCGCTGGAGCTGGAACTGGTCGTACAGCACGCCGCCGGTCCGGCCGCTGGAGGAACTGGTCAGCGCGATCGGGAACCCGATGAGCGCGCAGGGGCACAGCGAGACCTGCAAGGGCCACGCGGCCACTATCGACCCCGACGAGGCCGAGGTGGTGTGGCTGTGCGTCGACTGGAAGAAGCACGGCCACCGTCTTGCCGGAGACGCCCAGGACGGCGGCAACGGCAACGGCGAGCCCGACGAGGAGGCCGCTGCCAAGGCCGAGGCCGTCCGCGAGGAGCGCCGCCGCGTGAAGGTGAACAACCTCGCGTGGAGGACGGCCCGCGACGGCCGGGAGGCCCACATCGCGGACATGTGCAAGGACAAGGGCGAGGCCCCGGCCGACGTCAAGGACCTGATCATGCGGACGCTCCTCATGAGCCGGTACCCGTACGTGCACTACGTCGGCGGCCAGCACCACGGGGAGATGCTGGCGAAGTTCCTGGGAGACAAGCGGCTCACCGACCGCCGCCCCGAGGACGTGATCACCGCGCTGCTTAGGAAGACCGCGAGCAAGCGGTACTGGTGGGTCATGTTCGCGCACGTCGCGGGCATGTACGAGGCCGAGCACATGCGGGACGACGCATGGCGCGGTGAGCCCCACTACCACCACGGCCCCTCGGTGCGGGGCGACATCAGGCCCGAGACCGCCGAGTGGATCGCCTTCCTGAAGCGGCACGGATACGGCCTGACGGCGGTCGAGGAGGAGACCCTGGCCACCGCCGAGCGGGAGGCCAAGGCGAAGGCCGAGCGCCAGGCCGAAGCGGAGCGCAAGCGGCAGGAGCGCGAAGCGGAGAGGGCCAAGAAGACGGAAGAGGAGCCCCCGGCCGAGGAGGACGGAGACGCGCCCGACGCGGACGGCCCGGACGACGAGGGCGAAGAGTACGACTCCGGAGCCGAGTTCGACGACACGGGCGCGGACGAGCCGGAAGGCCAGGAGCACGAGCCCGCCGAGGACGACAGCCAGGAGGAAGGCGACGAGGAGTAACAGCAACACCAGGCAGGCCCGGCCCTGACGGGCCTGCCCCGGCAGGGGGGGGGGGGGGGCCCGCCCCCCCCCCCCCCCCCCCAACCCCCGGGGGGTAAAAAAAAAAACCCAACCCCCAAACCAACACCGAAGGGGGTTTGGGGTGGGGTGGGGGT
>NZ_JBHWES010000141.1:2080-3809 GCF_042734105.1 Streptomyces sp. NPDC059679 | reverse complement strand
CCGCGCGGGCTGGTCTTTGTGTTTTATTCCCCCGCCACCAACACCGGCCGGGCCGGGCCGTGCGGGCCCCCCCCCGGCTGGGGCGGCGTATGGCCCCGCCGCCCCTGCCCCACTCGAAACCCCGACCATCACAAGGAGAGTTCGCCATGCAGCACGACACCGACGACGAGACCAGCGCCAGTGACCGCCTGGCCCGCAGTCTGGACCCCGCATGAACGCGTTCGCCGTGCACGAGGCCCGAGCGTTGGCTTACCTGGCCCGCCAGGACGCAGGGCCACCCCCGGTGAACCCCGAGGATCGGGCCGAGTGGCGCGAGGAGCAGCGCGCCGCCCGCGACTCCTACCGCGCCGGCCGGGCCGTGGCGGTCGGCGCGAACCGGCTTGATACCGTCCGCCGAGCCACCGAGGCCGGACGCTACGACGCCCACGCGCACCAGGACCTCATGGAGGCCCTGGCCGCTGTTGAGCACGGCTGTATGTCCTCATGGCGCGCGACGCCGTACGGAGTGGTCTGGATCGACAACGAGGTCTGAGCCGCCGCCCGTGGCGCGGCCGGAACGCAGACCGGCGACCGCCCTGCCATAAGGCAGGACCCCCCGCACAAGTGCGGCAGGCTGGCGCGGTCGCCGGTCTTCTCGAAACCCGCACCGCGCGTGGTGGCGACATCCCCGAAGGGGCGCTACTTCCACGCGGAACGAGAGAACACCAGGGTAGCGGCTCCAGGGCCAGAGGCGAAAAAGGGATCAGAAACGCGCCCCACAGCACTTCCTATCCGCTTAAAAGCTGGTATTGTTGTCTTTGTTGGAAGGGGGTGGCGCCCCGACCAGCACCACCACTCGAAACCCGTACGGAAGAGGACACGATGACCAACACCACCCCAGACTTCCCCGCCGCCGCGCTGGCCGGTCTGCGTGACCGCCTCATCGCCGCCGCCGCCGACGAGGACACGGCCCCGCTGGAGGAGCTGGACGGGCTCAGCGACAGCGCCCTCGCGGCGTACTGGCACGGCTACGTCAAGGCGAGCGCGGCCGGACGCACTGGGCAGGCGCTGCACGCCACCGCGTTCGGATCGGCGCTCGACGCGCCGTCGCTCGCGGTTCGCGTCGAGACCGGCCCGCTGCGGGCCGCTCTCGCCCAGTCGCTCAGGTAGTCCGTCCGGCCGGGGCGGCGGTTGGCACCGCCGCCCCGGACCCGCTCGAAACCCCCACCATGTGAGGAGAACCCACCGTGACCACCGCCTCCGCAGGTGTCGAGAGCAGCACCGCAGTGATCCGCACCATCGAAGAACCCGAGATCGACCGGCGTAGCGCCGAATCCCCGTACTTCGGCCAGTGCCCGTGCGACGTCTGCGGCGATGACTTTGCTGTCCACCGCTCCCTCACGGTCGAGGAACGCGAGTTCACCGACATCACGACGCGGGAGACCTGGCCGGGCCTGATCGTGATCGCCTGCGACCGCAGCTGACGATCCCCGCCCCCAGCTCGGAACCCCACCACACCGAGGAGACAGTACGCCGTCCCCGCCACTGACGGACGTACCTCCCCGCCAAGCTCGGCGCGCGGCATGAGGACGCCGGGCCTGCGCCGCGCCGCTCGGCGGCGGCGGCCACGGCGACGGAAGCCTTCCGCCGCAGATCGCCGCAGAGAAGTAACCCAACCGCCCCCGGCCGGGGGGGGGGGGGGGGGCGCCCCCCCCCCCCCCCCCCAAACAAACCCCCACGAGCAACAACC
>NZ_JBHWES010000141.1:0-2070 GCF_042734105.1 Streptomyces sp. NPDC059679 | reverse complement strand
GGGGCGTCCCGGTCCAGGATCGCCTCCCGCAGAACTGCCCCTCACATAACAACCCCCCCCCCCCCGGGGGGGGGGGGGGGAGGCCCCCCCCCCCCCGGCCCCACTCGAAACCCGCCGCAAGGAGAAGCACGACCATGACCTTCCCCAGCGACCTGCCCGTCTTGGGCGGGAACGCCGACGCCGCCCGCTACCGTCGTGACCTTCTGGCCGACGGACACAGCGGCCGGATGTTCACAGAGAGCATCGGCCGCCCCCTGCTCCGCGCCCAGCAGGCCGCGCAGACGTACCGCGCGGCCGCCCAGGCCGCCGAGCTGAACCGACGCGGCACACCCAACCGCCGCTGGCTCCGGGCCCAGTCGGCCCTGTGTCACCGACGCGCCCGCATCGCAGCCGACGAGGCGGCCCTGGCCGCCGAGCAGAAGCAGCCAGCCCAGGCGGCCGCTTGGGCCGCCCTGGCCGATCGCTGCGCCAAGGCGGCCCGCCACCTCGCCCGCCCCGCGCTCCGCCGCAGCACCGCGATCACGAACCTCCGCGCCGCCGCTGCCGCCTTGGACACCCGCACCCTCCCCATCCCGGCGCAGGCCGGACAGTCCGAAGAGGCCGCCCCGTTGTCCGGCATCGCGCTGTTCAGCGTCGACAGCGGCCGCCAGGCACTCGACGACGCGCGACGCGGCGAAGGGCCGGTGCTCAAGTACGTCAACACGGTGGAGGTGGAGCTGCTGCTGTTCGCCAGCTACGCCCAGGGGCAGAACGAAACCGGCTACCACGTCGCCACACAGGCGGTCCGCGCGCTCGACCGCGCCCGCAGGACCGCGCCCGAGAACCAGGCCGAGGCCATGGACCCGCAGGCCCTGGCCGTCTCCTTCCAACTGGCCGAACAGGCCCTGGACGCGGCCGAGGCCGCCACCGCGCCCACGCCGTAGAACACCCCGGCCGGGGCGGTCGCGCCACCGCCGCCCCGGCCCCGGACCCACCCAGGAGAGCCCTGCCCGATGCCCCAACCCCCGCCCGAGCCGCACGAAGGAGCGCCCGTCACGCCGGACGACAGCCTGCTGATGCGCCCCATCTACCTGCCGTGCGAGCACCTGCCCACCTCGGCCGGCCCTGTCTGGCTCTGCCGGACATGCACCACGCCGTGGCCGTGCCCGCCCGCCCAGCCGTACCTCCGGGCGGGGCGGTGCACGTGCGGCGCGGCGACCCAGTGGGAGAAGAACGGTCCCCGACGCTGGCACGTCGGCCCCTCCTGCTACACCCACAAGGACGTCATGAACGCGCTGGCCGAAGAACTGCACCAGCAGCACATGGCGAACCCCAACTACCCGCCCAGCCACTACTACCCGCCCAAGCCCCGCCGCCGCCGACGCCAGCGCCCGCCGTACAAACACATCCCCATGGGGCCAGGCGACATCCGGCCCGGAACCTGGGTATGGGTCCGCCCCGGCGGACTCCACCCCGGATGGGGCGACATCGACCGGCTCGCCATGCTCACCGCACTCGGCACGCCGTACTGCGAGGTATGGATGGACGACACCACCGTCCACCGCGTACGACCCGAGAAGCTGGTTGTCACCGACGCCGGGCGCGAAGCCGCCCGCGCCGCAGGGCTCACCACCATCCGGCAGACGACCGGCCCCAGACCCCGCCCCCTGCTCCCTGAATGGCGATGGGTGGACTGGACTTTGACCGAGCACATCGCCCACCAGGAGCAGCACACCAACCCCAAGCCCCAGCCATCCGAACAGCCAGTACAGGACGAGCTGTTCACCGTCGCCTGACGAACCCCTCCGGGCGCCCGGCATGGCGACGGCGCCGACCGGCGGCCGCGAGCGCGGCCGCCGCGCGCGACGGCCGCGCCGGGTGCGCTGCGCCGTGGTGGGGTACCCGGCCCGGGGGGCCGGGGGTGCGAGGGGCGCTTTGCGCCGCCCCCTCGCACCCCCCGGCGGGTTCGGTTGGGGGTGTGTGGTGCGTGCGTGGGTTTGTGGTGGTGCACCCGGCCGTTGGCCGGGTCCGGGGGCTGCGCGCCCCCAGACCCCTGCGCCAGCGCCTGGGGCGCGCTGGACCGCCCTTGGT
>NZ_JBHWES010000140.1:0-9245 GCF_042734105.1 Streptomyces sp. NPDC059679 | reverse complement strand
CGCCCGATCCCCACCGCACCCCAGGTCGTAAGTCTCACGGCCCTTTCCGAAATTCGCCCCGATGGCGGCGGGGCAACACAAGCGTGAATTGAAAGCCGCCGCCCGTTCCCGATGCCATGATGCGACACGTGCCGTCAATTCCAAGGCCGGGAAACTCCGGGAAAAGGTGTGCTCGAATGGCCGAGAAAGGGCTCAGGAGAGCCATCGCGCGACACTGGGCGCCGCTTGCGGGAAGCGCCGCCGCGCTCCTCGCGCTGAGCGGATGCCTCGGCACGTCAGACGGGTCGGACCGGGAGAGCGGGCTCTGGGTGAACCCGGACAATCCGGCCGCCCGGCAGGCCCGTGAGCAGCGGCGCGCGGGCCGTTACGCGGAGGCGGAGCTCATGCGGCGGATCGCCGACGAGCCGATCGCCGAATGGCTCGGCCCGCATCCGCGTGAACGGGTCCGGTTCCTCACCGAATCCGCGGCGCGGGAGCACCGTACGCCGGTGCTGGTCGCCTATCACATTCCGTACCGGGACTGCGGAAGATACTCCCGGGGCGGGGCGGAAAGTGACGCCGAATATCTGGACTGGATCCGTGAGATCGTCTCGGGAATCGGCGAGAGAAAGGCGATTGTCGTATTGGAGCCCGACGCGATTGCTCAGGTGGTCGACGGCTGCGTTCCCAAGCCGCTGCGTGCGCCGCGGCTGGCCCTGCTGCGCGACGCGGTCGCCATGCTCTCCGCGATGCCCGCCACCCGGATCTATCTGGACGCCGGGAACCCGGGGTGGATCAAGGACACCGAGCGGCTGGTGGAGCCGCTGATGAAAAGCGGCATCGACCAGGCGGACGGCTTCGCCCTGAACGTCTCGAACTTCCAGCCGACGTCGGTGACCCGCGCCTACGGCCGTCGGCTGTCCCTCCAGCTCGGCCGGGTCCACTTCATCATCGACACCAGCCGCAACGGCAACGGCCCGCTCACCTCCGTCAGGGGCGAGGGCGACGACGGCAAGAGCGGTGACATGGGTGCCGTGCGCTCCGCCACCGACGGCCAGGAGAGCTGGTGCAACCCCCCGGGGCGGGCTCTGGGAGATCCTCCGAGCACCCGTACGGGCGACCCCGCCATCGACGCGTATCTGTGGATCAAGCGACCGGGCGAGTCCGACGGGACCTGCAACGGCGGTCCGCCCGCGGGCCGTTGGTGGACGGAGTACGCGCTCGACCTGGCCCGTAACGCCAACCTGCGCGAAAGGTGACCACAAGCCTCAGTGGGCCTCGGCGCGGGCCGTCGGCACCGCCGGGGCGGTGCGCCGGCCGCGCCGCGTGAGCAGCAGCCCGCCGGACCAGATGGCCATCGGCGCCAGACACAGCGCCAGCGCCAGCATCGCCCAGGTGCGCATCGCGGCGTGGGTGTGGCCCAGGAACAGCGAGGCGACCAGCGAACCGCCGAAGACCGCGGCCCACACCAGATGGATACGGAAGGTGGACAGCCGGTCGGCGCTGGAGGAGTCGCCCTTGGGCGTGACCACGAACCGGCTCTTGCGCCGCAGCAGCGCGTCGCACAGTGACTTGGCGTAGATGGGGGCGGACAGCGCGGAGAGCAGCATCCCCGCCACCCCGCCGGAGCCCTCCGGTTCATGCGGGGAGACGTTGTGCCGCCGGTTCCAGATGTACAGGCCGATCTGGAGCGCCGCGGCGTCGCTGTAGAGCATCATCCACATCTCCGCCGGGATGTGGATCCCGGACGCGCCGAGCACCAGGAACAGCGCGCAGGACAGGGCCGACAGCATCCAGTTGAGCGCGGTCATCGGGTAGTACGCGATCATCAGCGAGTAGTTGAGCAGCTTCCCCGGCGACAGCGTGAACGGCGCCTTCCAGAACTGCTTGAGCACCGTCTCGTAGGTGCCGCGGCTCCAGCGCAGCTGCTGGGTGAAGAAGTCCGTCCAGGTGCTCGGGCCCTCCCCGACGGCCAGTACGTCCGGGGTGTAGACCGAGCGCCACTTCTTCCTGGTGACGGGGTTGCGGCGGCGGTGCAGCTCGAAGCCGGTGGCCATGTCCTCGGTGATCGAGTCGTACAGCCCGCCGATGCTCCGCAGCGCGGCGATGCGCACCGCGTTGTTGGTGCCGACGAACATCGGCCCGCCATAGGCGTTTCCGGCCCGCTGGATCAGTGCGTGGAAGAGGAACTGCTGGCTCTCGGCCGCCTTGGTGACGGCCGTATCGTAATTTCCGTACACCTGCGGACCGACCACAAAGGCGACATCGGGATCGCGGAAGTAACCCATCATGCGCTCCAGGAAGTTGGGCAGCGGCACATGATCGGTGTCAACACAGGCCATGAATTCATAGTCGTCGCCATGGGCGTCCAGCCAGGCGTTGTAATTCCCGTGCTTGGTCTTGGCGCGGAAGGATCCCTTGGGCTGATTCCATTTCTCGATGCCCTTGCGGGAGAAATGCCGTACGCCCAGCCGGGCGCACAGCTCCTTGGCCTCCTCGTCGTTTCCCTCGTCGAGCAGCCATACGTCGAGCCCCCCGGCGTGTCTGACCTGCATCGCCCCCTCCAGCGTCGCCCGGACCATGTCGATCGGCTCCTTGCCGGGGACGAAGCTGGTCAAGAACGCCACCCGGGTCCCGGGCTCGGCGGTCACCGGCACCGGGTCGCGGGCCACCAGCGTGGCGTGCGCGTTGGAGACCACGGTGAACAGGCGGAACGCCTCGATCAGCGCGATCGAGAACAGCATCGTCCGGTCCGCGGCCGTCTCCCAGCCCGTCACACCGTCGCGGTGCACCCAGTGCTGGGGCTGCAGCAGCCACAGCAGCAGCAGCGCCGAGCACACCGGTGCCGCGCACAGCAGCAGCGCCGCCCGGACGCGGTGCGGCTCCTGCGCCAGCAGGCTCCGGCAGCGCACCCGGTACGGGCGGCCGGACGGGGGCTGGGTCAGCGGGCCCGCCAGCTGGCTGTACCGCTTGTACTCATAACTCCCGTTCGGGCCCTGGCGGCAGGGGGCCATCTCGTGGTGCGCGGGCCGCGCGGGAGGGGGAGCGGTGCTGGGCGCGGCTGCCTTCTCGGCCGTGTCTCTGACGGGGGTAGGTGCGGACATCTGGGCACTCCCGCGGGTCGTCGGGACGCAATATCGCGCGGCGATGACCCGGACGGCCTACATTCGTCATGTCATCGCGCGAGATGAGAAGGTAACAATCCGCTGGGGAATGGCTGTGCAAATCGGATTTTCGGCGCGCCCTCTCGCGCCTCGCCATTGTGCCGATCGGGCCGCCACTCCGACGGCCTATCGCCGCGCGTCTTACGTGATTTACATCCCGCCGTCTGTCATGGTCGGACGTGATTCAGCGTGCTACGGAAGACGGGGCCTGGTCGCCCGATGAGAGTGCTGCACATCATCTCGCGCCTCGGCGCGGGTGGCGCCGAACAGCAACTGCGGCTGCTGCTGCGCCACTTGCCCGCGCGCTGTGATGTGCTCACCCTGACCGCACCCGGGGCCGCTGGCCATGGCATCCGGGCGGACGGCGTGCCCGTCACCCATCTGCCGATGGGCGTCCGCGACCCGATGGGGACGGCCCGGCTGGCGCGGTTCATCCGCAGCGGCGGCTACGACCTGGTGCACACCCATCTCTACCGGGCCTGTGTCCACGGCCGGATCGCCGCCCGGCTGGCGGGTGTCGGCGCCGTGATCGCCACCGAGCACAGCCTGGGCGAGCGCCGTATCGACGGCCGCCCGCTCACCGTCGGCACCCGCGCCCGCTATCTCGCCACCGAACGCCTGGGCTCGGCGACCGTCGCCGTCTCGGCCGCAGTCGCCGACCGGCTGCGTGGCTGGGGCGTCGCCAACCACCGTATCCACCTGGTGCCCAACGGGCTGGACGCCCGCCACTTCGACTTCGCCCCGGCCGCCCGCGCCGCCGCCCGCGCCCGCCTCGGCATCCCCCCACACGCCTTCGTCGTCGGCGGCGTCGGCCGGCTGGTGGCGGCCAAGCGCTTCGATGTGGCGCTGCGGGCCGTCGCCGAGCTGCCCCAGGCCCGGCTGCTGCTGGTCGGGGACGGACCCGAGCGCACCGCGCTGCGCGACCTGGCCGCCTGGCTCGGGGTGGCCGACCGTATCCGGCTGCTCGGCGAGCGCGACGGGGCGGTGGCCGGGACCGGGGACCGGCCCGCGGACATCCCCGGGCTGCTGGCCGCCATGGACGTGTTCGTCGCGCCGTCCGCGGAGGAGGCGTTCGGGCTCGCCGCCGTGGAGGCCCTGGCGGCCGGGCTCCCGGTGCTCCACGGCGTCTGCCCGGCCCTCGACGAACTGCCGCCCGGCGCGGCCCCCGGCGCGCGCCGTATCGGGCCCGGCGCCGCCGCCCTGGCCGACGCCCTGCGCGAGCGGGCCGCCGCCGGCCCCGTACGGCACCCGGTGCCCACCGCCGTCGAGCGCTACGACATCGTCCGCACCGCCCGTCGGCTGGCCCTGCTGTACGAACGCTCCGTCAGCTGCGGGCCCGACGGCTGCGCCCGCGGCCCCGCCGTCACTCTGCGCTGGCCGCGGAGCGGTGCTCCCGCGGGCTGACCCCGCGCACCCGCTTGAAGGCGGCGCTCAGCGCGAAGGGGCTGCCGTAGCCGACCCGCCGGGCCACCGCCCCGAGGGTGGCGTCCGGCTCCCGCAGCAGATCGGCGGCCAGATCCAGCCGCCAGCCGGTCAGATAAGCCATCGGCGGCTCGCCGACCAGCTCGGTGAACCGGCGGGCCAGCACCGCGCGGGAGATCCCGGTCTCCGCCGCCAGCAGCGCCACCGTCCACGGATGGCCCGGGTTGTTCTGCAGCAGCCGCAGGGCACGGCCGACCACCGGGTCGCCCAGCGCCCGGTACCAGGCCGGGGCCCGCGCCTCAGGCCGCGCGAACCACGCCCGCAGCACCGAGATCAGCAGCAGATCCAGCAGCCGGTCCAGAACGGCCGTCTGGCCCGCCTCCTCCTTGACGATCTCCTCGCCGAGCCACGGCAGCAGCGGCGAATCGCAACGCTCACGCCCCAGCACCAGCAGCGGAGGCAGCGCGTCCAGCAGCCGCCGGCTGATCTCCCCGTCCATCCGGTACGTGCCGACCAGCATCGTCGCCGCACCGTGCTCACTGTTGCCCCAGGTGCGCACGCCCAGCGCCATCCGCTCCGCCAGATCCTCGCCCTCGGCGGTGCGGCACACCTCGCCCGGCAGGATCCACGCCTGGGGCTCGGTGGCCGGATCGTCGGCCACCGTGTACGGATCGGGGCCGCGCACGACCGCCACATCCCCCGGGCCAAGACGCTGCGCCTCGCCCCGGTCCGGGACCACCCACGCCTCACCGCGCGCCACGGTCATCACACACAGCGGGGCCCGGTCCTCGATCCGTACCGACCAGGGCGGGTCCATGACCATCCGGAGCAGAAACGCCCCCCGGGCCCTCGGCCCGTCCAGGAGACCGGCGAGTGGATCCATCACGCCCGCTACCGCCGGTCGAGGGCGGCCGTCGAGCCCCGTACCACCAGATGGACGAGCAGCACACGCTGCGGGGGCTGCTCACCCTCGGCGGCCGGGGTGGCCGGCATGCGGCACAGCGGATCGACGGCGGCCCGCGCGCCATGCGCCTTGGGCACCGGGACCGTGGTCAGCGGCGGCGCCACGCACCCCACCTGGACGATCTCCACCAGCCCCGACGCCGCCACCGCCTCGACACCGGCCGCGCGCTCCCGCGCCGCCCACGAGCCGCGTGGCCCGCCGGCATACGCGATCCTGCGGTGGCCCAGCGCGTGCAGATGGGTCAGCGCATCGGTCATCCCCTCCACCAGATCGGCCGCGACGCATCCGAACCCGGGCTCCTTGCGGTGCAGCAGCACGATCGGCTTGTCGGTGAAGTCTCCGAGCGAGCCCAGCTCCTCGCCGCTCAGCTGCGGCGAACACAACACGATCCCGTCCACCTGCGGGGCCGTACGCCCGGTGATCAGCCCGCGCGCCGCCTGGTTGGGCTGGTGGCCGAGCCGGTCGGCGGCGGCCCGCACCCGCTCGCGCGTCACGGGGCTCACCGCCCCGCCGGGCGCCAGGGCCCGCGACACGGTGGACGGGGACACCCCCGAAGCCTTCGCGACGTCCCGAATCGTCACCTGCACGCCCCGAGGTTGACACCCCGTTCCACCGGCGTCAATCGCCGGTGGTCCGTCAGGTTGTTAGGAACTCTTAAGACGGCCTTGTGAGACTTGCGCGGACCGGTTTTCGTACCTGTCCAAGCTTGAATCGAGGCATTGTGTCTCCTTCGGAAGCCACGTCCCGTTCCGCCACCACCGCCGCCAAGCCTCCCGACTTCCTGGATCCGTCCTTCTGGTTACGGCCGCGTGATGAGCGGGCGGCGGTGTTCGAGCGGCTGCGTGCTCTGCCGCACCCGGAATTCGTTCCGCCGCGGCTGCCCTGGGGCCCGATGGCAAACGGCTATTACGCGGTGGTGAAACACGCCGACATCGCGGAGGTGAGCCGCCGGCCGCAGGACTTTTCCTCGGAGGGCGCCACTTCGATCCTGCCGCCGGAGATGGACGAGTTCTACGGCTCCATGATCAACATGGATAATCCGGAGCACTCAAGGCTGCGGCGCATCGTCGCGCGGTCGTTCGGCCGCGGTATGGCTCCCAAGTTCGAGGCCATGTCACGGCAGGTGGCCCGGCGGATCGTGGACGAACTCATCGAGCGTGGACCCGGCGATTTCATCCGCCCCGCGGCGGAGATGCCGATCGCCGTACTCAGCACCATGATGGGGATTCCGGGCGAGGACTACGAATTCCTCTTCGAGCGGACCAACACCATCATGGGCGGGGTCGACCCCGAACTCGCGGCCACCCCCGAGGAGACGGCGGCGGCGGTGCTGGGCGCCCTGCGTGACCTCGGGAACTACATCGGACGGCTCCGCGAGGACCGGCTCGCCCACCCCACCGGCGATGTGATCACCAAGCTGGTCCAGGTGCAGGAGGACGGCGAGCAGCTGACCCACCAGGAACTCGTCTCGTTCTTCATCCTCCTCGTCAACGCCGGTATGGAGACCACCCGCAACGCCATCGCCCAAGCCCTGGCGCTGCTGACCGCCCACCCCGACCAGCGGCAACTCCTGCAGTCGGACTTCGAAGCCCATGCGAAGAACGCCGTCGAGGAGATCCTGCGGGTGGGCACGCCCATCAACTGGATGCGCCGGACCGCGACCGGCGACTGTGAGATGAACGGCCATCGGTTCCGCAAGGGCGACGAGATCTTCCTCTTCTACTGGTCCGCGAACCACGACGAGAAGGTCTTCGAGGATCCCTACCGGTTCGACATCACCCGTGACCCCAACCCCCAGCTGTCCTTCGGCGCGGTGGGGCCGCACTTCTGTCTCGGCGCCCATCTCGCCCGGATCGAGATCGTCGCCATGCTCCGCGAACTCCTCACCTCACTGCCGGACATCCGCGTGGACGGCGAGCCCGTCCGGCTGGCATCGAGCTTCATCGAGGGCTTCAAAGAGTTCCGCTGCGCATTCTGACCACGCGCATTCTGACCACGTTTCTGACGCCGACAGCCAAACAGGAAACCGCCAAGAGAGGAGGCGCCAGCGATGGCGAAGGACGAGGCGAAGCTTCTCGACCACCTCAAGTGGGTGACGGCAGAACTGCGGGACACCCGGCAGCGTCTGCGTGAAGCTGAGTCCGCGGAACCCGAGCCGATCGCGATCGTCGGTATGGCGTGCCGTTTTCCGGGTGGGGTGGAGAACCCGGAGGACTTGTGGGAGCTGGTGGCGTCCGGGGGCGAAGGGCTGAGCGCATTTCCGGAGGACCGCGGCTGGGATCTGGAGAACCTGTTCGACTCCGACCCCGACAGCCCGCGTACGAGCTATGTGCGCGAGGGCGCCTTTCTGCGGCGCGCGGGGGAATTCGACGCGGAATTCTTCGGGATTTCACCGCGTGAGGCGCTGGCGATGGACCCTCAGCAGCGGCAGCTGCTCGAGGTCGCCTGGGAGACCTTCGAACACGCCGGTATCGACCCTCAGGGACTCGTGGGCAGCAGCACCGGCGTCTACGCCGGGGTGACATCGCAGGAGTACACGGTGCTCACCGCCATGGCCGGCAGTGAGGTGGAGGGCTACGCCGCCACGGGGAACCTCGCGTGTGTGCTCTCGGGGCGGGTGTCGTATGTGCTGGGGCTCGAGGGCCCGGCGGTGACGGTGGACACGGGGTGTTCATCGTCCCTGGTGGCGCTGCACTCGGCGGTGCAGGCGCTGCGCGGGGGCGAGTGCTCGCTGGCGTTGGCGGGCGGGGTGACGGTGATGGCCACGGCGGGCGCGTTCGTGGAGTTCTCGCGGCAGCGGGGGCTGGCGCTTGACGGGCGGTGCAAGGCGTTCGCGGGGGCGGCGGACGGTACGGGGTGGGGCGAGGGCGTGGGGATGCTGCTGCTGGAGCGGCTGTCCGATGCGCGGCGCAACGGTCACCAGGTGTGGGCGGTGGTGCGGGGATCGGCGATCAACCAGGACGGCGCCAGTAATGGGTTGACGGCGCCGAACGGTCCGTCGCAGCAGCGGGTGATCCGGCAGGCGCTGGCGAACGCCCGGCTGTCGCCTGCGGATGTGGATGTGGTCGAGGGGCACGGTACGGGCACCACGCTGGGCGACCCGATCGAGGCGCAGGCGCTGCTGGCGACGTATGGCCAGGGGCGGCCCGAGGAACGGCCGCTGCGGCTGGGGTCGATAAAGTCCAACATCAGCCACACCCAGGCCGCCGCCGGTGTCGCCGGTGTCATCAAGATGGTGATGGCGATGCGGCATGGGGTGTTGCCCAAGACGCTGCATGTGGATGAGCCGACGCCGCATGTGGACTGGGGCAGCGGGGCGGTCGAGCTGCTGAGGGAGGCCACGGCCTGGCCGCAGGAGGTGGAGCGTCCGCGGCGGGCGGGTGTTTCGGCGTTCGGCATCTCCGGCACCAACGCGCATGTGATTCTCGAAGAGGCGCCCGTACCGTCGACGGAGGGGGAAGCCACCGCTCCGATGGTCCCGGGCGGTGTGGTGCCGTGGGTGGTGTCCGGGCGGTCGGCCGCGGGGCTGCGGGCCCAGGCCGGACGGCTGGCGGAGTTCGCCGAGGAGACCACCGCTGATGTGGCGGAGGTCGGGTGGTCGCTGGTGGCCGGCCGGGCGATGCTCGAGCAGCGCGCGGTGGTGGTGGGCCAGGACCGGGAGGAGCTGCTGGCGGGGTTGCGGGCGTTGGCGGAGGGTGTGCCGTCGGGTGGTGTGG
>NZ_JBHWES010000139.1:0-9250 GCF_042734105.1 Streptomyces sp. NPDC059679 | reverse complement strand
GCACCCAGAGCCCGCAGACCGGACAGCAGCTCCTCGCGGTCACCACCGACCACCACCGCCCGGTACTCCAACACCGACCGCGTGGACACCAGCGAATAGCCCACATCCACGGGCTCCAGCTCCGGATCGACCTCCACCCGCGCCAGCAGACCGGCCGCCTGCCCACGCAGCGCCTCGGCCGTCTTCGCCGACACCACCCACGGCAGGGCAGCAGGGGCCACGGCGGGCTCGGGCCGCGTGTCGGCGGAAGGCGGTTCCTCGGGCAGCGGGGCCTGTTCGATGATGGTGTGGGCGTTGGTGCCGCTGAGGCCGAAGGACGAGACGGCGGCCCGGCGCGGACGGCTGTGCTCCGGCCACTCCACGCACTCGGTGAGCAGCTGGATGTCCCCCATCGACCAGTCCACATGCGTGGACGGCGTGTCCACGTGCAGCGTCTTGGGCAGCACACCGTGCCGCATCGCCATCACCATCTTGATCACACCGGCCACACCGGCCGCCGCCTGGGTGTGCCCGATGTTGGACTTGATCGACCCGAGCAGCAGTGGGTGTTCGCGGTCCTGCCCGTAGGTGGCGAGAAGTCCCTGTGCCTCGATGGGGTCGCCCAGCGTGGTCCCGGTGCCATGCGCCTCCACCGCGTCCACATCCACCGGAGACAGACCCGCGTTGGCCAGCGCCTGACGGATCACCCGCTGCTGCGACGGACCGTTCGGCGCCGTCAGACCATTCGACGCACCGTCCTGATTCACCGCCGAACCCCGCACCACCGCGAGCACCTCATGCCCGTTGCGCCGCGCATCCGACAACCGCTCGAGCACCACCAGGCCGACACCCTCCGACCAGCCGGTCCCGTCGGCACCCTCCGCGAACGCCTTGCACCGGCCGTCGCCGGCGAGCCCGCCCTGAGCGCTGAAGTCGATGAACGGCCCGGGGGTCGCCATGACGGTGACGCCGCCGGCCAGCGCGAGGGAGCACTCTCCCGACCGCAGGGCCTGTACCCCGAGGTGCATGGCCACCAGGGATGACGAGCATGCCGTATCGACCGTGACCGCCGGGCCCTCCAGGCCCAGCGTGTAGGAGACCCGGCCCGACATCACACTGCCGGCCGTCCCGGTGCCGAGGAAGGCACGCACGTCCTGCGGGAATTCCAGGCGCCCCGACGCGTAGTCGTGGTGCAGCGATCCGACGAAGACACCGGTCTGGCTACCGCGCAGTGAGGTAGGAGCGATACCGGCTCGCTCGATGGCCTCCCAGGACACTTCCAGCAGCAGCCGCTGCTGCGGGTCCATCGCCAGCGCCTCGCGCGGCGAGATGCCGAAGAACCCCGGGTCGAACTCAGTAGCCGAGTCCAGGAACCCTCCCGCTCGTACATAGCTGGTGCCCCGGCGCGCACGGTTCGGGTCGTACAGCGACTCCAGGTCCCACCCGCGAGACGTCGGAAACTCCGAGATGCCGTCGCCCTCGGCGAGCACCAGATTCCACAGGTCCTCCGGCGAGAGGACCCCGCCCGGATAGCGGCAGGCCATGGACACGATGACCACGGGGTCGTCGTCCGTACGGACCGCCCCGGCCACGGGGGCCGCGACGGCGCTGTCGGTTCCGACCAGTTCCGCCACCAGGAAGTCGGCCAGCACGGCCGGCGTCGGGTAGTCGAAGACGAGTGTGGACGGCAGGCGCAGCCCGGTGGCCGTGTTCAGCCGGTTGCGCAGCTCGACCGCGGTCAGCGAGTCGAAGCCCAGCTCGCGGAACTCCCGCCGGATCTCCACCGCGTCCGGTGACGCGTATCCCAGGACGGACGCGACCTCGGCGCGCACCAGGTCCACCAGGATCTGGACCCGGTCGGCGCCCCGCAGCCCCGCCAGGCGCCCGCTGAGCTCGGCGGCGGCGCCGGATGCGGGCAGCGCCGCGGCCGCCGTACGCCGTGCCGGCCGGACGAGCCCACGCAGCAGGCCCGGTATCTCGCCGAGCGACCGCAGGGCCGTGAGGTCGAGCGGTACGGGGACGACCATCGCGTCGTGCAGCGCGGTGGCGGCGTCGAAGAGGGCCATGCCCTGCTCGGCGCTGATGGCCGGGAGTCCGGCGGTGCTCATCCGGTGCAGGTCGGCCTCGTTCAAACCGCCGGTCATCCCGCTGTCCTGGGCCCACGGCCCCCACACCAGCGACTGCCCGGCGCACCCCTCTGCCCGCCGACGCATCATCAGCGCATCCAGGAACGCATTGCCCGCCGCGTAATTCGCCTGCCCCGGTGCGCCCATTGATCCGGCCACCGACGAGAACACCACAAACGCCGCCAGATCCAGCTCGCGCGTCAGCTCATGCAGATGCCACGCCGCATCCACCTTCGGGCGCAGTACGGCGCTCAGCCGCTCCGGCGTCAGCGCCCCCACCACACCGTCGTCCAGCACACCCGCCGCATGCACCACGGCGGTCAGCGGATGCTCTGCCGGAATCGACGCCAGCACCTCCGCCACCGCGTCCCGGTCGGCCACATCACACGCCACCACCGACACCTCGGCGCCCAGCTCCGCCAACTCCGCCCGCAACTCGGCCGCACCCGGAGCATCCAGCCCACGCCGGCTCGTCAACAGCACATGCCGCACCCCACGCACACCCACCACATGCCGCGCCAGCACACTGCCCAGACCACCCGTACCCCCGGTGATCAGCACGGTGCCCTCGGGGTCCCACTCACGCGGCATGGTCAGCACGATCTTGCCCGTGTGCCTGGCCTGACTCATGAACCGGAAGGCGTCCCGCGCCCGCCGCACATCCCACGCCGTCACCGGAAGCGGCCGCAGCGCACCCGCCTCGAACAGCTCCACCAGCTCGACCAGCATCCGCTGTGTCCGGTCGAGCTCCACGTCCGCCAGGTCGAAGGGGAGGTAGTCACCGTCCACCGTTTCCGCGTCGCGGATGTCGGTCTTGCCCATCTCCAGGAACCGGCCGCCCGAGCGCAGCAACCGCACCGACGCGTCGACGAACTCACCCGCCAGCGAGTTCAGCACCACATCCACACCCCGCCCACCGGTCACGTCAAGGAACCGCTCCTCGAAGTCCGTCGAACGGGACGAGGCGATGTGGTCGTCCGGGATCCCCAGCGACCGCAACGCATCCCACTTGCCCTCACTCGCCGTCGCGAACACCTCAGCGCCCAGATGCCGCGCCAGCTGAACCGCCGCCATCCCCACACCACCGGCACCCGCATGCACCAGCACCGACTCACCCGACGACAACCCCGCCAAATCCACCAACCCGTAATACGCGGTGAGGAACACCAGCGGCACCGCCGCGGCATCCTCCAACGACCACTCGTCGGGGACCTTCACCAGCGCACGCTGGTCCACGGCGATGCAGGGCGTGAAGGAGCCGGCCACCAGGCCCATCACCCGGTCGCCGACGTGCAGCCCGGTCACCTCGGGGCCGGTCTCGACGACCACTCCGGCCGCCTCACCGCCCATGGGTGCGGCCTCTCCGGGATACATACCCAGGGCGCTGAGCACATCGCGGAAGTTGAGGCCGGCGGCGCGTACGGACAGTCGGACCTCGCCGGCCGCCAGCGGCCTGGTGGCCTCAGGGGCGGTCTGCAGGGCGAGGTTGTCCAGCCGGTCCCGCTGCCCGCTGTCCAGCCGCCACGGCGCATCCGCCGGGGGCATCAGGTTGGTCCCCGTGGCCATTCGGGCGAGCCGGCCGGTGCGTACGACGCCGTCGCGCACCACGACCTGGGGCTCGCCCGAGGCGAGTGCCGCGGGCAGCGCGGACATGGAGGTCTCCCGCTCGTCCACGTCGACGAGCAGGAACCTGCCCGGGTGCTCGGACTGGGCCGAACGCACCAGCCCCCATGCCGCGGCCCCGCCCAGGTCGGTCACCGTCGCACCGTCGTCGGCCGCGATGGCTCCCCTGGTGACGAAGAGCAGACGGGAGTCCGCGAACCGGTCGTCGGCCAGCCACTCCTGGATCAGGCCGAGCACCCGTGCCGTGACCTCGTGCACGCAGTGGGGGGTGGCGTCGGGGGTGGCGATCGAATCAGCGGGGTCGAGTGCCACGACGACCAGGTCGGGGCTGCCTTCCAGGGACGCCACATCGGTGCTCAGCTCGGCCACGTCCAAGGCGGCGACCGCGTCCATGGGGGAGGTCAGCGCGGGTGCCAGCACCCACTCCAGGCGGTACAGCGAGTCCTGTCGCGCCGTACCGGAGCCGGCCAGCTGATCGGCGGTCACCGGGCGCAGCGCCAGCGACTCGACCGAGATGACCGGCGCGCCGACCCCGTCGGCGGCGGTCAGGGACACCGATTCGGCGCCGGACCTGGCCAACCGCACCCGCAGTACGGAGGCCCCTCCTGAGTGCAGGGACACACCGTTCCACGAGAACGGCAGCAGTCCACGTCCCGGCTCCCCGAGATCCACGAACGAGACGGCGTGCAAGGCCGCGTCCAGCAGCGCGGGATGCACACCGAACGACTCCGCGTCCGCTGCCTGCTCCTCCAGCGCCACCTCCGCGAACACCTCGTCGCCGCGCTCCCAGGCCCCCCGGAGCCCCTGGAACAGCGGGCCGTAGCCGAACCCGCCCTCGGCGAATCGCTCGTAGAAGCCGTCGAGGTCGAGCGCGGCAGCTCCCTCGGGCGGCCATACGGAGGCGTCGAAGTCCGCGGTGCGCTCCTCCGCGCCCAGTACGCCGGAGGCGTGTTCCACCCACGGTTGCTCCACCGCGTCGGCGGGACGTGAGTACAGGTGTATGTTCCGGTGGCCCGAGTCATCGCCCGGGCCCACCCACAGCTGGACGGCGACCGCGTCCCGCTCGCCCAGCACCAGCGGCTCGGCCAGGGTGAATTCGTCGATCCGCGCGCAGCCGACCTGGTCCCCGGCGCGGATCGCCAGTTCCAGAAAACCGGTTCCCGGAAACAGCACCACGCCGCCCACGGCGTGGTCGGCAAGCCACGGATGCGACCGCAGCGACAGCCGGCCGGTGAACAGTACGCCGCCCGAGTCCGCCAGGCCGACGGCCGCGCCGAGCAGCGGGTGTTCTGCGGACATGAGTCCCAACCCGCTGGCGTCTCCGGTCCTCACCAGCGCGTTCGGCCAGTAGTGCTCATGCTGGAAGGCGTACGTGGGCAGGTCCACCCGCTGCGCCCCGGTCCCGGCGAGGAACGCCGTCCAGTCCAGCTTGACGCCGGCGATGTGCAGCCTGGCCAGCGCCTCGACCAGGGCTGCCTCGTCCTCACGGCCCTTGCGCAGGGACGGGATGACGACCGTGTCATCCGACTGGTCGGGCAGGCTGTCCTGCGCCATGGCGGAGAGCACACCGTCGGGTCCGACCTCCAGAAACGCGGTCACCCCCGCAGCGCTCAACGCGGCCACGCCGTCGGCGAACCGGACGGTCTCCCGTACATGCCGCACCCAGTAGTCCGGCGTGCAGACCAGCTCAGCCGACGCCACCTCACCGGTCACGTTCGAGACGAGCGGAACCTGAGGCGCCGCGTACGACAGCCCCTCCACCACACGCCGGAACTCATCCAGCATCGGATCCATCAACGGGGAGTGGAAGGCGTGGCTGACCGCCAGCCGCTTGGTCTTACGTCCCTCGGCCTCGAACCGGGCCGCGACCTCCAGTACGACCGCCTCATCGCCCGCGATCACCACCGAACGCGGTCCGTTGACCGCCGCGACCGACACCCCATCCGTCAGATACGGAACCACCTCGTCCTCGGTGGCCTGCAGAGACACCATCGCACCGCCCGACGGCAACTCCTGCATCAGCCGGGCCCGCGCCGCCACCAGCGTGCACGCGTCCGCCAGCGAGAACACCCCCGCCACATGCGCCGCCGCGATCTCACCGATCGAATGACCCGTCAGATGGTCCGGCGTGATCCCCCATGACTCCACCAGCCGGAACAACGCCACCTCGACGGCGAACAACGCGGGCTGCGTCCACCCCGTCTCATCCAGCAACCCCGCCTCGGCGGACCCGGGCTCGGCGAACATCACCTCCCGCAACGGCCGATCCAGGCCCCGGTCCAGATGCGCACACACCTCATCCAGAGCCTCCGCAAACACCGGGAACCGCCCGTACAACTCCCGGCCCATCCCCGCCCGCTGACTTCCCTGCCCCGAGAAGAACACCCCGAGCCCACCACCCGACCGCACTGCCCCGCTGAGCAGTCCCGGCGCGGAGGTGCCGTGCGCGAGCGCGCGCAGACCCTCGACGGCACCGGCACGGTCGGTGGCCAGCACCACGCCCCGACGCTCGAACGCCGATCGTGTGGTCGCCAATGAGAACACCACATCGACAAGGCGGGCGTCCCGGTCCTCGTCCAGGCGCTCGGCGATGCGCGCCGCCTGTGCGCGCAGCGCGCCCACCGTCTTTCCGGACACCGCCACCGGCAGCACGCCGGGGGCCGCGGTCGGCGTCGCCGTGTCGTCCCCGGCCTCCACCGTCGGGGCCTGCTCGATGATGGTGTGGGCGTTCGTACCGCTGATACCGAACGACGACACCGCGGCGCGGCGCGGACGCCCGGTCTCCGGCCACTCGGTCCGTTCGGCCAGCAGCTTCGCCGCACCCGCCGACCAGTCCACGTGCGAGGTCGGCTCGTCGAGGTGCAGGGTGGCGGGCAGCGTGCCGTGTCGCAGCGCCATGACCATCTTGATCACCCCGGCGACACCGGAGGCGGCCTGGGTGTGGCCGATGTTCGACTTGATCGAGCCCAGCAGGACCGGGTGTTGCTCGTCCCGGCCCTGACCGTACGTCGCGAGCAGCGCCTGTGCTTCGATGGGATCGCCCAGCGTGGTACCGGTGCCATGCGCCTCGACGACGTCGATGTCCGTGGCGGACAGCCCGGCGCCGGCCAGGGCCTGCTTGATGACGCGCTGCTGGGCCGGGCCGTTCGGCGCCGTGAGCCCGTTGGAAGCGCCGTCCTGGTTCACCGCCGAGCCCCGCAGCACTGCCAGCACCTCATGGCCATTGCGCTGGGCGTCCGACAGGCGCTCCAGCATCAGCATGCCGACGCCCTCGGACCAGCCCACCCCGTCAGCACTCTCCGAGAAGGACTTGCACCGGCCATCTGCCGCCAGGCCGCCCTGGGCGCTGAAGTCCACGAAGGGGCCGGGCGTGGCCATGACCGTCACTCCACCGGCCAGCGCCAGGGTGCATTCGCCACCGCGCAGCGCCTGGGCCGCCAAATGCAGCGCCACCAGCGACGACGAGCATGCGGTGTCCAGCGTCACCGTGGGGCCTTCGAGCCCCAGGGTGTAGGAGATCCGGCCCGACATCACGCTGCCCGCGGTGCCGGTGCCCAGGAAGGCCATCGTCTCCTGGGGGAACTCCGCGCCGGAGCCGTAGTCGTGGTACATCACTCCGGCGAAGACACCGGTCCGGCTGCCCTGGAGCGTGAGCGGGTCGATTCCGGCCCGCTCGATCGCCTCCCACGAGGTCTCCAGCAACAGCCGCTGCTGCGGATCCATCGCCAGCGCCTCACGCGGCGAGATCCCGAAGAACCCCGGGTCGAACTCGCCGGCCGAGTCCAGGAAGCCACCCTCACGCACATAGCTCGTGTTCCCGCGGGGGTCCCGGTCGGGGGCGTACAGCGCGTCCAGGTCCCAGCCGCGGGAGGTGGGGAATCCGGAGATGCCGTCACCTTCGCCGATGACGAGTCTCCACAGGTCTTCGGGCGACGCCACCCCGCCCGGGTAGCGGCAGGCCATCGATACGATCGCGATGGGTTCCTGCTTGCCCGCCTCGACCTCCTGGAGCCGCTGACGGGTCTGGTGCAGATCGGCGGTGACCCACTTGAGGTAGTCGACGAGCTTCCGGTCGTCAGGCATGGGAAGTGATCCTCCGTGTTTGGCTGAAAGCTGGGCGCCCGGGGTCACCGGTCGTTCATTCGGCCCAGTTCGTTGTCGATGAAGTCGAGAATCTCGTCGGCACTGGCCGATTCGAGCCGGTCGGTGGCGCCGGGACCGTCGCTCTCCGCCTCGGCCTTGGTCACCTTCGTGAGCAGCTGCCGGAGCCGGATGGCGACACCCGTCCGGGTGATCTCGTCGGAGAAGCCGTCCGACAGCGCGGCGTCCAGCCGGTCCAGATCCGCCATCCAGGAAGGCGTCGGATCGGGGGCGTCCGCGGGAACGAGTTCGTTCACCAGATATCCGGCCAGTACAGCCGGTGTCGGATAGTCGAAGATGAGGGTGGACAGCAGGCGCAGCCCGGTGCCGGAGCTCAGCCGGTTGCGCAGCTCGACCGCGGTCAGCGAGTCGAATCCCAGATCGCTGAACCGGTGTGCCGGGTCGATCTTTTCGGCCGACGCATACCCCAGGACCATGGCCGACTGCTCCTGCACCAGTCGGACCATGTACTCGGCGCGCTCGTCGGCCCGCAGGTTCAGCAGCCGGTCCCGCAGTGACTCGGACGTCTCCACGACGGTGGACCGCGCCACCGGACGAGGCCCGGCGCCGAGCAGGCCACGGAGCACCGGGGCCGCTGCGCCCTGGGCGCGGAGTGCGGCGAGATTGAGTTGGGCCGTGAGCACCACAGGGTGCCGCAGGGTGGTCGCCGCGTCGAACAGGGCCATGCCCTGCTCGGTGCTGATGGGCGGCATCCCGGCGGCGCTCATCCGCTGGATGTCCGTCTCGGTGAGCCCGCGGGTCATGCCGCTGTCCTGCGCCCACGGCCCCCACACCAGCGACTGCCCCGCGACACCCTCGGCCCGGCGGCGCATCATCAACGCGTCCAGGAACGAGTTGGCCGCGGCATAGTTCGCCTGCCCCGGAGCACCCATCGAGCCCGCCACGGACGAGAACACCACGAAGGCGGCCAGGTCCAGGTCGCGGGTCAGCTCATGCAGATGCCACGCCGCGTCCACCTTCGGCCGCAACACCCTGCTCACCCGCTCCGGCGTCAGCGCTCCCACCACGCCGTCGTCCAGCACACCGGCCGTATGCACCACCGCCGTCAGCGGATGGTCCACCGGAATCCCGGCCAGCAACCCGGCCACCGCATCCCGGTCCGAGGCGTCACACGCCACCACCGACACCTCGGCACCGTGCGCGATCAACTCCGCCTGCAACTCCACGGCGCCCGGAGCATCCAGCCCACGCCGGCTCGTCAGCAACAGACGCCGCACACCGTGCTCGGCCACCACATGCCGCGCCAGCTCACTTCCCAGACCGCCCGTGCCACCGGTGATCAGCACGGTGCCCTCGGGGTCCCAGCGAGGCGGCATGGTGAGCACGATCTTGCCCGTGTGCCTGGCCTGGCTCATGAACCG
>NZ_JBHWES010000138.1:0-9295 GCF_042734105.1 Streptomyces sp. NPDC059679 | reverse complement strand
GGGCCGGAGCGCTTGCTCCGGCCCGCGGCGGCGGTCACTGGTGATTCAGGGTGGTTCCGGTTGGTTCCGGTGGGCCGTCAGCTCACCGGGGCCATCTTGTCGACGATGCCGGGGTGGGCATCGATCCACTTCTGGACGCCCTTCTCGACATTGCCCTTGCCGGCGTCCTGAACGGCCTGCTCCAGACTGGCCAGTTCCTGCTCGGTCATGTGCCAGTTCTTCAGCCACCCGTAGAACTCGGAGTACTTCTTCGGGAAGGACTTGTGGCCCAGCGAGCGGATCTCGTTGTTGGCCCCGAACGCCTTCTTCGGGTCGGCCAGCTTGGTGAGCTGGTACTTGCTGTACGCCCAGTGCGGGGTCCACAGCACGACGGCGACGGGCTCCTTCTTGGCGTACGAGCGCTCGAGCTGGGCGAGCATGGCCGGGGAGGCGTTGTTGGTGACCTCGTACTCCTTGTCCAGGTCGTAGTCCTTGAGGACCTTGCTCTTGAGCAGCTGCATCTCGCCGGTGCCCGGCTCAATGCCGATGATCTTTCCCTTGAACTTGTCGGCCTTGCCCTTGAGGTCCGCCAGGGACTTCACGTCCTTGACGTACGAGGGCACCGCGATCTCGAGCGAGGTCTTGTCGTACCACGGCCCGATATCGACGAGGTTCTTCTTGTAGCGGTCCCAGTACTGCTTCTGGGCGACCGGTAGCCAGCCGTCGAATTCGACGTCGATCTGCCCGGCGCTCATCCCGGTGAACATGGAGCCCACGTCGTACTGCTTGATCGACGGCTTGTAGCCGCGCTTCTCCAGGACGTTCTTCCACAGGTAGGTGGTGGCGATGTCCTCGTCCCAGGGGAAGTAGCCGATCCGGGGCGCGGCCCCGGCCTGCTTGCCCTGGGTGGTGGTGCCGGCGCCGCCCGCGGGGGCGAGCTTGTCGACCACACCGGGGTTCTTCTTCAGCCAGGCGCGCACGCCGTCCTGCTGCTTGCCCTTGCCCGCGTCCTGGATGGCCGCTTCGAGGCTGGTGAGCTGCTTCTCGGAGAGCTTGAAGTTCTTCATCCACTTGGCGATCTGCGGCTGCTTCTGGGAGAAGCCCTTGCGCCCGATGGTGTGGATGCCGTCGCCCTTGCCGAAGGCGCCCTTGGGGTCGGCGAGCTTGGTGAGCTTGTACTTGCTGTATGCCCAGTGCGGGGACCACAGAGTGACGGCGACCGGCTCCTTCTTGGCGTAGGAGCGCTCCAGCTGGGAGAGCATGCCCGCGGTGGAGCCCTTGACCAGCGTGTACTCGCCGTTCAGGTCATAGTCCGGGAGGACCTTGTCCTTCATGATCTTCATCTCGCCGGCGCCCGGCTCAATGCCGATGATCTTGCCCTTGAAGGTGCCGGCCTTGCCCTTGAGGTCGTCCAGGGACTTCACGTCCTTGACGTACGAGGGCACCGCGACCTCGAGCGAGGTCTTGTCGTACCAGGTGCCGAGGTCCTCCAGCTGGTCCTTGTACTGCTTCCAGTACGAGGCGTGGGTGGCGGGCAGCCAGGCGTCGGTCTGCATGTCGATATCGCCCGCGGCCATTCCGGTGAACAGCGCGCCGACGTCGTACGTCTGCAGCTGCGGCTTGAAGCCGCGCTGCTCCAGGATCTCCTTCCACAGGTAGGTGGAGGCGACGCCCTCGTCCCAGTTGATGTAGCCGATCTTGACCTTGCTGCCCTTGCCGACGTCGGCGGTGACCTTCTGGCCGTCGTCGTCGCCGCCGCCGAAGACATTGAGGCCGCCCGCGACGAGCGCGAGCACGATGACGCCGACCATCGCGACCGAGGTCGCGGGGCGCCACTGGAGCACCTTCGAGCCGCCCACGGCGCTCGCGGCCTGCTTGGCCAGGGCCCGTCGGCCGAGCGGCGAAACACGCTGGTTGAGGGCGCCGGTCATCCGGTCGAGGTACATGGCGAGGATGACCACCGCGATGCCGCCCTCGAAGCCGAGGGCCACGTCGACCGAGCTGATCGCCTCGAAGACGGAGGAGCCGAGGCCGCCACCGCCGACCATGCCCGCGATGACGACCATGGACAGCGCGAGCATGATGGCCTGGTTGACGCCCGCCATGATCGTGGGCAGGGCGAGCGGCAGCTGGACCCTCAGCAGGGTCCGGCCCGGGGTGGTACCGAAGGCGTCGGCCGCCTCGACCAGTTCCGCGTCGACCTGGCGGATGCCCAGCTCGGTCATCCGTACGCCCGGCGGCATGGCGAAGACGATGGTCGCGATGACGCCCGGGACCACGCCCACGCCGAAGAAGAAGATGCCGGGGATCAGGTAGACGAAGGCGGGCATCGTCTGCATGAAGTCCAGCACCGGTCGGAGCACGGCGCTCACGGCACGGTTGCGCGAGGCCCAGATGCCCAGCGGTACGGCCAGCACGATCGTGATCGCACCGGCGACCAGCACCAGCGACAGCGTCTCCATCGCCTCGTCCCACTGCTCGATCGAGTCGATGAGCGCGAAGCCGGCGAAGGCGAGGACGGCGGGCACCAGGCCGCGCAGCCACCAGGCGAGCACCGCGAGGATGCCCGCGAGGAGCAGGGCATTGGGGGCGGCGAGCACATCGTGCACGCCGTCGTACATCCCCTGGACGACCTTGGCGATGAAGTCGAAGAGCCACTCGAAGTGGTCGCGGAGGAAGTTGATGCCGGACCGGATCCAACTTCCGAGCTCGATCCTAGGCACCGGCGATCACCTTCCCCTCGGGAGCCTCGGGAGACTCGGGAGTCTGTGAGGTCTTGGATGCCTTGATGGCCTCAGGGCCCCCGGCGGTCGCGTCCGGTCCGTCGTCCGCCCCCGGCTCAGGGTCGCCGAGCACGGCGAGCAGCCGGGCGCGGGGGACGACGCCGATGAGCGAGCGCTCGTCCTCGTCGACCACCGCGACCGCGACGCCGCTGCGCGAGCAGGGCGTGAACAGCTCGACGATCGGGGTGTCGGCGGTGACGGTCGCGGGCGCGGCCGCCAGGATGTCGCTCTCGGTGCGCAGCACCGTGCCGTCCGGGGTCGTGGTGCCCAGCGCCTCCTCGGGATCGGCCATGATCGCGCCCGCGGTGAGCACCCGGGTGCGGTCGACGTCCTGGGTGAAGGAGGCGACATAGTCGTTGGCCGGGGTGACCAGGATGTCCTCGGCGGTGCCGATCTGGACGATCCGGCCGTCGCGCATGACGGCGATGCGGTCGCCCAGGCGCATGGCCTCGTTGAGGTCGTGGGTGATGAAGATGATGGTCTTCTTCAGCCGCTTCTGCAGCTCCAGCAGCTGGTCCTGCATATCGCGGCGGATCAGCGGGTCGAGCGCGCTGAAGGACTCGTCCATCAGCAGCAGGTCGGCGTCGGTGGCCAGCGCGCGGGCCAGGCCGACGCGCTGCTGCATACCGCCGGAGAGCTCGTCGGGCCAGGACTTCTCCCAGCCCGCCAGGCCGACGAGGCCAAGCGCCTCGGTGGCGCGGCGCTCGCGCTCGGCGCGCGGCACGCCCTGCACCTCGAGGCCGTACGCGGCGTTCTCCAGGACGCTGCGGTGCGGGAAGAGCGCGAAGTGCTGGAAGACCATGCTGATCTTGTGGGAGCGCACCTCACGCAGGTCGCGCGCGGCCAGGGCCGTCAGGTCCTGGCCGTCGAAGAGGACGCGCCCGGCGGTCGGCTCCAGCAGTCCGTTGAGCATGCGCAGCAGCGTGGACTTACCGGATCCGGACAGACCCATGACGACGAATATCTGGCCCGCCTCAACGGCGAAGGACGCGTCGATGACCGCCGCCGTCGTGCCATCCGTGCGCAGCTCGTCACGGTCCGTACCGCCGTCGAGCTTCGCCACCGCCTCATCGGGTCGTCTGCCGAACACCTTGTAGAGGTGTTCGGCTTGCAGCCTGGACACATATACCTCTCGGGTCGCACCAAAAAACGACCCGCCCACCCCCCGTGGGGTATCCCCGCCGAAGGCAGGGGAAGGGTCGTGGAGCGGGCGGTTTCCGACCGCGTGCCCGATGCAATAGTTGTTTTGCCTAACGGGTCCGCTCCGGGTGCGCGCCTGCCCTGAACCGTTTGGCGTAAACCAATCGGTGACCCACGTCACATTTCCGGGGCGTTTGTGTCAGTGGTGTGCGGCATCATCGAGGCGTGACCCGACGCCTGATGCTCCTCGACACCTCGTCCCTCTACTTCCGCGCCTATTTCGGGGTGCCGGACTCCGTCCGCGCCCCCGACGGCACACCGGTGAACGCCGTGCGCGGGCTGCTCGACTTCATCGCCCGGCTGGTCCAGGACCACCACCCCGACGACCTGGTGGCCTGCATGGACTTCGACTGGCGCCCCAAGTGGCGGGTCGATCTGATCCCCTCGTACAAGGCACACCGGGTGGCCGAGGAGGCCCCCGCGTCAGACGGTGTGGACCAGGAGGAGGTGCCCGACACCCTCTCCCCTCAGGTCCCGGTGATCGACGAGGTGCTGGACGCGGTCGGGATCGCCCGGGTGGGCGCGGATGGCTACGAGGCGGACGACATCATCGGCACGCTCGCGGGCCGGGCGTCCGGCCCGGTCGACATCGTCACCGGCGACCGCGACCTGTTCCAGCTCGTCGACGACCGGCGCGCGGCGCGAGTGCTCTACCCGGTCAAGGGCGTGGGCACGCTGCAGGTGTTCGACGAGGACGCGCTGCGCGAGAAGTACGGCGTGGGTGGCGCGGGGTACGCGGATCTGGCGCTGCTGCGCGGCGACACCAGCGACGGGCTGCCGGGCGTGCCCGGGATCGGCGAGAAGACCGCGGCCAAGCTCCTCGCCTCGTACGGCGACCTGGCCGGGATCATGGCCGCGGCGGCCGACCCCGCCTCCAAGCTGACACCGGCGCAGCGCAGGCGGCTGGAGGAGGCGCGGGAGTATGTGGCGGTCGCGCCGAAGGTGGTGCGGGTGGCCTCGGACGTCCCGCTGCCCGCCTTCGACCCGCGGTTGCCGCGGCAGCCGCGGGACGCGGGGGCGGTGGAGGCGCTGGCGGAACGGTGGGGTCTCGGCGGATCACTGCGCCGACTGCTCTCCACTCTTGAGGGATGAGGTGTTAAGTTAGGTAACCCTAACTCGTTGTGGATCAGGGAGGTGGCCGTGGCAGACCGTCCGGCCCGCAAGACGCCGCAGGTCAACCGGGCGCGGGTGGCGCGCGCCGAGCGGCTGACGCCCCATCTGACGCGGGTGGTGCTCAGCGGCGGGAGCCTGGCCGGCTTCTCCGCCGGCGAGTGCACCGACCATTACGTCAAGCTGCTCTTCCCGGCCGAGGGTGTCGTCTACCCCGAGCCGTTCGACCTTGCTCAGGTCCGCGCCGAGTTCCCGCGCGACCAGTGGCCGCGCACCCGCACCTACACCGTGCGCGCCTGGGACCCCGCGGCCCAGGAGCTGACCCTGGACTTCGTGATCCACGGAGACGAGGGCCTGGCCGGGCCGTGGGCCGCGCGCGCCGAACCCGGCGAGGAGATCCTTTTCCTCGGCCCCGGCGGGGCGTACGCGCCGAGCCCGGAGGCCGGCTGGCATCTGCTCGTGGGCGACGAGAGCGCCCTGCCCGCGATCGCCGTCGCGCTGGAGCGGCTTACGGAGCAGCCGACGGGCACGCCCGTGCACGCCCTGATCGAGGTGGCCGGTCCGGAGGAAGAGCTCAAGCTGAGCGTGCCGGACGGGGCGGAGATCACTTGGCTGCACCGCGGTGGCGGGCCGGTCGGCGAGGCGCTGGTGGCGGCCGTACGCGCACTGGACTTCCCGTCCGGCCAGGTGCACGCGTTCGTCCATGGCGAGGCGGGCTTTGTGAAGCAGATCCGCCGCTATCTCCGGCTCGAGCGAGACGTTCCGCGCGAGTGGCTGTCGATTTCCGGCTACTGGCGGCGCGGCCACGACGAGGACGGCTGGCAGGCGTCCAAGCGGGAGTGGAACCAGCAGGTGGAGGCGGAGCAGGAAGGGGAGACGGGGGCTACGGGCGGCGCGGGAGCGGCTGGGGCCGCGGGCGGCGCAGGGGCTGCGGCGGCCTGACGCGTGGCATCGGGCCTGGTCTGCGGGGCCGCCCCGATACAGGGGTGGCGGCCTGGCCCGACGCGCGGTCCTGGCCTGGTAGGCCAGCCCGCCCTGCGGGGCCTGCCCCGTATGCGGGGCCTGCCCCGTATGCGGGGCCGTGCCCGTACCCGCGGCGCCCCGCCCGTATCCGGGAGAGACGCACACGGGGCGGCCCCGGCGGTGTGCAGACACCGCCGGGGCCGCCCGTCGCGCCGTGGTCCGCGCCGTGGTCCACTCGCACGGGGCGCGGTCAGACCGAGCGCTGGTACGACCGGAAGGTGCGGGTCGACAGCCAGACCGCGGCCAGCGCGAGCGCCAGTAGCGCTCCGCCGCGGGTTGCCACATCGGCCCAGTCCGGGTCCTCCGCCATGGCCGAGCGGCCGGCCACCAGGGCCCAGTTGACCGGGTTGAAGTCGGCGATGTGCCGCATCCAGCCCGGCATCAGGGAGGAGGCCATGAATGCCTCGGAGAGGAAGGTCAGCGGCAGCAGCAGGAAGGTGTTGATGCCGATGATCGACTCGCGCTCGCGGACCAGCATGCCCAGGGCGTTGGAGAGCGCGCCGAAGACCGTACCGAGCAGCGTGGACGCCACGATCAGCAGCGCCAACCCCGTGATGCCGCCCGGGTATTCCGCGCCGCCGAGCTTGCCGAGCGCCACGATGATGACGGACTGCACGGCGGTGGTGATGCCTTGGGAGACCACATTGCCGTTCATCAGGGCGCCGCGGGAGACGGGCGTGGTCAGAAAGCGGTTGAGGGTGCCGCGCTCGATTTCCTCCAAGGTCCCCATGCCCGCCCACATGTTGGAGGACAGGGCGCTCATCACCACGATGCCCGGGACCAGATAGTCCAGGTACGAGCCGGTGCCGAAGCCGCCGAGGTCGGTGATCTTGCGGAAGAGGGAGCCGAAGAGGAACAGCCAGATGACCGGCTGGATCAGATTGATCAGCAGGAAGACGGGCTGGCGCCAGTAGGCCATCAGCTGGCGCTGTGTCATATACCAGGTCTGAGTGAGGGTCGCGCTCATCGGACACCTCCCACGGCAGCGGCCGGCACGGGCGCCTCGGCCGCGGCCTCCGCCTCGGTGAAGCTGCGGCCCGCGTAGCGCAGATAGACGTCGTCGAGGGATGGGCGGGCGACGGTCGCGGTGGCCACGGCGGCGCCCGCCCGCTCCAGGGCGGTGAGCAGCGTGGGCACGGCGGCGGCGCCGTCGTCGGCGCGGGCGCTGACGCGCCGGCCGTCCACGGCCACCTCGTGCACGCCCGGCAGCGCGGTGAGCGCGTCCCGCAGCGGCGGCTCCGCTCCGTCCGCGACGGCCTCGCTCAGCTCCAGGTGGACGGCGTCGCCGCGCAGTTCGCCCTTGAGCTCGTCCGGGGTGCCCTCGACCACGACCCGGCCGCGGTCGACGATGGCGATGCGCTCGGCGAGGCGGTCGGCCTCTTCGAGGTAGTGCGTGGTGAGCACGATCGTCAGGCCGTCCTCCCCCGCGAGCCGGGCGATCTCCTCCCACATGGCCGTGCGGGCCTCGGGGTCGAGCCCGGTCGTGGGCTCGTCCAGGAAGAGCACTTCGGGGCGGTGTACGAGCCCGAGTGCGACGTCGAGCCTGCGGCACATTCCGCCGGAGTAGCCTTTGACCGGGCGGTTTCCGGCGTCGGCGAGGTCGAAGCGGTCCAGCAGCTCATCGGCTCGGCGGGCGCAGGCGGCGCCCCGCAGCCCGTACAGCCGGCCCTGCAGCAGCAGGTTCTCCCGCCCGGTGGCCACCGGGTCGGCGCCGGACTTCTGTGCCACGACGCCGATGGCGGCGCGCACCCGCCCGGGGTGGCGGAGCACATCGTGTCCGGCGACGGCCGCCGTGCCCGCGTCGGGGCGGGCGAGGGTGGTGAGGATCTTGACGGTGGTGGACTTCCCGGCTCCGTTGGGGCCGAGCAGGCCGAAGACGATGCCGGACTCGACGGCCAGTTCCATGCCGTCAAGGGCCTTCACCCCGCCCGGGTAGGTCTTGACCAGTTGATTGGTTTCCACTGCGAGCGCATGTGTGCGCATGTGGTGCGGGGTACGTCCCCCGGTTGTTGGCGCCATGGTGGCGTGTCTCCACTCTGATCTGTCGCATCTGATCTGTCGCATCTGATCTGTCGCGTCCGATCTGTCGCGTCCGATCTGTCGCGTCTGATCTGTCGTACGACATCGACCTGTCGCGTGCTGTCGCGTGCGAAATCCGCCGCACCGATCCGCGGGTGGAGAGCCGGGCTATCCTGGGTGTGCCGCACCTCGATCGCCTGGCCTGCCATCACCGCAGGTCCGGTCCGGGGTCAGGGCCCTGGTGTGTGCTGTTGGCGCAGCGCGCACCAGGGCCTTCTTCACTCCTGTGGCTTGGTTCTCTCCTCTATCTCGACCCATTCCGCCGGCATCTCGCCGGTCCGGCTCAGCGCCCGCCATGCGGCCGCGCCGGAGAGGTTGCCCGCCGCAAGCTCCTCGCGCAGCGAACGGACCCACTCCATCTCGGCGCGGATCATGTGCAGTTCGTACTCCGTCTCCAGCAGGAACACCCTCGGCAGGTCCTTGTTCAGGGCGCCGATCGTGCCCTCAAGGGCCTCGGCCTGGGCCTCCAGCGTCTCGGCCCGCCGCCGCAGCAGCTCGTCGGCCTCGTCGATGGGCAGCACCAGGATCAGCGAGAGCGCGGCCGAGAAGGCGGGGTACTCCCGGGCGGGGACGGACACCAGCTCCGCCAGCCAGTCGTGCAGCTCCCGTCGGCCGTCCTCGGTCAGTCCGTACACCGTGCGCTCGGGGCGGAGCCCCTGCCGCTGGGTGCCGGCGACCTCGACGAAGCCGTGCTTCTCCAGGTTCTGGACGACGGTGTAGAGCGAACCGTAATTGATCTTGATGCTGTGTTCCTTGCCCCGTCGCCGGAGCACCTGCGCGATCTCGTACGGGTGCATAGGCCGCTCGCTCAGGAGCGCCATCACCGCGAGCGCCAAGGGGTTGTTCAGCTTGCGCCGCTTCGCCGTCACCGTCATCACCTCGCCTCCGTATATCCGTCGCCGAACATATCGTGACTCAGCGGGAGCGTCAACCGCGATGTATCGCGACTGCGCCGACTCCACGGCCGCGTGTGGATCTCAGGAAGCAGGAAACGGGAAGCAGAAAGCAGAAAGCGGTATACGACGGGCCGTGGGCGGGCCGGGGCTCGCCCCCGCCGGGCCCCCGGGGGGTATTAAAAAAAACCAGCCCCCCAGACAGCTCCGGGTGGGGGTTTGCGTGGT
>NZ_JBHWES010000137.1:0-10193 GCF_042734105.1 Streptomyces sp. NPDC059679 | reverse complement strand
ACCAAGGGCGGTCCAGCGCGCCCCAGGCGCTGGCGCAGGGGTCTGGGGGCGCGCAGCCCCCGGACCCGGCCAACGGCCGGGTGCACCACCACAAAACCACGCACGCACCACACACCCCAGCCGAACACACCAGGCGAGCACGAGGGGCCGCACCAAAGCGCCCCTCACACCCGACCGCACACCACACCGGGCCGCACGGCGCCGCGCACCGAGCGACGGCCCCACCGCGCGGCCGACGCCCAGCCTGAGCGGCGCCACCACGACACATACGTGGCCACCCGCGCCCCCGACGACCCGTCGGCGCTCCCGGCCGTGCCCGGGGGCGGGAAGGGGGCGACCAATCCGCCCCCTTCCGAACGCGGCGTCAGCTCCGTGCGGTTTCCCCGGGGCACTCCGCTACGTACGCCAGCACGAGAAGCCGATCCCGCTGGCCCCCGAGCTCGGACGGCACCGCGCCAGTCAGGGTGATGATGTTAGAGCTGGGCTGCGTCACAGCCTCGTAAACGCTCCCGGCAAGAAACTTCCGGACCTCGCCCGCCACGTGGCGCCCGTGGACGAGTACCCGGCTCCTCTGCTGCGGCTTTGTGGCCGTCTCGTAGCATGTGAGGTCTCGGCGGTACCAGGCCGTTTCATCGACGCACAGAGCAGGCTGCGCTGTCACGGTGAGGGTGGTTCCGGAAGCGCTGACGGCATACCCGGCGGATCGGAGCGCTTCGGCGTAGTACCCGAGCATCCGGGTCCTGGTCTCCTCGTACTCTTCCGCTCCCATGGTGTCGGTGTCACTGCCACCCCGGAAGCTGACCAACACCCGGCCCGGGGCGAGCTTCGCGGTCTTGAAACCGGCGTTCGCGGTGCCTCGGGCCGGACGATTGTAGTGCCGCTTGAACCCGGCACGCTTGAGGGCGGCGCCGACACTGGACGGGTTGGGGGACTTCATGGCCATGGTGATCTCCTGATGGGTTTCGAGTGGGTTGGGGCGGCGGTGCCATCCGCCGCCCCGGTGCGGGTGCCCGAGCCGGTTACGCCTAGCCGATCCACCTGCACAAGACGGCCCGGAAGTTCACGGCGGCACCCGGGTCGATCTGGCGTCCTTCGAGGGCGGCGGCGGCGTGCTCCCGGGCGGCCGCGTGGCGCTCCTCGCCGTGGTGCCCCTCCATGTCAGCCACCTGTGAGCCGATGAAGAGGGCGGCCAACTCGGCGGCGGTCCGACTCTCGACCTCGTCTGTGATCGTCCGGCCGCTCGCCTCGGCGTCGGCCTTCAGGAGGGTCACCGTGTTGTTAAGGGCAGCGAGTTCCTTGCGCGTGAGGTCGAACATGATCTCTCCTCGGTGTGGGTTTCGAGTGGTGGTGTTGTCCGGGGCGCCACCCCCTTCCAACACGGATAATATTACCAGCATTGATCGGGTTCCGACAAGTCGAGGAGGGCCACTGACCAGGGATTTTTCCCGGACTACCGTGATCCTTTAGAAGGTCACCGGCCGGGCGAACCCCCGTCCTTGCCAGCCGCTTTTCAGCGTCCGCCACCGCGGGGCGACACCCGGGCGACGGCCCGTCACGTAAACCGCCCAGGGATGCCGCCCGTACGGCCACCAGCGCGCCGGGCCGGCTTGCATGGTCGGGCCGTCGCTCTCCGGCCGCAGACGCAACGACGCGGCGCGCGGGTCTCGCCGGCCCACGGTCAACCGGCGCGGCTCGGGTACCGAACACGTGGGAGCGGGGCGCCCCGAGGAGGACGCCCCGCCCCGCTGGCCGGTCAGTGCCAGATGGCCCGGCCCCAGCGGACGAACCAGTATCGGGCGCGCCCTTTCCGGAGGTTGACGGGGAGGCCCCCGCGACGGTGGTGGGCTCCGCGGTAGCGGCCGTGTACCTCGTCGGCAGGGACGGCAAGGGCGGCCGCGGCGGTGAAGTGGACCCTGAACAGCTGGTCAGCTGCAGCCGTGCGTGTGCTGTTCCAGCGGTCGCCGGGGGTGAGCGCAAGGTGGGCCCGGTCCAGGATGGTGCGCGCGGCGGCCAGGGTGACGGCGCGGACGGCGGCCAGGTCTGCGGCCCGGTCCAGGGCCGCGCGGGCAAGGTGGTTGGAAGCGAGGCACGCGGCCGAGGCGCAGCCCCGGCATTCGAGGTCGGCCCGTACGGCGGTCTCGTCGGGCGCGGGCGGCAGTGCCGCGAGGATGCCGCGTGAGTGGTCGAGCAGGGCCGCGGCGCCTTCGGGGCCGCCGATAGCGTGGTCGACCGGCTCAACGGCGCTCTCGTGCAGCGCGTCAAGAAGCGCATTACGTGTGGCCGCCGTCGCCCGGTCCAGGTCGGCGGCTGCGACGGCGCGGAGTTCAGCGCGCGTGCAGACCCCGGCCGGGGTACAGGAGCATTGCGCAGGGTCGGCGGGCTCGGGCTGGGGCTCTGGGGCCGGGAAGATGATCGCGGACTCCACGGCCGCGCGCCCCGGGTTCTGGACGGTGGGGGTGCGCGCAGCTTGGTGTCCGGCGCCGCGGATCAAGCGCGCGCAGTCCCGGAGCGCCCTGCGCCTGCGGTGGATGTGCCCGCCTGTCAGGTGTTCGTGGGCGTCCCGGGGTTCGCACCAGTAGGTGAGGACCAGGGCGGCGCCGTCGGCGGTCGGCCGCAGGGTGAACCCGTCGCCGGGGCCGGTGACGGGGTAGTGTCCGGCGGTGGCCAGCAGGGCGGTGATGCTCGCGATGGTGGGGGCCGGTGTGGACGTGTCCATGGTTCCTCTTTCGGGTCGGTGTCGGGCTTCGAGGGGTGCCGGGGCGGCGGTGCCATCCGCCGCCCCGGCCGGGCGGTCGTGCTATGCGACGGGTTCGAGTCCGGCGGCGTGCCAGCGGACGGGCCAGCGGTCGCCGAAGTCGACACTCACCCGGCGCGTGCGGTCGGCGATCTGCGTTTCGGTCTCGATCACGCGGCCGGTCTCGGGCTCGGTGTGGTCGTCGTCCTGGACCTCGCCCGCGCGCCGCACGGTGTCACCGACCGTCCACCACACCGCGCCGTCGTCGTCGATGGCGGCGGGCAGATCTGCCGGGGAGAGACCCAGGTCAGCCGCCGTACACGTGGCGCACCCGAGCCGGGTACCGGCCTGGTAGAGCGGCCCGTCCTGCTCGCATCCCATGCACTCCCCCGGGGCGACGTGTCGCGGCTCCTGCTCGCGGACCAGGGCGCCGAGATCGGCGTGGGCGGGGTCCATCAGCAGGACGTACGGGGGACGTTCGCCCGGTTCGGTGCCCGATACCACGACGCATCCGTTGTGCAACCGGACGATGCGGGTCAGCGTGACCGGCTGGTCGGCGAAGCTGTCGGGGTACCGCTCCCCTTCTCCCCCGTAGACGTACGGGGCGCGGTGCACGGGGCGGACCTGGCGGTATCCCTCGCGCTCGATCTCGGTCCAGGTGGCGAACCGCCATCCGGCCGGGGCCTGGGTACGGCGGGCACGGCGACGCTCGGTCTCGGCGGCCACCATGGCGCGGACATCGACCATCCCCACCAGCTGTTCCGCGGCCTTGTACTTGCGGGTGTGGTTGGTCCTGAGCTTGTCTCCGGCGCCCTGCGCCCACCAGGAGGAGGAACTCCGGCCCTTCCACACGTACCCGGCCGGTTCGACCGCGCCGTCGATGTAGACCGGGGTGACTCCCTCGCTGTCCGGCTTGCCGTAGCGGTACCGGTTCTTGATGTCGCTCATGCTGACCTCGTTCGTCGCGTTTCGAGTGGTGGTGCCGGTCGGGGTGCCACCCCCTTCCAACAGGTTTAATATTACCAGCTCTGAGCCGGATTCGGGAAGCCGAAAAGGGGTTCTGACCAGGGTTTTCACGGATTTCTCGCGTGCCGCGCGTGCCCTCCGGGCCGGGCCGCCCCCTCCTTGCCAGCCGCTTCTGGCCCGCCACGGCGGACCCGCAGACGGCGGACGGCCCGCCACGCAGACCGCCCACCGTTGCCGCTCCGATCGCGCGGCCGTCGCCCACGGTCCGCGGGAGGTACGGCGCACGCCCGCCGTACTCATCGGCGTCAGGCCGGCGCCCGCCGCCCCACCGGCGGGGCGGCGGGCGCGCGGTGGGTCAGGTGGTCAGGTCGAACAGGGCCCGCAGGTGCTCAAGTCGGTGCTTGCGGGACGCCTGCTGTGCCATCGCCCGGACTTCAAAGAGCCCCTCGGCGCGGTGCCCGCAGGAGCAGCGGGACAGGTACAAGGGGTCACCGATCTGCCACTCGCCAACGCCGAGCGCGTCAGTCACCCACTTGTCCATGCCGACATAGCCGGTCTCCGCACGGTGCTCATGCAGCACCATCGCCACCCGGCCCGCATAGGAGGCGGACACGGCGCCGCCCGGCTCGGCCGTGAGCCAACCACGCTCCAGGAGACGCCCGGCAGCGCCCGGCGGGATGGACACGAATCCGGCCCGAACACGTCCGTCTGCCAGGACGGCGGCGCGGGAGGCAGATTCGCAGTCCCGGATCAGCCGTAGGTCCTCGTACTGGCGGGCCGTCAGCCGACGTGGTGCGGACACCGGTTCCAGCCGGATGGCGCGCCGCATCGTGACCGGCTCGGCATCCAGGGCGCTGCGGTGCCCGGTGATCACGCGAGTGATGGTGATGCAACCGGAGCGGTCAGCGTCGGGACTGACCTCGGCGTCGTCCCAGAGTGCGGTGGCAATCAGCGCATCAGCTTCGACAGCGCTGTACGTGCGGGTGGAGACGCTGCGGTCGTAGTCGGTGATCTTGGCGGTGTAGGCCGGGGGGTTCTCGGTCGCGTCGTCCACAAAGACGGGCCTCCGCCCGTCGGCGTCCGGTGTTCCGTAGCGGTCGTGGGTCTCGGTGTCGGTCACGGCTGTGCCCTCCGGGTGGTGCGGGTTTCGAGTGGTGGTGTCGGCCGGGGCGCCACCCCCTCCAACAAGAACAACATTACCAGCATTAGGCCGGAATCGAAAGCAGGAAAGGGCGCCTGACCAGGGTTTTCCCTGGGGTTTGCATGGCTTTCAAGAGGTTGCCGTACCGGGCACCGGCCTGATGCGGCGCCGTGCGTGCACCAGACCATCACGCCCCGCCGGATGACCGGCGGGGCGTGATGGCCTGGGCGCATCAGGCGCGGCGCTCCCGGCGCTTGCGCTCGTACTCGGCGCGCCAGGCGAGGGTTCCGGGGTCGTCGGACTCGACGAACACGAAGAACGCTTGCGCGAAGCAGTCCGTCATGGTGTTGGAGCCATGATCGGCGTTGTACGCCTCCCCGACCGACTTCAGCTCGGCCTCAAGGTCCTTCAGGGCCTGCGAGCGGTGCCACCGGGTGACCTTCTCGCCCTGGTAGCCGGTGACCTCTTCTGCGATCCATCCCCACTCCTGGGGGATGTTGTCGATGCCGATACGGATGGAGCCGTAACCGGCGCCGATACGGACTCGGAACTTGATCTGCGCGGGCGCCTCTCCGATGGGGTCGAACCGGTAGGTTTCCACCGCCTGAGACACCAGCCCCGGCCCTTCTTGCTGCACGAGGGGGGTCTTCCCGGTCTTGCGCGCCATCTTGATGTCCGCGCGGATGCCTGCGGCCCGTTCCTTCATCGACTGCCCGGAGCGGTACTTGGCGCCCATGCGGTAGGTGTTGCCGTGTGCGTCGTAGCCGCGCTCGTAGATTTCGGCCCACATCCGTGCGCGCTCCTCGCGCTCGTCCCCGGCCGCGTCCTTCAGCTTCTCCAGCAGACGGCCGAGCATGTGACGGGCGGCCTCCTTCTCGCCCTCATGGCGGCACGTACCCGACTCCCGGCAGGTCGGGGCAGTGCACTCCTTGTCGATCACTGCCCGCAGAGCGTCAATGCGGGTGCGGGTCTTCGACGCCTTGGACTTGGTCATTAGGGCGTGCTCCATCTCTGGGTCTCGGGTTTCGAGTGGTGATGCCGGTCGGGGTGCCACCCCCTCCCAACAAGAACAACATTACCAGCCTTAGACCGGAAACGGAAGTGGAAACGGGCGTCTGACCTGGGCTCTTCTCGAAAATCCTGGGTGCCGCGCGTGCCCTCCGGGCCGGGCCGGCCCCCTCCTTGCCAGCCTCTTTTGACCCGCCACGACGGATCCGCGGACGGCGGACGGCCCGCCACGCAGACCGTCCGCCGATACCGCCCCGCCCAACTCCCCGATGGATAGGCGCCCGGCTCAGGCGGCGGCCAGGTGCGCGGCGGGGTAGAGATAGCGGCCGGGCTGGCCGGGGACGGCGACGGGGGGCCAGCCGGGAGTGGCGCGGAGCCGGTGGGGTGGCCGGCGGGCGTGCGCGGCGTCCCGTTCGACCTGGGTGCGCATACGTGCGAGGCGGCCGGCCAGGCGTCGAGCTTCCTCGTTCGCCCCTGCGGTCACCTCGGCGTACCAGGCGGCGGGGTCCTCGTCGGCGAGCTGCTCCAGGCGCTCGTCCTCGGCCTCCTGGCGGCGCCACCGCTCGGCGGCCTCGACGACGGCGGCGAACCGGCGGGGGTCGTTGGGCGGGAGCTGGCTCCAGGCCAGCGATCCGTACGGCGGGACGTTCCAGTCCTGGGCTCCGTCGGCGAGCGTGGTGACCTGGTGCACGGCCCACGCTTGGGCGGCATCGGCGGTGTTCACGGGGTTCTCCTCCGGCATGGGGTTTCGAGGGGGCCGGGGCGGCGGTGCCATCCGCCGCCCCGGCTGGGGGTCACGCGATCTCGTGCTTGTAGTTCTCCTCGGCGCGGTGCAACAGTGCGTCCTCGCTCAGTCCGTACGCGTCCGCGAGGCGCCGGAGGTTGCCGACGTAGCAGACAAGGGCCGCAGCGCGGTCGTTGACCCGCTCAGGGAAGGGCCTCCCGGAGAGTCGGACGAGGTGGAGCTGCTCCAGGTCCTGCGGGCTGAGGGCGTAGGTGCGCCCGAGGTGGAAGGCGTCGGTGAGCGCGTCGCCGACGGCGACGTCCACCAGTTCCTGCGCGGTGGCCGCGACTTCGCGGCGGCGGGCCTCGCAGGACAGGGCGCCCAGGGGGCGGAGGGCCGCGCGGGCGGCCTTCACGGACGGGGTGGGCCGCCGGGTGGCCTGGGGGTGGGCGAGCATCGCGGCGATGGCCGTTCGGGCACGGCAGGCAGGGGTCACAGAGTCCTCCGGTGATCAGGTTTCGAGTGGTGGCGCCGGTCGGGGTGCCACCCCCTTCCAACGGAGACAACATTACCAGCTTTAGACCCGATCCGGAAGGATGGAAACCACCCTTGACCAGGGGATTTCCCGGCGCCGGCGGCGCTCGGATTCGTCGCGCCGGCCTCCCGGCGCAGGAGAAAGGAGGGGGTATGCAGGCGGCCCGCGCCTCCACAGGGGCGCGGGCCGTCAGTGCGTGCGGTGGTCAGATGCTGGCGCGTTCCAGGAGCATAAGGGTCTCCTCGCAGGCCCTGGCGAAGCTCTCGGCGAACGGGCTGTCGTCGGGGGCGGCCTGCTGGCATTCCCGCCACGTACTGGCCGTGAGAAGCGGCGCGAGCTCCTCGACCTGGTGCTCGTCGAGCTGGAGCGGCGCGGCCGCGGTGGCGCATCGCCGGGTGGCGTCACTCAGCCAGCCGGGAAGGTTGTCGGGGTGGCACATCTGCAACGCGGCGTAGAACGGCGCGGGCACCGGGAGGGCAACGCTCATGGCGTTTTCCCGGCTGCGGCCGGTTCGGTCGCCACGGCGTGTTCGTCGAGCCACCGCGCGGCCGCCGTGACAGTGGGGAAGAACTGGTCATCGGTCCGGACGTGGTGGCGGAATACCGGGGTCGGCCGCTCCCCCGCCGGTGCCGATAGCTCGGTGAGGCCGTAGCTGACCGTGTAGCCCGGCCCGCCCCTGGGGCCGAAAGCGGGTTCGACAGCGCCGACGATGTCCCCGGGGTCGAGCCGCAGTGCGTTGCGGCGCGCGACGAGATACCACTGGGGATCGCCGGGCGGGTCGAGCAGAATGCCGAGCCGGGGCGGGGGTCCCTGGTAGATCCAGACCCGACCGCAGCGGCGGGGCTTGATCCCCATACCAAGCCGGGTGGTGTCGAACGCCATGGGCATCCCGGGAAGTTCGGCGTCCAGCTTGGTCGCGGCGCCGCACTTCGGGCAGTAGATCCGCACGGTGAGCGCCCTGTACTCGTCGCCGTGCCCGCACGCTGTCCTGTCCTCGGTGCCGATCGGGCAGGAGTGCCCGCTGTAGGCGCGCTCACGGACGGTGGTGTGAATCCTGTAGTCGACCTCCCAGCCCTTGGCCGTGCAGCCTTCGCGGTGCTCGGGGGCGGTGTAGTCGAGGTGCGCGGCGAGCGCGTTCAGGCCGGTCACTGCGCGTCCCCAGCGATGCCGAGTTCGGCGTGCAGGGCGTTGAGGTCGTCGAGCCGGGGGCCGCCGGCGGCCGCCGCGAGGAACCCTTCCATGCCCATGCCGATGATGTGGGCCTCCAGGACACGCAGGCCGGTCTGGTGACCGAAGCCGTTGAGGTAGGCGTCGAGGTGGACGGGGCGGCCCGTGGCATAGCTGAGGGCGAGGTTCAGCAGCTTCTCGTCGGCGCCGGTGAGGTAGACCTCCTCGTCGGCGCGCAGGGCGGTCAAGTTGACCTCCGCGGTCAGGGCGCGGCCGGTGTCCGGGACCTCCGCCCACGTGAGGGTGATGTGGCGGGCGAAGTCGGCCCGGCCGGGCAAGCCGGTGGAGGTGACCAGGTGGGTCGCGGCGCGCTTCAGCTCGCTTCCGCTGAGCGTGGCAGCGGCGGTGAGCGCCGCGGTCATCTCCTCTGCGGAGAGGGATGCAGGGCTCGGGGTGACGTCGTGTCGCATGAGGGCCTTCTCAGTTGTTGGCGAAGCGGTGCAGGGCGTAGTCGTGCGCGCTGTTCCCGGCGACGGCGGAGGAGAGCCGGATGGCGAAGCGCTGATAGGCGTCTTCCTGGGACGGGGTGAGGACGATCCGCTCGGGCGGCTCCTGGCCGGGCCCGGCGGCGGCGACGGCGGCCAGCAGCACCTCGGTGTCGGGCTGGTGGTCCAGGTTCAGCACGGCCAGGCCGCGGGCGAAGTCGTTGACGAGCTGCTTGGGGTCGCCGTCGCGGCCGGGTTCGGCCCAGTCGTCGGCCATCTGCTCCAGGAAGTCGGCGAGCTGGGTGTCGTCCTTGCCCTCGACGGCCCGGCGGAAGTGCGCCAGGACAGCGGCGACGGTGTCGACGTCGCGCGGGTCGATGTCGGCGGGGTACAGCGTGGTGTGCTCCCAACGTCCGTCGGGGGCGTAGAGGGTGTACTGGCCGACGGGCCGGGCGTTGCTCGGGACGTAGCGGCCGGTGTTCGTGGCGGTGTGCCGCAGCGGCTTGGGCAGGGCTTGGAAGAGGCGTCCCCATGCGTCGTGGGCGGCGGCGCCGTCCAGGTCCTCGGGCATCTGCCACACGTCCTGTTCCCCGGCGCGGGCTGCGCGGGTGTTCAGGGTGAGTTGCTGGAGAAGGGGCTCCTCCATGTTGATGAACAGGGCCAGCCAGTTTTCGTCATCGGGGAGCAGGACACGGCGCTGGGTGGGGGTCTCGGTCATGCGCTGGGCTCCTTCACGGCCGGGCTGGCGAACGGGTTGGGGGCCTCGCCGCAAAGGATCTTGCGGACGAGTTCGGCGACCTCGCGGGCGCCCTCCTCGGTGGCGGGGGCGGCGATCGGATGGGGGCGGTCGCTGGCGGGCTCGTCGACGCGGATGTCCCATCCCCCGCTGGTGAGTGCGAGGGAGAGGGGGGCCTCCCGGCCCTGGTACCCGAAGCGCGGCCCGCTGGCCGGAGGGTCGACGGCGATACGCAGGCCGGGCCGGACGGTGATGCCCTTGGTGCTCAGTTCCCCGATCAGGGTGTCCCGGGCGGTGTGCAGCTCGTTACTGGTGAGTTCGACGCGGGAGCAGTAGCGGGCGGCCAGGGCGTCCACCACGCCGGTGGGCAGGCTGATGACGGCGGCCCAGTCCTCGGGGGCGATGCCGTGGTCCTGGCCCACCTCGTACATCTTGGCGAGCAGGTCGGCGGCCTCGGCCAGGACGCTGGGGACGTACAGGACGCATGCCCCGGGCAGCGCGCGGGCCCCCAGGTCCCGGGTGACCATGCGGATGCCGATCTTCGCGGCATCCAGAGCGGAGGTGTCGCTCATGGGCGGTTGCCTCTCCTAGGTTGGACGAGTGGGGTCCGGGGCCGATATCCGCGGCCCCCGACCCCCCACAGTGGCGCCGCAGGGGCAATGCGGGCGGGGAGAATAGATTGGGGGCCGCGCGAGGG
>NZ_JBHWES010000136.1:0-11033 GCF_042734105.1 Streptomyces sp. NPDC059679 | reverse complement strand
GATGGGTACCCATCCACGCGCGGGGCCTTCGGCGTTGGTGCGTCTCAGAACAACGGCATCTGTCCGTCCTTCGGTCCGGCGGGGGCCTCCTCGGCTGCCTCCGCTGGAAAGAGCGGTACGAGCGCGGAGCTCGGATCGGACGCGCGTACGGCGGCGAGGTACGCCTCCGGGTCGTATCCGTTCGCCAGGGCCGCGCGGACGAGCGGGCGTGCCTCGCCCGCGAGCATCGCGGCGGCGAGCGCGTCCAGGTCCAGCCCGTCGCGGAGGGCGGCTTGGATGGCCTGCGCGCGGCCCAGGGAGCCGCGGGTGTCGGCGTAGCCGAGGTGCGCCCGGCCGGCCGCGCGTCCTTGGTTCGCCATCTGCCGCATGTTCGTGCGCTGGGTAGCGTTCGACAGGTGGTCGAGCTCGACGCACAGGGACTCGTTGCAGCTGTGTGCCGTGATCGTGCGTGGTGGGAGCGGGCCGTGCAACAGCTCCATCAGCCACCGGTGCACCCGCACGGTGCGTTCGCGACCGGCTTCGGTCACGACGGCCTTCGCATAGCCGTCCGTCGTCAGGCTCCTGACCCAGTATCGGCATCCGTGCGGCACCAGGATGCTGCGCTCGGCGACGTACTCCAGCGCTCGCTCGATGCCCCTCCCCACGCTGCCGCTCCCCCGCTCGTCCTGCTCTGGCGATCTTCATCCTGCCAGGGCCCGACGGGCGGGGGTTCACTGCGCGTCGGTGCCGGCCTTGCGGGCCTCGTCGAGCAGCTTGCGGGCATGCGAGGTGACATGCAGGCCGGTCTCGCGCTGAACGTCCTCGACGGTCAGCTCCGGCTGGTCCTTCAGGAGGTTGATGACCATGTCCAGACGTGCCGCGCGCAGGATTCGCTCCGCGTGGACCGGGTGGATTCCGAGGTCCTCGGCGAGCATCTTCGCCGTGAGGGTGGTGGGGTGTTCGTTCAGCAGTTGACGGGCCCGCTTCCTGCGCTCCTCGGCCTGCGGGTTCGGCGGACGGGACTGCGATTCCTTCCGGCCGACCGGACGGCCCTTGGGGTTGCCGCGGCCTCGGCGGTTGGCAGCCCAGTCGAGGATGGTCCGCCGGAGCCAGAAGTCCTCACCGCCGGCGGTCTCGCCGTCGACCTCCTTGCCGCCGAGGTTGAAGTCGGGGTCAGGGAGCTGGGTTTTGGTGCCGTACCTGTATCCCTTCCAGGTGCTCAGCGTGACGCGCTTCTCCTCGGGGAGTGCGTAGAGGGACTCCTCCAGGTCGAGCAGGTCGTCGGGGTGCTCTCCGGCCGGCACCGGGGGGAGGTCGTACTTGGGCTGCTCGTTGACGGCCTTGGCGCGCTCCTCCTCCGCGTGCGCGGCCAGCAGCTGCTCCTTGGAGTAGATGCGCCGGCGGCTGCCCGGACGGTTGAGCAGCTTCAAGCCGCGGATCTTCTCCCAGTGCTTGGTGTCCTGCCAGTAGCCGATGCTGACGCCGAAGATGTCGGCCGCGATCTGGTCGTCGGCAGGGGTGATTCCGTTGGGGATCATCGGTGTGGTGCTCCTTGGTAAGGGGTTTCGAGGTGCAGCAGGTGATGCCGGCCAGGCGCCACCCTAGCCAACATTGAAAAAAATACCGCACTTGGGCCGTGGGTGGGAAGTCGGATGCCGGAATGGGTGCCGGCGCGGGCCGCCGCTGGTGATTGGCGGCGGCCCGTGGTCGTGGTCAGAACAGTGGCTGCTGTCCCTCGGGGGCGGATTGCGCGGCGCGGCGCGACTGGGCGAACGCCAGGGCCTGCTCCTCGTCGTCGAAGCTGTGTTTCTTCAGGACGTCTTCCAGGGCGCCGAGCAGGCCGGCCCGGCGCTGCATCGTGTTGTAGGTGCGGTGGGTTTCCAGCAGGGCGCGGGCCAGGAAGTAGTGCTGCTCGTCCTCGCCGCAGACTTCGCGGAGAACTTCGATCATCGACTGTGCCGCGTTGAAGCTGATGGACTCGTCCAGCGTGCGTCCGGGGAACGGTTCGCCGGTCTCCTCCTCGTAGATCAGCGGCAGGCTGTCCTCGATCTCGTGCTTGTCGAAGACCCAGATGCGGCGGATCAGGTGTAGCTCGTCGAGCGTGATCAAGGTGAGGTCGCGGACGTAGTCCGGACCCTTCGCCCGAATCCAGGTCTGGGCGCGTAGCAGGCGGCGCAGCCAGTCCTCCCGCGCGCTTTGGAGGTAGGGCCCGTGGACTAGGCGGTCACGGTGGATGAGGAGTGATCCGTTCATCCGGCGGAAATCTCGCAGGTGCCGGTCGTCCTCGATGTCGAGCGCGTCGCGCAGATCGAGCAACGGCTCCATCCAGTGCAGTTCTTCGTCGTTGGTGACCATCGCGGCCAGGCTCTTGTCGTGCTCGACCATCGTGCAGGTCCAGCAGCCCATGCGGCTGTCTCCGCAGCTCGGGGTGGAGGTGTCCACTACGAGTGGGCATTCGTTGTCGGCGGAGGCTCCCCGGTACATCGCCAGGAGGTCCTTGTTGGAGTGCCCCCAGGGGTTGCGGTACTGCATGAGCGCCATCCAGACCTCATCGGTCGTGAACGCCTCGATGGGGCTGTAGACGAGGCTGTTGGGAAGGCTGCCGTGCGGGCTGACCCGGTCGCGGACGCGGCCCTTCTCGTGGCGCCGCATCGCGCGGCCGCGGGCCTGGCTCTCGGTCTTGCGGATGCCGAGGACGAGGATCACCTGGCCGTGCTGGCTGACCACACGCTGGATGAAGTCGTTGGAAGGCCTGATCTTGAGCCTCTCGGTGCACCATCTGAACTTCGGCCGGGGGGCGGCGTAGCCGCGGCCGATCAGGTTGACCCAGAACGTGTCTTCGGTCTTCGGCGTGAGGCGGTGCGGCTCGATCGGTAGATCCTGCTCGGCGGCTGCGGCCCGCATCGCGTCCAGCGACCGGTTCGCCCAGGCGGCGACAACGGGGTTCTCCACCAGCGTGTCGGTGCTGATGACGTACACCGTCTTGGTGCGCTGCTCGATGGGCAGGCCGGCCAGCGCCATCCAGACCAGCATGAGGACCAGGGTTGAGTCCTTGCCGCCGGAGTAGCCGACGACCCATGGCACGTCGTCGGCCTGGTAGAGCTCACGTATCTCGTCGAGCAGCTCCTGGACGACGTCGCGCATCGGGCGGCCGCCGAAGGGCCGGGGCTTGACCACCTCCAGGGGGAGGAAGACGGGCGTGGACAGGGGTTCTCCTTCTCGTGTAGGGGTGCGCGGAACGGCGGCGCGGCGGGGGTCGCTGCGCGCCGGGGGATGCTGCGGGGTGCGGTCGTCGCCCGACGGCGCGCGGGCCGTCGGGCGGTCGTACGGCGGGAAGCGACTGGCGCCTGTCGGCGCGGCCGCCGTTTACTGCTCGGCTGCCTGGGCGGCGTAGTCCAGGGCGGTGGCCCGTGGGTCGTCGGACGCGGCGATGCGCGTGAGCCGCTGAAGCTGGGTACCGATGCCGGCCCCGGCGAGGGGGCGCAGCACGTGGGGCCAGACCGCCGCCGCGGCGTCGGCGTAGTCCTTGCCGGCGAGCGCGATCACCTCGGGGGCGTGGGGCAGGGCCCGGCCCATGGCGGCCGCCTGGGCGCGGTGTTTGGCGTGGTCGACGGTTCGCGGGTCCAGCCGCTTCTCGTACGGGGCGATCAGGGTGTCCGGGGTGATCAGCCCGTACTTGGCACTGACGATGACGACCCTTCCGCCAGGAATGGCCTGGGCGGCCTCGAAGCACTTCGTGAAATACGGGCCGGTGTAGAGCTGGGCGGCGGGAAGTTCATCGACGCCCTCGGGCAGGGGCTTCTTGGCGGCGCTGCACGGGATGACCAATACGGGGCGGCCGATGGCGGGCGGCGCGAGGACATCGCGGGCATCGGTGCGGGGCTCGGTGAGGTCGAAGTGGATGGCGCCCTCGGCCTCCGCGGCGGCCGTCTGCTCGGGGGTGGACTGCGGCAGCAGGTCGTCGGGGATCGCGAACCGGTTGGTGCCGCGACGGAAGTGCAGGATCGCCCACTTCGCATCGGTGCCCAGGGCCTGCGCCGGGGTGCGGCGGCGGCGCCGGGCTCGGCGCTCGGGCCGGTCGGCGGGCCGGACGGCGGCGGTGCGGTCGAAGAGGCTGAGCTGCTCGTCGTGCGCCGCGATGGCGGCGGCGACGGCGCGGGTGGCGAACTCCTCCTCGTCGAAGGGTTCGGGGTTCGCCGGGGCCGGAGCTGGGGCGGGGTCCGGCAGTGCCGGCGGGCGCTGCGCGTCGGCCTCGGCCTTTGCCTGGAGTGCTCCGAGGATCTGCCCCCACTCGCCGGTGGCCAGGGCCTGCGTCCAGGTGTGGGCGTCGTCGGCGCGCTCGGCGTCGGTGCGGCGACGGGCGCCGCTGCCTGGGCAGTCGGCGGTGGCGGTGCGGGTGGGCCGGTGGTCGATGACGGCGCCGGAGACGGTGGGCTTGTCGAGTCCGCAGCCGGGGCACCGGACGGTGCTGGTCTCCTCGGTCAGGTTCGCGGCGGGGAAGGTGCTGGTGTGCACAGTCGGGTTCTCCTCCTGGTGGGTTCGGGTTTCGAGGGGGCCGGGGCGGCGGTGCCAACCGCCGCCCCGGTCAGGGGGCGTTCAGAAGAGACGGTGCGCGGCGTCGGCGAGCTCGGCCGCCTCGCGCAGCGCGGCGGCCGCCTCCTGGGCGGTGCGGCAGGGGGCCAGGCTCCACTGGTGGACGATCACCCGGCGCCACTTCTTCGGGTCGGCGTCTTGGGGGGGAACGGGGGCACCGTTCAGGTGGTCCGCGAGGACGCGGTACGCCTCCTCGAGGACGGCCGCGATGGCGCCCATGTCGTACGTGCGGTCGGGGGTCATGCGGTCGCGGCCGGCGGCGACGTCGAGCGCGCCGCCGACGGAGCATCGGCGGTGGGCGAGGCGGCCGGGGCCGCTGTAGAGGCTGTAGCGGCTCTGGTAGATCCCGACGTGGGTGATGTGGGCGGCGGCCCACTCCAGCAGGGCGCCGGGGGTGGTCGGGATCAGGACGCTGTCAGGCGTGTAGCGGATGCCGGTCACGGCGGTCCTCCTGTGTTGGTCGGGTTTCGAGCGGTGCCCGGGGGCGGCGGTGCCATCCGCCGCCCCCGGCGGTTCAGACCTTCAGAACGTGCTGGAGACCGAGGTTGAGGAAGCTGAGACGGCTGCCCGTGCACTCGGTGGTGCCGTCCAGCGCGGCCGGGGTCTCGGACGCGGTGGAGGTGTAGAGCGCGGTGCCGCAGTCTGCGCAGTACCCGCGCAGGTGTGCGGCCTCGGCGTCCTCTCCCCCGGCCAGGTGGTCGAGATAGGCGAGGAGGAACACCAGGTCCTGGGGGGCGTGGGTGATGAGCGCGGTGTTCGCGCGGGCGGCCGCGAGGTCCTCGGCGGGCGTCTCCGTGTCCTCGGGGCCGTCGTGGTTGATGGCGATCTCGGCCACCTTGAGGTCGTCCGCGTCGCTGACGACGAAGTCGGTGTGCACGGCCTCGAGGTCGCCGCTGATGACGATGCCGCCCTGGCGGTCGGTAACGATCTCCTCGGCACTCCAGGGCCTGCGGGTCGCGGCCAGGCGGTCGCGGATCTCGGCGACCCGGGGCGAGGTGTGGACCTCGTCGGGGAGCTGCGCGGCTTGGGCGAGGTCGAGCCGGTAGCCGACCCCTTCCCTGACCATCCCCTCCTGCTCGCACATGGGCCGCCAGACGTGGCTGTTGCCGTAGTTCAGCTGGTTGACCCATCCGAGCAGACCGCCCATCAGGTCGAAGACCTTGATGCGGCGCTCCTCTCCGCTGGCGGTCCAGTACGTGCCGTCGGTGCTCAGCACGTCGCTGCCGAGGTGCCCGGTCAGACGGAGGTGCATGGCGTCGAACGGCGCGGCCGGCTCGTGGACGGTGAGGACGTCGCGGACGGCGGCGGCAATGTGCGCGCACGCGACGCGGGTCAGCCGGTCATCGGCGCGCTGGATGCGCTCGTGGGCGTCGTCGAGCGCGTCGTTCAGCTTGGCGTCGTTGACGGTGTACGGGGTGGTCACGGGTTCCTTCCGGTTCGGTTCGGGTTTCGAGAGGGGCCGGGGCGCGGTGCCATCCGCCGCCCCGGCCGGGGCGGGTCAGTTCACGGCTGGGGCGGGCTCCGTGAAAGTCGCGGTGAAGGCGGCGACGGCCTTCTCCAGAGCGTCCGTTGAGACGCCACTGATGAGGTCGCCCGCGTTGTACTCGTCAAGGTGGTGAAGACGGCGCCGGGCTGCACCAGTGCCGGTGGTGACCTTGTACTCCTCGAAGGACAGCAGGGTTGTGGCGAGCTCGCCCACGGCGGGGCTGATGGCGGTGAGGTGCAGGCCCTGGTAGCGGCCGTGCACGATGGTGGGCGCGAGCGAGAGGGTGAAGACCAGTCCGCCGATGCGGGCTACCTCCGTGGTGCCGACGACGGCGGCGGTGGGCTCGACTCGGCGGAGCAGGTGGAAGATGTTGAGTACGGCGCGGTGAGGGACGGGTCGGCTCATGGGTTTCTCCAGTTCGACGGTGAGCGGGTGAGGCGGGGGCGGCGGTGCCATCCGCCGCCCCCGGGGCGAGCTGGTCAGTTCTGCGGGCGGTCCTTGCGGACGATGGCGGCCGGGTCGGGGCCGAGGAAGCGCACCAGGTTGATCACGACATCGGCGATGTGCTGTGCGATGCCGGTGGGGCGTGCGGCGGCCGTCTGCTCGGCTGAGGTGCTCACGGATACCTCCGGTGATGGGTTTCGAGTGGTGGTGTCGGTCGGAGTGCCACCCCCTTCCAACGAGTTCAATATTACCAGCTTGAGCCCAGATCTCCTAGTGGAATGGGGCCCTTGAGCAGGGGTTCTAGCTGCGGTCGTTCCCCGGGGCGGCGGAGTCCCGCCACCGGGCCCGGGAGCGGGAGGGGCCGGGCCTGCGCCGGTGGCGCCGGCCCGGCCGGGGGTCAGAACAAAGAGGACTGCCCGGCTTCCTCGGCGTCCTGGTCGCTCTGTCGGCGGCCGCGCCGCCCCACCGGGTCGGGTCGGTCAGTTCTTGGGCTTGGGCTTGGGCAGGAAGGTCTTCATGGACTCGGCGCGGGCGCTGCTGGCGGGGCAGGGTGCGAGCAGTTGCGTCAGCAGCGTCCGCAGGGTGTCTGCGTCGTCGGCCTTGCGGGCGCGCTCGGCGCGGGCGAGCAGCTGCTTGACGTCCTCGGCCGTGGTCGGGTGGGTGACCTCTCGGCAGGGGCAGCTGATGGGGGGTTCGCCCACCAGGGCGGCGACCTTCCCGGCCTGGTCCTCGAAGTCGATGCACCCCTTGTGCCGGTACTCGGGCCGGGGGGTGTTGTCGCCGTTGCGGCCGCGCAGGTGCGACCACCAGCGCATGACGTAGTGGCCCGACAGGAGGCACTTCAGCATCCAGGGGTTGTCAGATCCCGGGTAACCGGTGGTGTTCCCGTCCTCGTCCTCCGGAAGCCAGGCGAGTTCGGCGACGCGGGCGAGCGCGATGCCCGCGCTCAGGATGTTGCGCCGGGTCGGCTTCAGGCGCGGGGACAGCCACGGGACGATGCCCTGCGCGGCGGCCGGGGTCTTGGCCGGGGTGGCCGCGGGGTCGATGGCGCCGGAGTCGACCAGGTCGGCCAGGTGTGCGGCGGCCTTGTGCCGGTCGTCGTGGCGGCTTTCCTCGGTGTGGCCGTGGGGGCGGGCGTACCACTCGCCGTGGAAGCGGTGGATGTCGCCGCCGGGCTGGCCGTCGACGGTTACGGGGTAGCGGCCGCTGGCGTCGCGCACGCCGATCTCGTAACGCTCGTCGGCAGGCTTGGTGGTGGTCGTGGTCAAGGGTTCTTCCTCTCGTCGGGCGTGGGTTTCGAGCGGTGCCGGGGCGGCGGTGCCAACCGCCGCCCCGGGCAGGGCGGACCGGGGTCCGGTCAGGGGGTCTCTTCTGGCGGTGTTTTCGCCGGGGCCTTCGCCTGCCGGTTACTTCGCGGGCAGAAGGAGCTGGTCCGTGGGGGCGTCCTGGGGGAGCTGCCGCTCCGGGGCCAGGATGTAGAAGGGGCGTTTGCGGCCGTCTCCTCGGATGGTCCGGGCATAGAGGTCTCCGGCCGTGTGCGGCTGTGGGCCACCGCCCGTGTAAAAGCTCCCGTTGTTGAGCATGACGGGGTCGTTGGTGACCCAGTGCTGACCGTCAGCGACCCATCGCCGGTAGACCGTCCGGAGAGAGAAGGGGCCGCCGGTGCGCACCTCCCACGTCTCCGCCTCGATGCCGAGGTAGGTGCCCTTCCGGGCCTTGGTGACGCGCAGAGAGCCCGGGTCTGGGGCCGCGATCGTCTCGGCGCACTCAATGCGGGCGGCGTATCCGGACGGCCAGTGCGTGAGGGGCTTCCCGACAGGCATCGTCGCCAGGTAGTCCGCGAATGCGGCCGCCTCGTCCTTGGCCGCGCGCCGGTTGTCGTGGAGCGATCGGGCGGCCAGGGCGGCGGCCTTGCCGATCGTGGGCAGCGGCGCGGACACGGGCCGTTCGGTGCCGTCGGGGAAGGTGTGCACCAGCGTGTACTTCATGGTTCCTCCGTGGGTGGGGTTTCGAGAGGGGCCGGGGCGGCGGTGCCATCCGCCGCCCCCGGAGCGCTGGCCTCTACCAGCCGGGCGGGACCGGCTCCTCGTACTGCGAGGGGGCTTCGATCTCGCGGGTGTACCCGTCGAGCTCCTCGTCGTAGTTCTCGCACTCGGGGTCGCAGGACTCGCCCTCGTCCGCGCCGCAGTCGGGGCAGGGGTCTTCGAGGTCGACGTACGCAGCCATGACGGTGCCTTCCGGTTCGGGTTTCGAGTGGTGGTGCCGGTCGGGGTGCCACCCCCTTCCAACAAGTCCAATATTACCAGCTTTAGCCCTGCTCCTCAAGTGTGAAAAGGGGCGTTGAGCTGGGGTTTTCAGTCGGGGATGGCGGGGAGATTGAGCGGCGCCCACTGGTCGCCGGTCCAGACTTCCCAGGCGCTCACGTCGGGGTCGCTGGCCTTCAGCTTGCGGGCGATCCGGGACAGGAACGGGGAGTCGGCGCGGGTGAGCCAGACCGGCGGGGCGCCGACGGCGACGGTAACGCCGATCTGTCCGTCCTCGTCGAGCGCGCGGAGCAGGCTCTTGCGCTGACGCGCGCACTTCTCGACTTCCCCGGCCATCTCGTGCTCGTCGATGAGGCGGTCCATCACCCTCTCTTCGGACAGGGGTTCACCGTCCATGCGGCAGGTGGCGGCGAACTCGTGGACGGCGCGGCGGTCTGCGGCGGTCGCTGGGTAGAACCAGGTGCCGCCGCCGTCGCCCTGGTTCTCAATGACTCCCACGCAGCGGCCGCCCTCGTTGACGGTCGCGCTGTAGGCGATACCGCAGCGCATTTCCGTCTGCTGGAAGTCGGCGAGGGTGTAGCGGTCATGGGGGACTTCGAGGCCGGTGTGGGGCAGCGTGGTCAGTTCGGTCATGGAGCTTCCTCTCAGTGGGGTGGGGCACCACCGTTGGGGGGTGCCGAGACGTAGCGGCGCACGGTCTCGGCCACGGGTGACGATCCGTCGCCCGTGGCGGTCCGTGACCACCGTGGGGCGCGGCCGCGCCAGGGCCCGGGGCCTGTCGGTGCGGTCGCGCTCCGCGATGGTCAGCGTTTCCGCCCGGTAGCGGTGCGGCGCGGGCCACGGGTCGGCAAGGCACTCGCGGTCGTGATCATGGCGGCAGTCGTCGCGATCCTGGATGCGCGCCGGGTGGCGCTGAAGATGTGCGGCCGTCGCCGCGATGGCTCTGCCCCCTTGGGGCCGGCGCACGGCGCGCGGTACGGACGGGCGGCCGTCGCTCCCCGCCGCTGACTGGCGGTCCGGGGCGGCGCGTCCCGCCGCCCCGGTGGTCGTTCAGTAGGTCCCGCGGCCGGGGTCGGCCTCGACGGCTGCCTGATGGGCGCGCACTGCCTCAATGCTCCCCTCTGTGGCCACCCGGTGGGCGGCTTCATGCACGGCGGTGTGCAGCGCGATGTACTGGGCGAGCTGGTCGCGGTCAGTGCCGCCCACGCTCGTGTACCGGGGGCCGCACTCGTCGCAGATCACGCGATAGACCGGCACCTGCCCGACCTCTTCACTGCGTGTCGCACGGCGGGGCGCGACGCTGCCGGAAATCCACCGGACGGGGGCGGGGGGCGCGGGGTGCTTCGCCGCGTGCTGCCGAACGTCCCACACGTGCTGTGCCAAGTCGGCGGTGACCGGGCCGAGCCACTGCGGGCAGTGATCACACACCGCGTGGTACAGCGGCGTGGTGTCGATGATGCGGCCGTACACGGCGAACGTGGGGGCGGCGTTGGTGGTCATTTTCGGGGCCTCTCTCGCGCTGGTGGGGTTTCGAGGGGCCGGGGCAGCGGTGCCATCCGCCGCCCCGGCGGGGGTAGAAGAGGGCACCGGCCTGGGGCCGTCCCTCCGCTGGGCTCACGCGCTGACGCTGGACGCTTCCGGGATCAACTCGTCCGGGGCGTACCAGGTAAGGCCGTACAGGCCATCCAGTTCGACCCCGACGATCCACCCCCAATCACCAGAGGTGCCTTTGCGGACCGTCCCCGCCCAGCCGTTGGTGTTGATCGCATGTTCGCTCGACACCTGAACGCGGTCGCCTTCGGCCCATTCCCTGTACCGAGTGGCGGTCATTGCCCTGCCTCCGTGTGGTGTGGGTTTCGAGTGGTTCTTGTTGTTCGGGATGCCACCCCCTTCCAACAAGCTCAATATTACCAGTACTAGACCGGATTCGGGAAGTCAAAAAGGGGGGTCTGCCCAGGGTTTTTCTCGGAAGTTCCATGATCCTTTAGAGGATGTCCGGGCCCGGCCGACCCCGTCCTAGCCAGCCGCTTTTCCCCTCCCCCAGCCCTGGGCCGGCCCGCGCTTCGACCACTGGCTCCAGCTCCTCCTGGCCCTCCTCGACCTCAGCCCCTCGCCCTGGCCACGACGGTGCCGGCGGCCGACGACGGCGAGGTGGACTCGCCTTCACCACAACGGACTTCAGCCCGTCCCCCGGTCCCCGGGGGGCGGGCGTCCGGAGGAGCCCCCCGGGGCACGCGCAAGGGAGCGCCAGCGACCGCAGCCCGCGC